>CAZJTL010000137.1:0-14772 GCA_964548905.1 uncultured bacterium | reverse complement strand
TCTTGAATTATTTTCTCTTATTTTGTTCTGACTTTTGCAAGAGGTCTATTGAAGATCGCTGAGCAAGTAAAAAATAATTCCTCTCATATTAACTGCGATCGAATCTACCGAATTATTTTTATCGTAACAATAGCTGTATCTAGGAAAATTTCCGCCATTTCACTTACTTGTCCATCCCAAAAAGCTCAACCAGCAATTCCCCGTTCCCTTTAGCTATGTAGTATAATAATACAAATAATACATAAGCATTAACCATCAATAATGCTGCATAATGGGCAAGGCATTCTCGTTAAATTAAAGTAGAAAAAACTTTATCCTCAACAAATATCTTTAAATTCTTGGCTATGAGAACTCATTATTGTGGTGAAGTAAGAGCAAAACAAATAGGAGAAACCGTTACTCTGTGTGGATGGGTAGATCGCCGTCGCGATCATGGTGGAGTAATTTTTATCGATTTGCGCGATCGCACGGGAACAGTGCAAATTGTCAGCGATCCCCAACGTACTTCAGAATCCTATGCAGATGCAGAAAAACTGCGTAACGAATATGTAGTGAGAATTATCGGACGAGTTAGTAAACGTCCTGAAGAATCGTTGAATCCCAAATTACCGACAGGGGAAGTAGAAATTTACGCCGATCGCATCGAGTTACTAAATGCTGTCAGCAAACAATTACCGTTCCCAATTTCTGGTTCGGATAG
Source organism: uncultured bacterium (assembly GCA_964548905.1). Taxonomy (GTDB): domain Bacteria; phylum Cyanobacteriota; class Cyanobacteriia; order Cyanobacteriales; family Xenococcaceae; genus CAZJTL01. The sequence continues at coordinate 14,072 of CAZJTL010000137.1, read as the reverse complement.
TGAATCGGTAAGAGAAGATGTACGCCTCAAATATCGCTATCTAGATTTAAGACGCGATCGCCTCAATCAAAATTTACAAATGCGTCACCAAGTTGTCAAAGTGATGCGTCGCTATTTGGAAGACGAACAAAACTTTATTGAAATTGAAACTCCAATTTTGACTCGTTCTACTCCTGAAGGTGCTAGAGATTACTTAGTTCCTTCTCGTGTCAATCCAGGTGAGTGGTTTGCACTGCCTCAATCACCTCAGTTATTCAAACAGATGCTAATGGTATCTGGTTTCGATCGCTATTATCAAATCGCTAGATGTTTCCGTGATGAAGATTTACGCGCCGACAGACAACCAGAATTTACTCAATTGGATATGGAAATGAGTTTCATGTCTGTAGATCGGATTATCGAACTCAACGAAGGATTAATCTGTCAGATCTTTCAAACCATCAAAAATATCGATCTTCCCCGTCCTTTTCCTCGTATCACCTACGCTGAAGCAATGGAAAGATATGGAAGCGATCGCCCTGATACTCGTTTCGGTTTAGAGTTAGTTAACGTATCTGATGTTGTCAAAGATTGTGGATTCAAAGTCTTTACCGATGCGGTGAAAAACTGTGGAAGTGTCAAAATTCTGCCTATTCCTGGGGGAAATGAGGCAATTTCCAATGTCAGAATCAAACCAGGCGGCGATATCTTTAGGGAAGCAACCGAAGCAGGTGCGAAAGGTATTGCTTACATTCGCGTGCGAGAAGGAAACGAGATCGATACTATTGGTGCAATTAAAGATAATTTAAGCGAGGAACAAAAACAGCAAATACTCAGCTTAACTGGCGCAAAACCAGGACATTTACTCTTATTTGGTGCGGGAGATACGGCAGGTGTCAATAAATCTCTCGATCGCCTGCGTTTGTTTATTGGCAAACAATTGGGATTAATTGACGAGAGTAAGATTAACTTACTCTGGGTGACAGATTTCCCCATGTTTGAGTGGAATGCAGACGAAAAACGCCTAGAAGCACTGCATCACCCCTTTACTGCACCAAAACCAGAAGATCTTAACGATCTCAAAACTGCCAGAGCGCAAGCTTACGATTTAGTTTACAACGGAATTGAAGTAGGTGGAGGCAGTCTGCGTATCTATCAAAAAGATATTCAAGAACAAGTTTTTGAGGCGATCGGATTGTCTAAAGAAGAAGCTTACGAAAAATTTGGTTTCTTGTTGGATGCGTTTGAATTTGGTACACCTCCTCATGGCGGTATTGCTTATGGTTTGGATCGTCTGGTAATGTTGTTGGCAGGGGAAGATTCAATTAGAGATGTGATTGCTTTTCCGAAGACGCAGCAAGCAAGTTGTTTGCTTACTGACGCACCAGCACCAGTAGGAGCGAAACAGTTGAAGGAATTGCATGTAGCTTCGACTTTTAAGCCTAAGTCTGAGTAAAGAAGACAGAAGGCAGGAGGCAGAAGGCAGAAGGCAGAAGTTTTTTACTTGCTACTTGCTACTTGCTACTTTTGCTTACTTCCTACTTCCTACTTTTTTCCCTACACCCTACACCCTGTTAAAAAATGGAACTAGATTCAATTCGTAGTGGAAAAGAAAAACAACTAGCAGGAGCTAATTTGGAAGATGAGGATTTGTCTCAATGCCAGTTGGAAAAAGTGAATCTGGCGGGAGCAAGTCTTGTAGGAGTGGATCTATCTAGCTCTAATTTAAAAGGGGCGCGTTTGGATGGTGCTAATCTCCTTGGTGCTAAGCTTAACTCAAGTGATTTAAGAGCGAATCTCTTGGGTGCTAATCTGATGCAAACAGATTTGACTAGTACTGACTTAAGAGGGAGCAATCTGAGGGGCGCAAATTTGATGGGGGCTAAATTGGTACAAGCTTCTGTTGCAGGTGCTTTTTTAAGTGGTGCGAATCTCACAGGAGTCAACTTACAAGGCGCAGATTTAAGAGGCGCAGATTTAAGAGGGGCAAATCTCAACAGTGCCAATCTTCAGGGAGCAAATCTAGAAGAGGCTGATTTACAAGGTGCTAATTTAAGTCAAGCAAATCTAGAAGAAGCTGATTTGAGGGGGGCAAATTTGGCAGGAGCGAGCTTGATGGGAGCTAATTTACTATGTGCCGAATTAGAAGGGACTAATTTAAGTGGAGTCAATCTAGAACAAGCTTGTTTGTTGGGAACTACGATCGATCGCTAGATTTTGTGTTGATTTATCTGCACAATTCCCAAACCAGAACTTTTTGATCTATTCTGGATTCTATTCCTCAGATAATTGAGTAACCGTGTCCAAAACATCTTTTTGGTGGAAGTCATTTTGCTACGCGATCGAAGATTTGCTTGACGCTATACTTCAGCAAAGAGTTTGGCAACTTCTCGATGGAATTACACCGCCTTCTCGCCATCAGTTAAGAAAAATAGGTAACTGGCTAATTTTCTTGTTCGCTATTATCCTGATGTGGCTTTGGAATTGGAAGTTACTTCTGGCTACAAGTATTGGCATAGGCGTAATGTTTTTTGTCTATTTGTTGCCCAGTCGTCAATGGCATACCTACTGGCTCAAGTGGCAGAAGTTTGTGAAAGGCTCTAATCGACGCTTATTCTTGTCAGTTAGCGGTGGAGGAATGGCGGCTTTTAGTTCTTATATGGCGGCTTCGATTTGGGCTGAATCGGAAAATCATTGGCTAGCAACTGCGATGATTTGGCAATGTTTTGGTACTTTAGCTACTTTGGGATTGTTATTTTGGAAGTTTAATCGCGATCGTCTCGATCGAAATCAGAATAAATTTGAGCAAATTTTATCAGACTTAACCGATCGCGACTCTCTTAAGCGTCTAATTGCAGTCAGAAAGTTAACCCGTTTAGTCTCTCAAAATAAGCTGGAGAACGAATATAGATATCAAGTAATCGAATCTTTTCGCCTAATGTTATCTCAAGAACAAGAGGCGATCGTTAGAGAAGCAATTTTAGACAGTTTGCAAGTTTGGGATGTTCGAGAATTAAATCTTCAACAGAGTCAATCTGTGCCTTTGTCTCTTACCTTAAAAAGCTCTAAAGAGGAAATTTATTCGTGACACTCCCGTACTTGCTACTTATGCCCCATGAACAATGAACAATGAACAATGAACAATTTTAAATCAAGCGATCGACATCTAAGAGAAATACAGTCAAAGATTGTTCTTTTTGCTCGATAATCGTAACGTGGCTGGCAAATTCTAAAGTATCGGCACGACGATAAGATTCTGGCAAAACGCGAATTTGTGAAATTGGTACTTCTAGCAAACTAGGAGTCTCGCTAACAACAATACCGATTTGTTCGCTAGAACTATTTCTAGCAATAATCAAATAGGTTTTTAAACTAAAATCAAGATTTTGACTAACTTTAAACAACTTTCTCTGTAAATCGACAACTGTGATTTCTTTATCTTCTAAATGAATAATACCTACATGATTAGTACCACTTCCATAGACAGGAATGTGATTAATTACCTTTTGCACATAATCGATCGACAGAGCCAAATTTAATTTACCCATGTTAAAGACGAGTAACTTAACCGATTGATTGTTTTTTAAAGAAGTTAATGTATTAGATTGAGATTTAACTAAACTGCTAGACATATTATGTTCTTTTAATTGAATGGAAGTTCATTGTTCATTGTTCATAGCTGATGGCTGATAGCTGATAGCTGATAGCTGATGACTGATAGCTGAGATTATTTCTTAATATTTTCTTGTAAGTGCCTAAACAAAATTAATTACACAAACTATCTTTACTTTTGCCTTTTGCCTCTTGCCTTTTGCCTGCCTCACCTATGAATTTAGTTTTGTGCAACTATTTACGAGTTTTCTGATTTCTCCGAGAAATTCTTGCTCGATATAAGGTTTAGTAAAGTAGGCATTAGCACCCAATTGTTTGGCTAAACTTCGATGCTTTTCACTACTGCGAGAAGTTAACATTGCCACAGGAGTGCGAGTTAAATTGGCTTCTTTACGACGCATCCCCAAGAATTCAAATCCATTCATATTCGGCATTTCTACGTCACAAATTACCAAGTTAATTTGTGAATGCTTGTGCATTTGCTCTAGTGCTTCTCTACCATCTTTTGCTTGTAGGACTTGGTAGCCGTTTTTCTCTAAACTGAGAGCTAAAGTTCTTCTTAAAGCCGCAGAGTCATCGACAACTAGTATGGTTGGTGCTTGTATAGCTTTAGGAGAAGCTTTCGCTGTGATAATAGTTGGATCTTCCTCCTCTTCTTCCGCCTCTTCCCAGTCAGAAACTTCGATCGCTCCTTTGGAAGTATGGGTTGTTGTAGCTTGAGATACACTAGGTTCTAAGAACTCTTCAATCAATACTGCCCCATTGATTACAGGAATCAGCGTACCATCCCCTAAGATCGTACAACCATAGCTATATTTAGGGGCGGCTAAGGCGGTTCCAAATGGTTTAACCACTAATTCTTGTTCTGTAATTAAACGCTCGACTTCTAGAGCAATAATTTGCTGTCCCTGACGCATTAGCAGGACCGGTAATTCCCAATCTTCAGGGACTGCGATCGTATCAAATGTTTTACTGGAATTATCGACAGTGAACGAACAGTTGTATTGCAACATTTCGCCGAGGGGATGAATCGGAATCAGTCGATCGCTCCAAAATAAAAATCTTTGTTTACTGGATAATTTAAGTTGATTTTTTTCTGGAATAATAATTTCTTCAATACTATCGGAAGGGAAAGCTACTGCACCAGAAGCTGTCAAACAGACAAGAATTTTGGCGATCGTCAGGGTTAGAGGTAAGCGCAAGGTGAAGGTTGTTCCTTTTCCTGATACTGAATTGACAGTAACAGTTCCTTTCATTGCTTGGATCTGCGATCGAACGACATCAAGTCCAACACCTCTTCCAGAGATCTCGCTAAGTTTTTTAGCGGTTGAAAACCCTGGTTCAAAAATAAAATCTAACAGCCTGTCATCGCTAACTGAGGCGGCTTGTGCTGCTGAAAGCAAACCATTTTGAATCGCTTTAGCCTTAATTCTTGCTAAATTTAAACCTTGCCCGTCATCTTTAACTTCAATAATAGTTTGGTTCCCTTGATAGTAAGCGTAGATTTCAATTTGACCTTGTTCTGACTTACCAAGTTGACGACGTGCTTCTGTTGACTCGATACCATGATCGAAACCATTGCGTAATAAGTGCAAAAGAGGATCGTGGAGTTTTTCTAGAACTGCCTTATCAACCAATACTTCTGTACCAGTCATTTTTAAATCGACGGGTTTGTTGTATTGATTGGAGAGATCGCGTAGGGTACGAGGGAAGCGTTGTAAAACCTGGTTTAAAGGTAACATTCTTGCCCACATTAACTCATCTCTCATTTGTGCGACCATTTGACGCTGCTGTTCGATGGTTAAGTTGGATTGTCTGGCAAATAGGGTAATATCTTCCACAGCTTCTTCTAGCTGTACCATTTCTTCGAGAACTTCTTGCAGAAGCATATGGATTCTGCTGTAGCTATCCATTTCCAAGGAATCGAAGTTAGTTTCACGAGTAATCGATTCTTCTTGTTGCTGCAATGCAGATGAAGATGCTTGGCTGACTTTAGAACTTTCTGACTCGATCAGCATTTGGTCAGATATTTCTCGCATTTTTCCTGTCATTTCTCGGAAACGAGAAAATCTAGTCAACAGTTCTTTGACATTACCTTGTAATTGATCGTTTTGTAGGGAAAGACTATTACGGTTAATCACTAACTCGCCGATAAGATTATTCATTCTCTCTAAACGGCTGAGATCGACTCTAACAGAAAGATTGCCACCAAGGGCAGTTTCTTGGTTAGGAGTAGTAGTTTTGGTCTGTTTTTGTTCTTGCTTGGCTTCACCAGATTTGGTACGGGCAATCTCTTGTGGTTGATCTGGTTGGGGTGTAGGAGTAAGAGTACTGGTGTCTTCTAGAGATGGTAAGTGAGTAAAGTCTTGCGCGATCGACTCGATCGCTTGTTCTAGATTTTTGGCTATTTCTTCAGCACGATTTAGATTGGTAGCTAGGCGATCCCTTTGAGTTAACTCTTTACGAGCCTTAAGAATAGATGTTTGTAAGTCTTCTAGATCTTCACCAAAGATATCATCTAAGGATACAGATTCCGACTCGAATTCTTCTAAGATATGGGCTTCTGTTGCCGCTAAAGCCTCGGCGCTAAAGGCATCTGCTGGAGCAATATCACTATCTGAAGAATCTTGTGCAGATCGTGCTTCTGAGGCAAAGGCGAATGTATCTGCCTGTAGAAAGGTAACGTCTGTATCGAAAATATCGTCGGTTTCTGACGACGAAGTTTCTACTTGACTAGATTCAAAATCTGTCAATTCATTTTGCAGAGTTGTTAGATTAGTGTCAAAAATATCGTCAACTGCTGGTGAATTTACGGCTGCTTCTATCTCGAAGTTGGCAAGTTCTTCTCCAAAAAGATCGTCTAATTGTGGAGTATCTGTTGCTTTTGCCTGCAAAACAGTTGCGTCTGTTTGCCCAAAAGTAATATTGCTGTCGAGAAGATCGTCATTATCGACTGTATCCCTAGTAGGTTCGGCTAGATCTGCCACTGGGGAAGCAAGATCGGTTGCAAAAATATCATCTAGAGCAAATTCTTCTGACTCAAAACTTGGTTCTTCCGATCTTTCTGTTGGTAAACTTTCTATTTCCGCACCGAAGATGTCATCAAAGGCAGCTATTTCCGTGAGATTGGCTGATGCTGATGTGTCGATCGCTCCAAGACTACTACCTTCTGAGAGAGCAACTAAAGCAGCAGATGGATTACCACCAGAAGCGCGATCGCCAGCTAAAACTAAGTCTCTAGCAATTTGGCAATCAGTCAACATTAATTGAGCGATTTCTAGCGCACTGGCTGGATGAATTTTAACAGCAGACATGGCAGCTTGTGCGATCGCGCCAAATCCTGGTAAACCTAACAATTCTGCAAAACCTGCAAAAACCTCCGCTTGGGTTTTAATTTCTCCCACCAATTCATAATTGCTAGGGTTGGCGATCGCATTGTTAAGACGCTCGATTCCCTGAGCTACATCAACATCAAAAATTGAAGAAACTATGTCTATACCTAAATCTGTCGAACTGGGAATATAAGTATTGTCTGCTTGTTTAAGAGCATCACCCAAAAGTTCTTCTAAGTGAGCAAAAATCGGATCGGCAGATAATAATGCTTCTTCTGCATCGAATGTACCCGTGTCCATTTGCTCGGTTAGAGGATTTCGCAAACAGTCAAAGGCTTGTAGCAACAAACTTTCTAACTCAGAAGTAAAATCGATACTATCACTGTAAAGTGCTTTAAAATAATCTTCCAGACGATGAGCGATAGTTTTGATGGCATCCAATTCAACACTTGCTGCTCCTCCTTTGATGGAATGAGCCGCTCGCATTAAACTGTGGATTTTGGGAGTAGTGCGATCTTCTTTGAGTGTCAGTAAGCCTTCTTCGATCGACTGCAAAAGCTCTTGAGCTTCTTCGATGAAAAATTGATAGGCTTGGTCGCGAATATCAGAATTAAGAGACATAGTATGTTACTAACATTGATGGTTCATGGTTCATCGTTGATTGTTGATGGTTCATGGTTCATCGTTCATTGGGGTTTTTGTTTTGATAGAGAGTTGAGATATGCACTTAGTTTTGGTGATAGTTCATCAATAATAGGTTTAATGTTCTGGATTTGTTCATCTGTTATGAGTTTGCGGAAGCAAGTAAGTCTTAGCCAATGAATAGTTTCATATAATGAGCCTTTGGCTATTTTGACAAAGCGTAAATTGTCTTGAATGTTATATCGACCATTGCCTTCTGCAATATTTGCCCCTATGCTGTCAGCCGAACGAATAAGTTGTTTGCCTACAGTATCTTTGGCGAAGTAGTCCCAGTTATTCACAATCATCCAAATTTGATTAGCTAATTTTTCAGCTAATTGATAGACTTGTAAATTTTCAAAACCTGGTTTTCCCACATAACAACTTCAATCAGCAATGAGCAATGAACAATGAACAATGAACGATGAGCAATGAACAATCTACTTATTTGACTTTGAATTTACCGACATCTTCTTGTAGTTCTCCTGCTAATGCCAACAAGTTTTTAAAGGAAGCAGATACTTGCTCGGCTGAATTAGAGTTTTTCTCAGCAATTACTGCTACGCTAGATATGGTTTGACTGACCACTTCAGATGCTTGAAATTGTTCTAAGCTAGCCTGAGCAATTCCATCTACAAGTACATCAATCTTCTGACTAACTTGTGCAATCCGATTCAAGCTTTGGCGAGTTTCATCTACTAGTTTGCTTCCCTGTGTCACCTGTTCTGTACCAGATTCCATCGCTTTGACTACTTCGTTCGTTTCTAATTGAATTCTGGCAACCAGGTTTTCAATTTCTGCGGTTGCTTGCGCTGATTGAGCGGCTAGCGCTCTTACTTCATCTGCAATTACCGCGAAACCTTGACCTTGTTCTCCAGCGCGTGCTGCTTCGATCGAAGCTTTAAGAGCTAGCAGGTGGGTTTGAGCGGCAAAACGACCAATTAGGTTAACCGCTACAGAAATGTTTTTAGAAGAATCCCCCAAGCGTTTTACTTTTTGGGATGTTTCTGTCACCGTTTCCCGAATCGCCATAATCTCTTCTACAGTGCGGTTCATGGCTCGATCGCCTGCTTGTACTGTTTGGGAAGCTTCTTCCATGGCGGTTGCTGCTTGTTTGGCACTATCGGCTACGGCGTTAATCGAAGTTTTCATGGCTTCAATTTTTTCCATCGCCTCGGCAATTTCTTCTGTTTGTCGCGATGCTTGGTTTGATAATTGTTGAACGAAAAGATCGTTATCGCTAGTAGTAGTTTCTACTTGCTTAGCCGCAGTTTGTACTTGAGATACCAGTTGCCGCAAGTTCTCAATAGTGGAGTTGTAAGAGTCGGCGATCGTACCTACTTCATCAGGAGTAACTGTTGCCCGAACAGTCAAATCGCCTTTACTAACAGAATCTACTTCCATTAACAAATCGAGCGCTCGTTTTTGCAATTGTTCTTTGGCTTTTCTTTCGTTTTCCTGAGCCAGTTTTTGCTGTTCTGAAAAACTGAGGCGCTCGATTAATAGCTCTAGCTGAATTGCCAATTGTCTAAAAAAGTTGATTTCATCCTCTTGCCAACGATGGGGTTGACTGCAATGATGTGCTGCAATTAAGCCGAATAATTTGCCTTGATTTCTAATCGGGACGATTAAATTGGCTTTGATTTGCAACTGCTTCATCAAATTGAGGTGTTCTGGAGATAACTGAGCATTGGCAACATTGTTAATTATCGTATACTTACCATTGATGTAAGCTTCGATCGTTTCTTTGAGAATACAATGGTCTTCAATTTTATTTACCAAAGCACTAGGAAAACCAGCCGCTAAAGATTCGCGGACAACGTGACCACTGCCATCGGCATGGAACATATACAAGGCGACTCTTTGAGTACCTAGAATTTGACGCGCTTTGTCGATCGCTGTTTGGAAAACTTCTTCTAAGTCTTCGTAAGTAAAGATACGCGAACCAATAATTTCGGCAAAGAAACGAGTTTGTTCTGCTTCTTGAAGCAATTTTTCTTCGTTGTTTTGAATCGAATCTGCCATTTCATTGAAAGTACTGGTTAGCTGACCGATTTCATCATTTCCCAAAACTGGCGTTCTTACTCGACGATCGCCCTGGAAGAAGGTTTGAGTGTTTTTCTTTAATTTTTCGATCGGCTCGACGATAACTTTACCCAATACAAATACCAGGATAAAGTCTTTACCGACTGCTAATCCAGCGATTAATAATTGTAGGAGAATACTGTTTTTTAACAACTGATTGAGTTGATGCTCGGAAGCACCTCGAACCAAGATGGCTACAGGTTCGTCTTTAGAGTTATTAATACTTTTTGCCGCTACAGTATAAGTTGTCCCTTCAATATTTACCCGCTTGGTAACTTCTTTCCCTTTTGCTGCTAATGTTGCTTCTAGGAAGGAGTCATCTGAGAAAGGCAAACCGAACCTAGCTTTACTTAGCTCAATTCCTGGGGGTAAATTAATCGAGGATGCCAGGGTTAATTTACCTTCATCAGAACGCTGATAAATGGCATTGTAGCCACTTTGGAAAGATTTGAGTGCATTGGTAACGATCGCAGCTTTATTATTAACAATGTCTCCAGAAATCAACGCTCCTAAAGTGCTTCCTGTTTCTGGGTCTTTAACTGGTGTTACTGTGTAGCGAATTAAAGTATTGCGATTTGAACCCTGAAAATAGAGAGGCGGAGCTTCGCGAATTAGTTCTTGGGGGCTAACAATTTCGCTAGTCTTAATTTGTTTTTGACTCTTAAGAGCTTCGCTAACTAAGTTATTAGGATTAAATTTTTCTCCAGCTCTATTTTTATTGGCGTTAACTATTACTTTTAAATCTTTGCCTACTAAAGTAGCATATTCGATTTGCCGAAAACTCAGCTCATTGCGAAGAATGTTTTTGGCTTTATACTGTAAATTTTTATCTAAAGCTTTACCTTGAGCGTGGAGTCTCGCAGCAGCAATTAGGGTAGCGTTTTCAGCCTGACCGCGAAAGCCAAAGCCCATCTGGTTAATTTTGATATTGTAAGCAACTTCTGTATTCGCAAGTTCTGACTTGGATTGGTTGGCTAGCTGCTCTCTACCACTACTGATGACTAGTGAAGTTCCCACCGCCAACAAACCAACAATGGTAATTAATTCCGAGGTAAAAAGGGCGGTAATCTGTTTATTACGAATGGGAAGATCGTAAAGCCATTTAGGAAGATTGCTTAGAGTGCTGGAATGCTCTTGAAATTGTCTCTCCCCAGCAGTAGATTGTTCGGAGCGCTCATCATTGTTCGGTTTATGACTTGGGGAAGTCTGAGTCATGGGAATAACCTTAGAAAATGGGTAGGGGATAGGGGATAGGGGCTAGGGGTTAGGGACTAGGGACTAGGGATTAGGGGTTTAAGGGTGTAGGGTGTAGGGGAAGTAATGATTAATGAGTAATGAGTCATGAGTAAAAAACTTCTCTACTTAAGACTTCAGACTTCAGACTTCAGACTTCAGACTTCAGACTTAAAAAACTTCTGCCTTCTGCCTTCTTGTACTATGAGACTTTAAACTTCGATACAGTATCTTGTAAGTCTTTAGCAACTGATAGTAGTTCCTTGAAGGATTCCGATACTTTGCTAGTTTCAATCGAAGTTCGGTTAGAAATGGTAGCAATTTGGTTCATGGTATTGTTAACTCGCTCTGAGTCTTTGGATTGCTTATTAGCAGCTTGAGCGATCGCGTCTACCAATTCATTGATTTTGGAACTAGCTGCGTTGATTTGGTTCAGACTTTGACGGGTTTCATCCACCAATCTTGTTCCAGCTACTACCTGTTCTGTACCAGATTCCATCGCTGCGACTACTTCGTTCGTACCTGCTTGAATCTCCGCAACTAGTGCTTCAATTTCTGCGGTAGCTTCTGCTGACTGTTTGGATAGTGATCGAACTTCATCTGCAACCACCGCGAAACCTCTACCTTCTTCTCCTGCGTGAGCCGCCTCAATTGAAGCGTTTAAAGCTAGTAGGTTGGTTTGTTCGGCGAAGTTGCTAATCAGGTTAACTACTTTAGAAATCTTTTGGGAAGATTCCCCCAGACGTTTTACCTTTTTCGCTGTTTCTGCTACCGTTTCTCGAATGGCGATAAATCCTTCTACCGTGCGGTTCATCGCTTGGTCGCCTTCTTGTACAATTGAGAGTGCTTGTTGTACGGCTGCTTCTGCTTCAGTTGCGTTGTTGGCTACCATTTTACTGGCTTGTGCCATATCTTCGATCGACTGGAGAGCAGTCAAAATTTCTTCCGTTTGTCTAATTGCTTCTAGAGAGAGATCTTGTACGGAAGCTTCTTTTTCTGTGGTGGTATTAGATACCTGAGAAGCTGCAATTTGTACTTGAGTAACAATTTTTCTTAAGTTCTCAATAGTAGCGTTATAAGAGTCAGCGATCGTACCAATTTCGTCTTCTTGTACTTTCGCACGTACCGTTAAGTCACCTCTGCTGACTGGATCTACCTCCATTAGTAGCTCTAGCGCTCGTATTTGTAAGTTTTCCCGTTCTTGTCTTTCTTTCGCTTCCGATAGTTTTTGTTTTTCTAGGAAAATTTCTCTTTCTAAGGAAGAACTAGATTGGTTAGCAATTTGTGAGAGTAAGTCCATTTCCGCCTCTTGCCAAGTACGAGGTGCAGAACATTGATGAGCGATTAACAAACCGACTAATTTCCCTTGAATTAAGACTGGAGCAACGAGATTAGCTTTAACTTGCAAAGATTCTAGCTGTTTTAAATAAAGTTGTGACAATCCTGCCTGGTAGATATTAGAAATAGCTTTAACTTTACCTTGCTTGAAAAACTCAATCTCTTTCTCGGAAAAAGTATCGTAAAACTCAGTACCGACAATTTTGGTATAACCTTCAGCCGTTGATTCAGCAATAATTTTACCGTTGTTGTCGTCGTCAAAACGAAAATAGGCAACGCGATCGGCTGCTAAAGCTAATCTACTTTCATAGGTAGCAAGATTGAAAATTTCTTCGCTATTGGAAGCACTAACCAATTTAACGATGATGTTTTTCAGTACCCCTGCTCTTTCTGCACTAAGTTGTTGCTCGGTTAACAAAGTGTATAGCTGACCAGCCATAGAGTTAAGGTTAGAAGCTAGCTGAGCCAGTTCGTCAGTTCCAGATACTTCTAAACGTGTATCCAAGTCTCCTCGACCAATTTTGGCTACCGCATCTGCTGCTGCTAAGACAGGACGAGTAGCGCGATCGGCTAAGAAAACAGCAAGTGCAGCTACCGCAACAGCAGCTACACCAGTACCTAATAAGAAGGTAGTTAATAGGTGATATTTAGCAGCAAAAGCAATTTTACTATCGATCGCAATGACATTATGCCAACCTAAATCTGGCATTCCTTCTAACTTAGTAAAGGGAGAGTAGGCAATTAACTGTTCGGCATTATCGATTTTATCGACACCAACTGTATAGCCTGCTTCTCCAGTTTGTTTAATGGCTGTGAGTTTAGGAAAGTCATCATCGAGATTACGACCAACTTGTTCTTTTTCTATCGCAGCAAAAATTTTACCTTCAGGATTGGCTACGTGATATTCTTCACCGTTTATACCGAAGTTGGCAATTACTTCTTCTAGGTATTTGACTGGCATCCGCGTTCGCACCACACCAACCATCTGACCGCTCACAGTATCTTTAATCGGAGATGCAAAGTGAATTACTTCCTCTCCAGAGGATTTAGATACTTCTGGATCGGAGATGTAGACATTGCCTTTGAGAGCTTCTTGAAAATATTTTCTGTCGCTGTGGTTACTGAGAGCTTTACCTTTAGTTTGAGCAATAACATTACCATTAAGATCGAAGGCGGCGATACTATCGTAAACACCGTAAGCTTCTACATATCTATCTAAAGTCTTAAATTTATCGGCAATAGTAGTTGCTTCCCGTAATTTTGGGTTAGTAAATACCCCTAATCTAGCTATTACTTGAATATCACCGTAACGCTCTTTGACGAAGCGGCTAATTTTGTCAGACATCCCCACTGCACGAGTTAGTTCTGCTTGGGATACTTGTTTGGTGATGGTTTGGCTGGCTATTTGATAGGCAAGAGTACCGATCGCGATGGTGGGAACGATACCTAGAGCAATAGCTAACATAGTAGCTTTAGTCCGCAAACTCAGACCTTGCCACCAATTACTCATTTCCGCTTCCTGTAGAGATGAAGGAATCGGTTGTGCTTGTAAAGATTTACCTGAATCGTCGATTTCGTCGAACAAATCTTGTTCGCTACGGTTAGGAGGGATTTGAGTCATGTAGATTAACCTCGAAAAAGTTAGGGGGCTAGGGATTAGGGGCTAGGGATTAGGGGTTAGGGGTTAGGGGTTAGGGAGCGGGGGGGGCAGGGGAGAGGGGGAGCAGGGGAGACGGGGGGACGGGGAGACGGGGAAACAATTCGCAATTCGCAATTCGCAATTAAAAAAACTTATGACTTATGACTTATGAC
>CAZJTL010000136.1:0-14788 GCA_964548905.1 uncultured bacterium | reverse complement strand
GCTCGGATAAAACTCAAGAGACTTTACCCATCAATTAATCATTGACAGACCACTAGTATTCGTGGCAATTGTAACCCTCATACTAATAATAATTCGAGAACTATTGCCTGTGCAGGCTGTTGATATTTAATCCTTTGTATCAAGAAGTAACAACACCTGCCGAACTACCTATTACTGATTGGTATGAAGCGATCGCCTGTCACGCAGAGAGTGTTGGTAAAGTTTTGTAAATTATCGCAGAGTTCTCCGAAGTTGTCCTGAAAAGTAAACAGTGGTGCAAGAAAACCACTGTTTTTTCTTGAAATTAAGGAGATTGATAATGTCAGAACAAGATATTATCCGCGCTTGGAAAGATGAAGATTATTGGAATAGCTTGAGTGAAGAACAACGCTCTCAATTACCAGACAATCCCGCAGGGACGATCGAACTGTCAGAACAAGAGATGGAAATTATCCAAGGTGGCGGTTGCAAGTCAATCATGAATTGTGGTGGTGGGGGAGGAACCCTCGGACTTACCTGCGATCTTAAGGGTCTATGTAAAGAAAATTAATTTTTTATGCTTTGAGAGAAACAGAAAAGCTGTTTCCGAGGAGTCTTTAACTACAGGAGAAAAATCATGTCTAACGAAGATATTATCCGTGCCTGGAAAGATGAAGATTATTGCAATAGTTTGAGTGAAGAACAACGCTCTCAATTACCTGAAAATCCCGCAGGGATCGCTGAACTCTCAGACCAAGAGATGGAAATTATCGCTGGCGGAATGATTAACCTATCTCGGGTTACAGCTTGTGATTGCGAGCCTAGTATTCGTGGCAATTGTAACCCTCATACTAATAATAATTCGAGGACTATTGCCTGTGCAGGCTGTTGATATTTAATCCTTTGTATCAAGAAGTAACAACACCTGCCGAACTACCTATTACTGATTGGGATGAAGCGATCGCCTGTTATGCAGGAGTATTGGTAAAGTTTTGTAAATTATCGCGGAGTTCTCCGAAGTTGACCTGACAAGTAAATAGTGGTGCAAGACAACCACTGTTTTTTATTTAAAACTAAGGAGATTGATAAATGTCAGAACAAGATATTATCCGTGCTTGGAAAGATGAAGATTATTGCAATAGCCTCAGTGAAGAGCAACGCTCGCAATTACCAGATAATCCAGCAGGTGCGATCGAACTATCAGAGCAAGAGATGGAAATTATCGCTGGTGGCGGTTGCGAGTCAATCATGAATTGTGGTGGTGGTGGTGGAACTCTCGGACTTACCTGCGATCTTAAGGGTCTATGTAAAGAAAATTAATTTTTATAGTTTGAGAGAAACAGCTTTTCTGTTTCCTAGGAGTCTTTAACTACAGGAGAAAAACCATGTCTAACGAAGATATTATCCGTGCCTGGAAAGATGAAGATTATTCCAATAGCTTGAGTGAAGAACAACGCTCTCAATTACCTGAAAATCCAGCAGGGATTGCTGAACTATCAGAACAAGAGATGGAAACGATTCAAGGTGGCGACGTTGGTAAAAATGCCACGGGTTGTGTCTGTCCAGGAACTAATCAATACACCTGTGGTATTGTCTGTATTCCTCCTAAGTACACCTATGATATTGTCTGTATTTCTCCTAAGTAAAGTGTTTTGAGTCAATAGAAAATAAAGGAGAACAATCATGTCTAACGAAGATATCATTCGCGCTTGGAAAGATGAAGACTATTGGAATAGTCTTCATGAAGAGCAACGCTCTCAACTACCTGAAAATCCAGCAGGTACAGTTGAAGAAATAATAGAACTTACTCCTGAAGAACAAGAAGAACTTAGAGGAGGCTTTGGAACCTTTGGAGGAGGAGCCTGTGGTCAAAACACTATTCTTCCTAATGGAATCTGCATCGACCCGAAAATGACTAAGAGTCCTATCTCCTGTCGGTAATAGAAGAGAAGTTATTGAAGCAGCGAACACTTTTATGACACCAACTGGCAACTATAAAGTCTTACAAATTCACCCAACCAGACGGTGCAATCTGCGCTGTCTCCATTGTTACTCCTCTTCTAGTCCTGATGAGCGTGAAGAACTCGATGCAGAACTTCTATTGCAAGCAATTACTGACGCAAGTAAGGAGGGCTACGCTAACGTCAGTTTTTCTGGAGGCGAGCCAATATTATACCAATCTCTGTTAGAGCTACTCGATCGCGCTCATCAGTGCCAAATGCGTACAGCCGTAGTTTCCAACGGTATGCTTTTAGACGAGCGACATCTTGAGAAACTGGAAGAAGCGATCGACATACTCGCCATTAGTCTTGATGGTATGCCTGCATCTCATAATCGAATGCGTGGACAAGAGCAAGCTTTTGAGACAATGGCGAGGCGGCTAGAAAGTCTTCGTCAATCTGGCATCCCCTTTGGCTTTATTTTTACACTTACAAAGCGCAATTTTCGCGAATTAGACTGGGTAGCCAATTTCGCTTTAGAGCAAGAGGCAAAGTTACTACAGATCCATCCACTAGAAGAAGTAGGACGCGCCCAACAATATCTAACAGGAGTAAAGCCAAATGAGAGCATTCGAGCATATGCCTATCTTCAAGCTATGCGTCTTCAGAAAACTTTGGGCGATCGCCTCTATATCCAGATCGATTTAGTTCATCAAGATTTTTTGCGATCGAATCCTAGTAGTTTTTTTGCCAATGAGTTCCTGGAAAATAACGCAGAGTTACCTTTTGCTGAGATTATCTCGCCACTAATTATCGAAGCTGATGGTACAGTTGTGCCTCTGCAACATGGCTTCTCCAGACAGTACGCATTAGGAAATCTCAAAAACGCCCCTCTGAGAGAACTTAGCGAGTGGTGGCGTAGAAAATGCTATTTTTCCTTTCTCGAACTTTGTAAGCAAGTGTATCAAGAAGTAACAACACCTGCCGAACTACCTATTACTGACTGGTATGAAGCGATCGCGTATCACGCAGAGAGTGTTGGTAAAGTTTTGTAAATTATCGCAGAGTTCTCCGAAGTTCACCTGAAGAGTAAACAGTGGTACAAAAAACCACTGTTTTTTCTTGAAATTAAGGAGATTGATAAATGTCAGAACAAGATATTATCCGTGCCTGGAAAGATCGAAATTATCGTGAAAGTTTAAGTGAAGAGCAACGCTCTGGAGTACCTGACAATCCAGCAGGAATTTCTGAACTTTCAGATGCAGACATGGAAGTTATTACAGGAGGTCGCCCAGCCGGCGGCGGCGGCGGCACAGGTCAAGGAACAGGGAAGAACTGCTCAAAATGTGTAAGTAGTGGATGCGGCTACGGCACAGGATGCGGCACAGGAGGTAACTGCACGAAATGCTCGCCATGCAGTCGGTGTTGATGTAATGGTAATTGTAGATCGACTTTAGTAACGGTCTAACTCTGGTTGACTGACAAAACTCCGCTGCCCTCACCGCGCACCCTTCGCCCCTTCTCCTACAAGGGGCGAAGGGATGAGGGAGAAAGATTTGTCAGTCAATCAGGTCAAGAGAAGTCATGATGATTTCTCTTCTCCTCTTACTTAAGCAATGTCCAAAACTTGTTCTCTCACTTCACTTTGCAGGGGTTAAAAAACGTGAATCAAGAATACTTTCAAGCTTCTGACTGGTATAGAGCGATCGATTTAAAGGAAAGGATTGCCTCGCTACCAGTAGCAACAAATCAAATACAAAATAAACAGGTAAATGCAGATTTAGCTGAAAATCTGATGAAGCGATGGCGCAATCGAGATCCTTCTTTCAAAAAATCTTACTTTGCCGAACGGTTGGCGATGGATGGGATCGATGAAGAGAAATTTTTATCACTTCTTGGTGAACCAATTGAAGCAGTAAGAGAACGTTTCAGAGAAACTCCGACTTGGTTAAGACAAATTGCCGAAGCATTTGCAACTAATTCCGAGCGTTTTCATCTTCCAGAAGCAACGCAGGATGAAGAGACTAGTTGGTTTTTATATTTAATTGAGCCGCTCATCTGTCAAGGCTTGAATCGATTGTCTGAAGGGATCGAGAGTCTAAGTGAGCAGCATGGGCAACTGCCTTTTGAAGCGAAGACAGTTACAGAGATGCTCTTAACAAACTTGACAATACAGTTACATCAAATCTTAAACCGCACCCTAGTTTTAGAACTGAATGTGTTTCGCCTGCAAGGGTTGCTTACAGGTAATACACCTCAAGAGCGATTTCGCAGTTTTGTGGAACGCTTACGTCAGCGAGATGTTGCCCTTTCTATTTTGCAAGAATATCCTGTCTTGGCTCGCCAAACCACTATTTGTATAAATCATTGGCTGACATTTAGTTTGGAATTTCTTGGGCATTTATGTGCAGATTGGCAGGAAATCCGAGCTAAATTCAGTCCCGAACAAGAACCTGGTTTACTAGTAGAGTTGTTAGGTGGTGCTGGAGACAGTCATCGAGGAGGGCGTTCTGTCCCGATCGCCAAATTCAGTTCGGGTTTGCAATTAGTTTACAAGCCGAGATCTCTAGCAGTAGATGTTCATTTTCAAGAACTTCTCACTTGGCTGAATGTGCGTGGCAATCATCCACCTTTTTATATCTTAAAAATTCTAGACCGTGGTGATTACGGTTGGGTCGAGTTTGTTAAAGCTCAAAGCTGCACAACTCCAACAGAAATCCAGCGTTTTTACCAGCGTCAGGGGGGCTATCTAGCTTTGCTCTATGCCCTGCAAGCGACTGATTTTCATTCCGAGAATTTAATTGCTGCCGGCGAACATCCAGTTTTGGTCGATCTCGAAGCTCTCTTCCATCCCAAACTAGGTAAAATGGATAGCTCTCAAGCCAATTTAGTTGCCAGCGACAAAATGGCTTACTCGGTTTTGGGTATAGGTTTGCTGCCGCAACGTGTTTGGGGCAATGATGAGTCTGAAGGTATCGATCTCAGTGGTTTAGGAGCAAAAGAAGGGCAACTGACTCCGCATCAGCTTCCTTATTGGGAAAGCATGGGTACTGATGAGATGCGACTGGCACGTAAGCGAATGGAAATGCCACTAGACCGAAATCTACCTACTTTAGATGGTATTGATGTCAATTTGTTGGATTATACCGAAGAAATTTTGCATGGGTTTACCAACATCTATCAATTGCTGCTTAAATATCGAGAAGATTTACTCTCAAAACAAGGACCGATCGCTGCTTTTGCCGAAGATGAAGTAAGAGTTATCATCCGTCCTACTCGCATCTATAGTTTGTTGCTAGATGAAAGCTTTCATCCCGATCTGTTGCGAGATGCCCTAGAGCGCGATCGCCACTTTGACTTACTCTGGCTTCAGGTGCAGCATCAACCCTACTTAAAACAGACGATCGCCGCAGAGCGCGAAGACTTGCTGCACGGAGATATACCTATATTCGTGACGCGCCCAAACTCGCGGGATGTGTGGGATAGTTGTGGGCAATGTCTCAAGGATTTTCTTGAGGAAGCCAGTATCGATATGGTTTACCGTCGCTTAGAGAAGTTGAGCGACTTGGATAGGTTACAACAACAGTGGTTTATCCGAGCTTCTCTAGCAACAGTTTATCTGGGATTATCTAACACTGCTTTTCCAAGCTATTCGATCGCAGAGCCACAGACAATCGCCAACCGAGATCGACTACTAGCTGCTGCTCGTGCTATTGGCGATCGACTAGATTTCTTAGCAGTACGTGGCGAAGAAGATGCTGCTTGGATTGGTTTAACTTTTTTAGGTGAGCGTCAATGGGTTCTCTCAGCTTTAGGCTTTGATTTATATGATGGTTTGCCTGGGATAATACTCTTTCTCGCTTATCTTGGTAGGGCTACAGAAGAAGAAAATTATACTAATCTGGCGCGATCGGCATTAATAACTATGCGTTCTCAAATAGAGAAATTTCGATCGGGACTCAAACAGATTGGAGCTTTTGGTGGCTGGGGAGGAATCATCTATACCCTAACCCATCTAGCGGTGTTATGGAATCAACCAGAGTTCATTACTGAAGCGGAAAAGATAATTGAATATCTTCCCGATTTAATCGAGCAAGATACGCAGTTTGACATTATCAACGGTGCTGCTGGATGTATTAGTAGTTTACTCGCTCTGTATAAATGTAAACCTGCCGATGATACTCTTGCTGTCGCCATTCAATGTGGCGATCTACTCATTGCCCGTGCTGAAATGATGGCGCATGGTGTTGGTTGGACTTGGAAAGATGAGATGTTTGAAGAGAAGCCACTGACAGGTTTTTCTCATGGTGCGGCTGGAATAGCAGCGTCATTGCTAGAATTGGCAGCAGTAACAGGCGAACAACGTTTTGCAACTACAGCTTTAGCTGCTATTGAATATGAGCGAAGTCACTTCCTCCCCGAAGCAGGAAATTGGTTGGATTTACGTAGTTTTACTAATACAGTTCTGAAAGAAAAAGAAGAACAATCTGCTTCTTGCCTGTGTGCTTGGTGTCATGGTGCGCCAGGAATCGGGTTGGCTCGCCTACTCAGTCTTCCTCATCTTGATAATACTGAAATCCGCTCCGAGATCGATACCGCTTTGAAAACCACCCTAGCCGAAGGATTTGGTAACAATCACTCTCTGTGTCACGGTGATTTGGGCAACTTGGAATTGCTTTTGCAAGCCAGTCTCACTCTCGATAAGCTCCATTGGCAAGCTCAAGTCGATCGCTTTGCTGCGATTATTCTCGAAAGCATTAATCAACATGGTTGGCTTTGTGGTGTTCCTTCGGGAGTGGAGACTCCTGGCTTAATGACTGGACTGGCAGGAATCGGCTATGAATTGCTACGTTTAGCAGAACCAGAGCGCGTTCCTTCATTGTTGGTGCTAGAGCCTCCGAAGCTAAACAATTTGATTCAAGAAAGAGAAAAAAATGAAGTTATCTAATTGTGTAGATCGATGTGTTTCGATCGCTTTGATATCTGTTGTTGTTATTGCACCTGTGAAAGTTAAAGCAGAAAAGTTTCAGGCACTTACAGGCGAACAATTAAAAGCAAATCCTCATTTATGCGTTCCCATTTTCGGGCAAAGTCAAAATAACGGCATTGTGGTAAATCAGGTTGTGGGCAATAACTGTCAGTCTTATATTAACGGGGCTTTTAATCTAGAAGCAGTTCGAGAACAGGAAAAAACCAAACGAGATCAATTTGAAACTAATGCCAAAATAGGTCTTTTTCAAATGTTTATGTCTATGCCGAGGAATTAGGGACCAGGGAATAGGGAGCAGAGAGGCAGAGGGGCAGAGGGGCAGGGGACAGGGAGCAAGGGGAAGCAAAGGAGTATTATTTATGAGTATTAAGAAGAAATCTAATCAAATCGCTGTAGTTGCATTATCTTTAGGCTTGAGTGGATTACCTCTATTTTTCAGCACTCCATTTGCTCAAGCAGAATCATTATTTAAATCCCAAGAGAAAATTCCGACGATAGTAGTCGAACAGGAGTCTCAAATGCGATCGACAAATTCGGAAAATTCCCAAACTACCGATATTGTGGTTGCTGCTACTACTGCTAACTTAGGTTTAGATCTAGGCAAAAAACAATCTTTACCGATTATGTTAACTTTGGTTCAACCCTTTCGATCGATTCCTGTTGGTGCTTTAATCAAAGCTACTATTATTCCTACAGAAGATGGAGATGCCGAGATTAGTGCCGATGCAATTATCTTTAACGGTAAAGCGATCGCGTTGAAGGCAAAAAGCGATCGCCTCCCTGGAAAAACCGTCAGAGTCAGAAGTCGTATGGATGAAGCTAAAAAGTATGGGATTCCTGGAGGGGTTCTAGGTGGTTTAAGTACAATAGCTTTTGGTAAAGATGTAAATGATATTGTCAAATCTGCTTCAGCAGCAACATTAGTAAGCGGTATCTTTGGCTATCTTTCCCCTAAAGATCTGCGAATCATTGAAATTCCTGCTGGTACTACTATTCTCCTTAATTCCTCAATGTAAACCTTTGTAAACGATCGCAGAGTTCTCTGAAGTCGATCTGACAAGTAAACAGTGGTGCAAGAAAACCACTTTTATTTACTGAAACTAAGGAGATTGATAATGTCAGAACAAGATATTATCCGCGCCTGGAAAGATGAAAATTATTGGGAAAATTTAGACGAACAGCAGCGATCGCAATTACCAGATAATCCAGCAGGAATTATTGAACTAACTCAAACCGAAATGGAAACAATAGCTGGTGGTTATCAATATCCAGCTTCTTGGGTCGATCGCTGTCCTTCTGCTTCAGGATGCCAGTCAACCAGAAATCCTCTTGTCTGTCCTCGTAAATAGGAGAAGATAAATGGCTCAGATCGAATTATACGATATCGATTCAGTTGGTTCTGAACTCTTTCAAGATAACGAAAACTACTTCAATGAGTTCAACGAACCAGAGATCGATCCTGCCTGGAAAGTAAGTAAAGTTGCCTTAACTTTCACTTTTTCTCATTATTTCACTTTTTGCAAAGACATGGACAGGGAGGAGGGGAGCGGGGGAGCGGGGGAGCAGGTGAGCAGGGGACAATTCGCAATTCGCCCGTGCAGTGGCGCGGGTTCGCAATTCGCAATTAAAAACCTGCTGCCTGCTGCCTGCTCCCTACTCCCTGTTTTGCAATGAACCATGAACCATTAGCAATTAGCCATGATCAATGAAATACCAAATCGTTCGACAACACAGTGAAGAAGATTGTGGGGCAGCTTGTTTGGCTTCTGTTTCCAAATACTATGGTCGTATCTTTACCATTAGTCGCTGTCGGGAAGCTGTCGGTACAGGACAACAAGGAACTACTCTTTTGGGATTAAAACAAGGAGCAAGTACTCTTGGCTTCAATGCCAGAGGTGCTAAAGCTCCTTTAGAGGCGATCGATAAACAAGCGCTACCCTTACCAGCCATTATTCATTGGCAAGGCTATCACTGGGTGGTTTTATATGGTAAACGAGGCAGACAATATGTTGTTGCCGATCCTGGTGTAGGTATTCGTTATCTCGATCCAAAATCATTAACCGAAGCTTGGCTAGATCGGGTAATGCTAATTTTAGAACCAGATCCGGTTCGCTTTTTTAACCAAGCTGATGAAAGGGAAAAAATTAGGGGATTAGGTCGTTTTCTCAAGCGTATCCTTCCCTATCGCGGCATTATTGCACAAACTTTTTTACTCAACTCAGTTTTAGGTTTGCTTTCTCTGACTTCTCCTCTGCTGATGCAAATCCTCACTGATGATGTTTTAGTCAGAGGCGACCATAATTTACTGGCTAGTATTGCGATCGCTGTCATCATCATGAATTTGGTTAGTAGTAGCCTGGAATTAGCACAGTCTAACTTGGTTGCTCATTTTGCTCAACGTCTTGAATTAGGGCTAATTTTAGAGTTTGGGCGACAAATTCTGCGCTTGCCTTTAAGTTATTACGAAACTCGTCGCAGTGGTGAAATTGTTAGCCGTCTAGAAGATATTCAACAAATTAATCAATTAATTTCTGAAGTCGTTGTCAGGCTGCCCAGTCAATTTTTTGTTGCCCTTATTTCTCTGGGCTTTATGATGTTCTACAGTATAAAACTTACTGTTGTTGCAGGCGCGATCGCTATTTTAATGAGTATTTCTACGATCGTTTTTCTGCCTTCTCTTCAGCAGAAAATTAGCAATACTTTAGTGCTATCAGCAGAAAACCAGGGCATTTTAGTCGAAACTTTTAAAGGTGCGATTACAGTCAAAACTACCACGGCTGCTCCACAATTTTGGGAAGAATTTCAAACTCGCTACAGTCGTCTTGCCAATTTTATGTTTCGTACCATTCAAATTGGTTTTCTCAACGGTATTTTCGCTAACTTAGTTTCCAGCATTGGTGACATTATCTTGCTGTGGTTTGGCAGTAGGCTGGTAATCGAACAAGAATTAACGATCGGAATGCTACTGGCATTTAAAAGTACCAACGATAATTTCACTGCCTTTATTGATGCTTTAATTGGTTTTGTCGATCGATTTACTCTCACCAAAACAGCAACACAACGTCTAACTGAAGTGATTGACGCTACTCCAGAAACTTTAAATAGTGATGGCAAGCCTTGGGTAAGAATTCCAGATAATGCCAACATTATTTGTCGCCATCTCAACTTTCATCATCCTGGTAGAGTCGAACTCTTACAGGATTTTTCTCTAACTATACCTGGAGGTAAAGTTACTGCGTTGATTGGTACATCTGGTTGTGGCAAAAGTACTCTCGCCAAAATTATTGCTGGATTGTACTTTCCTAATTCTGGCAATCTTCGCTTCGATATCTACAATCAACAAGATCTTTCTCTCGATTGTCTCAGAAGAGAAGTTGTCTTAGTACCCCAAGATGCTCATTTTTGGAGTCGATCGATTCTGGAAAATTTTCGTTTGGGCAATCCTCAAATTAGTTTTGAAAACATCGTCCAAGCTTGCCAGATTGCTGGTGCTGATGAATTCATCAGTAACTTACCCGAAAAATATCAAACTGTTTTAGGAGAATTTGGTTCTAATCTTTCTGGCGGACAAAGACAGCGATTGGCACTCGCTAGAGGAATTGTTAATAATCCACCAGTTCTAATTTTAGATGAGTCAACTTCTGCTCTCGATCCAGTTAGTGAAGCTGAAGTGCTTCAATCTTTAATGATGTACAGACAAGGCAAAAGTACAATTATTATCAGCCATCGTCCTAGAGTAATTCAAAGAGCCGATTGGATTGTCATGTTGAAAGAAGGACGTTTACATCTACAAGGTTCTCTTCAAGATTTAAGTTATCGACCTGGAGAACATTTACAATTTTTGATGGCTTAAAATTACTAGAATAACCTCAGTTCGGGTGAAGACAGCTTAAAGGGAGGGTAGCTATCAGCTATCAGCTTTCAGTTGTTTCCCTCCTGCCTTGAAAGAGGAGTATAGGGGAGGCGCGGATTCTGAGGTTTCCTCAGAATACAAAGCGCCGTGTGTATGGGTGTAGGGAGGTAGGGAAAAAACTTCTTTCATGAACTGATGGTAAAATTTTTTCATTTGGACTGCCTTCTCTTGACGGCTGAATTGCTGACGGCTGAATTGCTGACGGCTGAGAGCTAAGCTTATCTCGAACTCAGGTTAGAATAGAAGTGTCTCAAAAGAAGGTAGATTAAGGGCTTTAATCTGGATAGCAAACTGGAGGTTAAAGGAGCAGCGATGTCACAAACAAATATCTCCAGAACAGAAGGTTTTGAGGAAGTCGAGCATACAGCAGACTGGGCTTATCGCATTTGGGGACAAAATTTAGAAGAGTTATTTATTCAAGCTGCGATCGGACTTTATACACTAGCAGGAGTTCAACTGGCAGAAAAACCCCATCTGGTTAGAGAGATTGAACTCAAAGGGATCGATCGCGAAAGCCTCTTGGTTGCTTGGTTAAATGAATTGCTCTATCTGCACGAAAGTGAAAACTTAGCTTTTAGTGAATTGGAAATCTTGCAACTCGATTCCCAAAATTTAAGGATGCGGATGCGAGGTGCGCCCACTCGACAGTGGCATAAATATATCAAGGCAGTTACCTATAACAATTTGGCAATAATTCAAAGCGATCGAGGACTAGAAGCAACTTTAGTGATGGATGTTTAAAAACCAAAACCTATTCACCGCATGAGGTGAGAATCATGGTTAACAAACAAGATTTTCGTCGTATTAATAATTATCTCTGGGAAATTCCTCTCTCTTTTCATCCTCAAATGAACGTTCCCGTTTGGATTTTTGCGGATGAAGAACTTTTAGAAGATGCCTTAGATGACTTATCCATTACCCAGGCTGTGAATGTAGCATGTCTACCAGGATTGGTTGGGCGAGTTGTGGTTATGCCCGATGTTCATCAAGGTTATGGAATGCCCATAGGCGGAGTGATGGCAAGTCGAATTCCAGGCGGTGTTATTTCACCTGGGGCTGTCGGCTATGATATTAATTGTGGTGTGCGCGTCCTGGCATCTGAGATTGATTATGAATCTGCTCAACTCTTGCTCGGCGATCTTGCCAGTAGTCTCTATCGCAATTGTCCTAGTGGAGTGGGAGAAGGCGGAAGTATTCTTCTATCTTTATCAGAACTAGAGCGCATCTGTCGGCAAGGATCGCGTTGGGCGTTAGCACAAGGATATGCGTCTGAGGAAGATTTGCAGCGTACTGAAGAATTTGGTTGTCTTGAAGGTGCCGACCCCAATTACGTAAGTCAGCGAGCTAAGAATAGAGCTAAAGATCAACTCGGTACTTTAGGTGCGGGCAATCACTTTCTAGAAGTAGATATTGTTGCAGAAATTTTCGATCGCGAAGCTGCTGCTGTCATGGGCTTGCACGAGAGATGTCTGGCGGTGCAAATCCATTGTGGTTCTCGTGGATTCGGACATCAAATTTGTACGGATTACGTTCAAGATTTTCAGCTTGCGGTAGTGCGCTATGGTATTCATTTACCCGATCGCGAATTGGTTTGTGCGCCGATCGAATCGGCAGAAGGACAAGCTTATCTAGCAGCAATGAAGTGTGCGGCTAATTACGCCTTTGCCAATCGCCAGGTTTTGGCTTGGCATACGCGACGCAGTTTTGAGGAGATTTTTGGTCAGAAAAACTCGACGCTGCGTCAGGTTTACGATATCGCTCACAATATGGGCAAAATTGAAACTCATGTCATTGATGGCGATACTCTAAAAGTCTGCGTTCATCGCAAAGGTGCAACTCGTGCTTTCGGCCCTGGCTTTGCGGACTTACCACCCGAATATCGTCCTCTCGGTCAACCCGTACTGGTTCCTGGTTCGATGGGAACTGAAAGTTGGCTCTTGTTAGGAACTCAAGAGAGCGATCGCCTTTCTTTTGGCTCTAGTTGTCATGGGGCGGGACGATTGATGAGTCGTCACCAAGCAAAACGTTCGATACGGGGCGATCGACTGCGGCAAGATCTAGAAAAAGAAGGCATATTGGTAAGAGCTGGCTCTTTATCAGGGCTAGCAGAAGAAGCCCCTCAAGCTTATAAAGATGTCAGCCGCGTCATTGAAACGGTTAGTAAGGCTGGTATTGCTTGTAAGGTAGCTCGTTTGTTACCTGTAGCGGTAATCAAGGGATGATCGAGATAATTGAGAATTTACCTTCACAAAAGATTTGACGGGCTTTGTCACTCGCAGACTCTACCCGTCAAATCTTCTCTTCTATTTGGTTTTCCAAGTTTCCTCCCCAACTATACTGAGTGGAACCGAGCATGTAGCTTTTCCTGGTTTCCTTATCCTAGTCGCCTCTTCCTAAGAGCCTGGTTTGGCTTTGCCTTCTCTCCTAGGCGTTGCCACTTAATTCTAGGGTTTAAGGAGAATTTCTATTGCTCTCACCTATATACTAGCGCAAATAATCAGGTTGAGAACAAATTAACTTCCCATATAAATACCTAAAGCGCGAGCAGTTTCCACCAAATAACTCTGCGGATCGACGGCTAAAGGACTTAGTGCCAAAACTTCTTCAATGGGAACAACGGCGACACGACCATTCTGCCAAGCTACCATTTGATGAGATTGTCCACCTGCAACTAAATCGACTGCTGCTTTACCAAAGGCGGCTGCAATTAGACGATCTAAAGCTGAAGGAATTCCACCTCTTTGGATATGTCCGAGAACAGAAACGCGAACTTCAACCAGGCGATCGTCACAGTTAATAATTTGGTCGGCAATGTATTGTCCCATCGCATGTCCTGGGGTTGGTGGCGATGATTCTTGACTACAACTAACGGGGTCAGAAGCTGGATGAATTCCTTCTGCAACCATTACCAAGGCAAATTTGCGTTTCCAGCGATCGCGCAGTTCGTCTATATGTTGGCAAATTGCTCGAATCGAATAATTAATTTCGGGGATTAAAATTACATCTGCTCCTCCAGCAATACCAGCGTGAAGTGCTAAATGTCCCGCGCTACGCCCCATCACCTCTATCACCATCACGCGATCGTGACTGGAAGCGGTAAAAGCAAGACGATTGAGTGCATCAGTAATAGTATTAACGGCAGTATCGAAACCGATTGCTCTTTCAGTTAGCGCGATATCGTTATCAATGGTTTTGGGAATGGCAATTAACTGCCAGTTACCTTGTTGTGCCAAGCGATCGATAATTTTCAAACTACCGTCACCACCAATGGCAATTAAAGCATCTAATTCTAGGTCTCGATAACCAGCAATAATTTCATCAGCATGCGCCAGAGTATCGCCGCGATTGATCGAGCCTAAAATCGTTCCTCCCATATTCAGTAAGGGATCTAAACCGCGCAGATCCAAACCGTGCATGGTTAGAGGTACAGAAGCGCGATCGAGCAATCCTTTTGTTGCATAGGGAATCCCGACAATCTCCCAATCATAGGTCAAGGTAGCATGACTGACGACCGCTCTAATCGCCGCATTCAGTCCTGGGCAATCTCCACCACTAGTTAAAATGCCAATTCTTTTTTTCACAGTAAGTACGGGAGAAAGGAAGCCAACGTGCTTTTAGCCGTTGGAGGAATTTCGACTCGGCAACGGGGCTTATAAACGCCTGGGAAACCACAGGCGACAGCCCCTCCTTTTAAGTGCCGTCACTTAGTGATACAATTGGACTCATGAAACAAGTCCTAACTATAGTTTGCAAGCTCAACCCCTCTAAAGAAGTAGTTAAAAAGATAGATGCTACTCTTGAGATGTTTGCTGCTGCTTGTAACTATGCTAATCAGAAAGTCAAGCCATCTATAACAAGCAAAACTACTATTCAATCTAAGGTTTATAAAACCATTAGAGAGAAATATAGTTTGTCTTCTAACTTGGATGTTAGGGCTTGCGCGAGGGTTTGTGCTAACCGCAAAAC
>CAZJTL010000135.1:0-14790 GCA_964548905.1 uncultured bacterium | reverse complement strand
CTTTCAGCTTTCAGTTGTTTCCCTCCTGCCTTACTCAATTCGCAATTCGCCCGTGCGGTGGCGCGGGTTCGCTCCTAAGCAATTAAAAACATAAAAGCCTTCTGCCTTCTGGAGGCGCGGATTCGGAACCTGCGTCCGAATACAAAGCGCCGTCCTTCTGCCTTCTGCCTTCTGTTGACGGCTGACTGCTGACGGCTGAACTGCTGACGGCTGAGAGCTAAGCTTATCCCGAACTCAGGTTAAATTAAATAATATAGAATCGATCCTAGCGGTCGGGCAGATCGGGAGAGTGTCAATTCCGACTTCCGCCTAAAAATCTTTTTTGTAATTCATCTGCAACCAGTATTACTAGTGGACAGATTAATAAAACTAACCATTGCCACATAGTTAGTGATGTAGTGAAAAATAAAGCCTGAAGCGGCGATAAATAAATGATGGATAAAATAAGCATCCATTCGGTTAAAATTCCCAACCAAATTAAACGGTTGCTAAAAAATCCCAGTTGAAAAATAGACACTCTTTCCGATCGACAGGCAAAAACATTTCCAACCTGACAGGCGACGATCGCAGCTAAAGTTAGGGTTGTCGCTTGACGATCGATTCCCAATACAGCAGCATCGGCAGAACGAGATAAGATAGCAGGAGTAACTGCTTGCAGTTGAGGGAGATCGTAACCATAACTCCACCAAACTAAGAAAAAGCCAGCCATACCTAGTAATCCCTCTATTAATCCCAAAAAGCAATAAGATCGCACCAAAAGGGGAGTATCCATGAGAAACTGAGATTTTTTACGGGGTTGACGTTCCATAATGCCTACTTCTGGCTTTTCTGCACCCAATGCCAACGCAGGAACCATATCCGTTCCCAGATCGATCGCCAGAATTTGCATGATCACTAATGCAGGGGGAATCTTGAAAATAACCATAAACAGGAAAGGTAATAATTCAGGCACATTCGATGCCAAGATATAGGCAATAAATTTACGAATGTTTTGATAGACAGTTCTTCCCTGTTCGATCGCGCTGACGATGGTGGCAAAATTATCATCTAAAAGGACGATATCCGCCGCTTCCCGCGCCACGTCCGTACCGCTTATTCCCATTGCCACCCCGATATTTGCCGCACGTAAAGCAGGTGCATCGTTTACTCCATCCCCCGTAACTGCTACCACATTGCCTAAATCTTTATATGCTTGCACTAGGCGTAACTTTTGCTCTGGCATCATTCTGGCAAACACCAGTCCACCTCGGTGTTGAAGTACGCGACGAAGTTGGGCATCTGACAACTTATTCATGCCGTCGCCCGTAACGACTCGTATCCTACCATTTATCAAACCAATGCGATGGGCGATCGCTTCTGCGGTTAAGCCGTAATCCCCCGTCACCATAGTTACTTTAATACCCGCTTGATGACAACAGGCGATCGCCTCAGCAACTTCTGGGCGCGGTGGATCGAGCATTGCTATCAACCCAATAAAGATAAGATTTTGCTCTAGCGTCTGTGCGCTTAAATTGACTAATTCTTGCCCTCCATAATTCATAGCTACTGCCAATACGCGATATCCAGAACGAGCAAAGCGATCGTTTGTCTCGGCAATTTCTGTTCTTTGTGTATCTGTTATCCTTTCTATTTGCCCATCTTTTAAAATTGAATGACAACGCTGCAAGATTTCAATGGGAGCACCTTTAGTAAAACTCAAACAAGACGATCGCGAAATAGGTTCGATTGCTAGATCGATTAAATCTTGAGAACTAGATAAAACAACACTCATCATCCGACGACGAGAATCGAAAGGAATTTCTCGCAATCTTGGCGATTTTTGTTGCAGTTGTTCTGGGTTCAGTCCACCTTTAATCGCAGCGACTAATAAAGCTGCTTCGGTGGGATCGCCAATTTCTTTCCAGGTACTAATCCCAGCAGGATGAATCAATTTAGCATTGGAACACAATGCCGAACCAGCCAGTAATAATTTAACTTGCTCTGAGCTAGCATTAGCAGGAATTTTTACTTCTCCATTGGGAACATAACCCGCACCTGTTACTTCAATCGAACTATCGGGAATCCAGAGGGCGCAGACAGTCATTTCATTTTTAGTCAGGGTTCCCGTTTTATCGGTACAGATAACTGTTGTGGCGCTGAGGGTTTCTACCGCCGAAAGACGACGCACCAAAGCGTTTTTCCGTACCATGCGTTTGACCGCGATCGCCAAACAGAGAGTGACAGTAGGTAACAATCCTTCGGGTACGAGAGCGACGATAATACCAATAGCGAAAATAAAACTTTCTTTA
Organism: uncultured bacterium; assembly: GCA_964548905.1. Taxonomy (GTDB): domain Bacteria; phylum Cyanobacteriota; class Cyanobacteriia; order Cyanobacteriales; family Xenococcaceae; genus CAZJTL01. The sequence continues at coordinate 12,502 of CAZJTL010000135.1, read as the reverse complement.
AGTTCCATTCCTACTACGATACTGGTTAAGAAAAAGCTCGACACGCCCATAAATAGAGCGATCGCAGTGATTACTCGCACAATCCTAACAATCTGCACTTCTAAGGTACTCGGTTCCCGTTTGACTGCTGTTGTTAAATGAGCGACATGTCCAAATTCTGTTTGCAATCCCGTGGCGCTAACTACAGCCAAACCTCGACCAGAAGCAACCATCGAACCAGCAAATATTAAATTAGCAACTTCAGCAGGGCGCAAATGTTCGTCTAAGACGGGTTCGCTATAACGGGCGACGGGAAGAGATTCGCCAGTGAGGACGGAGACATCGACAGATAAACTTTGGGAGGAAACTAAACGTGCGTCAGCAGAGATGCGATCACCTTCTTCGAGTTGCATGACATCGCCAGGTACTAACTCTCTGGCTAGAATTTGCTTGATGTTTCCATCTCGATATACTTTTACTTGTGTGGGTAAAACTTGTTTCAGTGCCGATAGGGCGCGTTCAGCTTGAAATTCTTGAGAAAAACTAAAGATGGCATTGATCCAAATTACTGCCCAAATTGCCCAACCGAGTTGCGGCGTTCCAGAAATAAAGGCAAGAATTCCTGCTACCCAAAGTAATAACGCCATGAAGTGAGTCAACTGATCGATAAAGCGCAACAGCAAAGGACGATGGGCAGGTTCAGGAAGTTCGTTGTAGCCGTAATGGTGCAATCTAGATTCGGCTTCTTGACTTGATAACCCTTCTGGAGAAGTGCTTAAGATTTCATACACTGCTTCGGGACTCTGCGTCCAAATTTGATGATGCTGTGTCATAAGCTAGTCCAGCTTGTTTGAAGGGGTGAGCATACCAATCACCTCCAATAATGGCATGACCTACTACTTCTCAACTCGCAATCGTTGCGTCACCATAGTAATTCCATCACCTCGAATCAGAATAGCAGAAAGCCAGCGATTTTCTGGTTGAGCAGGTGCTGTTACTGTTTTAAAAATCCCTCCTGCTGGAAGGGGTTCTAATTCGATCGTAGTGGGATTGAGATAGCGATCGCCGATTACTTTTTCTTCGATCGCCGTTCCTAATAAAACTTCGTCATTTAGAGGTTCTTTGACAATAGCATCAAAATCAAATTTAGCACCGACTTTGACTGTCTCAGGTAAAGCCAGCTCGACTTGAGGAGGCTTCACACCAGAAGTTAGCTCGGTTTTTTCTTTGAGAATCTCTTGCTTGACCAGCTTTTGGTCTTTAAAATATTGTCTTGACTGAATTTTAGAATTCAGATTAACAGTTCTCGCTTTACTCTCTTGCTTGCCAGTAATATTGGTAATAGTTTCTGCAACTAATGCACCTTCCTTTTCCTCCCAAGACACTACTTGTGTTTGATAGGTGAGTTGAGGATAGCGAGTCCAGGTTTTGGTTAAAGCTTGAAACAGAGTAGAAGGGTTCAAACCATCGGAGTTAGTAAATTCAGGGCTATATAACTCCATTAACGCTTTGAGATCTTGTTTATTTGCTGCTGCGTCAATCCGAGAGAGGAGATCTTTTAGCTCTTGTGGCGCATTCTGCGACTGCTCGATAGCATTTTGTCCTTCAGGTGCAGCTTCTACTTGACTGGGTGTATTTGGTGGGGTTTCGTTAGGATTTTGAGCAACAGAAGAGGCTGAAATTCCTAAAGCAGAGAATAAAATTATGACAACTGTTAACAACCAACTGCAACGAGTCAGAGCGAGTCGTCCATAATAATTATTTTTTGAATTGTCGATTGTACCAGAAGAGGTGCGAAAACTTGTAGATGGCGATTTCATAAAACTTTTTGGGATTGTTCTTGTCAAAACTCGATCGAATCTTCATGCCTTGCTGATTGATTCTTAATATCAACTTTACATACAAATTAATAAGGAAAGCTGATAATAGTATTAGCTAGCAAAACAGCTTCTTAATTAATGAAGCGAATAGGCACATTCTAACTAGTAATTTATAAGGGTTTTTGCTTGAGGTCTTACACTTGGGATAATTCTCTGCGAAGAAGTGTCCCTAGGTTATTTGTGCGTGCTTTACAAATATAGCGATCGATTAAATTCAGTCAATTTTTCTATCTAGGCTCCCTCACCTTGTACGATTGAATGAAAGACATTCTAGCAGATCTATTTTTTGGTAGTTTATGTTATTTCTGGCTGAGCAATCTTCCAGTTCTGTCAGAATCAACTTTTAATAGGTTAGCAGACTACCCCATCCCTACTATCGAGAGGGACAAATCAACCATCTTTCCTGATACCAAAGAATTTTATAAATACGCAACCTTTCCTTCGGTTTCAGCTACAGATGTAGAATCAATCACTAAATCGAATAAATTAAAACAATGGTTGCCCCCCTCAGAAAATGCTGCTGAAAAAATTCCAGAGATTGATGAGCATCTTCTCAATAGCGATCGCCTGCCAATCTGGAGACTATCAGAAAAAACTGAATATATTTTAAGTTCGCGACCAGTGTTTTGGTCGAGTTCTCATAATTATTTCTATTGGGGTTTTAGGGAACATCAAAATTTGAAAGTATCTAAACCCAAAACCACCATCCCCAGTCATGTCAAATTTAATTTTGTTGAGAAAGCAGATAAATTATCTGAGTCCAGTTTTTTGTCAGATAGTAGTGCTGGTTTAGTTGTTTCTGGTGGCGATAAACAAAAGCTAAAGGGCGATCGCCTAGCTTGTGTGGAATGCGATCCGAACAATAATTTTAACTTAAATGGTTTTCGTGGTGGGATAGCCTTTAATCAAGGAGTATCTAAAGATGTAACTTTTGGAGTTGGTTTTTTCTACAATCAACTGGTGACAGGATTTAGCAACCTTTATTACAAACCTGCCAATCTTCCCCTACAAGCAACCTTTTCTTTCCTCAATCATCAAGAACAGGGAACTAATGTCAAAAGCGAAATTAGCTTTAAACCCTCGGCATGGTTGACGTTAAATTATCATAGCGACGGTATTTTGCAAAAGTTCGATCTCAAATGGAAACCCTTGTCTGGATTCAACTTTATCGTCGAAAGTGATAATAAAGATCGTTCTCTAAATGCTAAAGCAGATCTTTCGCTTGGTGAAGAAGATTTATCTCTATTCGCTCGTGTTAATCGTAAAATGGAAGACCGATGGGAGTGGGAAGTTAAATCTAATTTAGGTTTGCTGCAATTAAAGCATAAAGGTAATCCCGAAAAAACCAACTCTGAATTAGCTTTCAATCTTGGCAATCAAGAATCTGTGCCTTCGCCTTACTCTTTGTTTGTTAGTTATGAAACAGCTAATCAAGATCGGGATTATAATAATTTGACCATCTCTGGTTGGCGCTATCACTCTCAAGAAAAATTAGGTGATAATTACCGATGGCAATTAGATTTGGGATATGGTACGGGTTCTCAGGGAAATGGATTGATTGTTTCTGGTTCTAAAGCTTTATCATCTGGATTATCTGTGAAAGTAAGCTATCAGCAAGTATCTCTTACTTCTGAAGAAGGTAATTTTAAGATTGAGTTTACTTCTAAGCAGGAAGAGGGAGATCAATAACTTTTCCTTTACTAAAAAATTTCTGATTAGCAAAGAAAATTAGGATGAAAAAATTTCTTCGCGCTCTTCCAAAAGCAGAACTGCACCTTCATATCGAGGGAACTCTTGAGCCAGAACTTATGTTTGAATTGGCAAAACGCAATCAGATTGAGTTACCCTTCGAGTCAGTATCTGAAGTCAAAAAAGCGTACAATTTTGCCAATTTACAGTCATTTCTCGATCTTTACTATCGCGGTATGCAAGTGTTACAGCAGGAACAAGATTTTTACGACTTAACTTGGGCTTATCTGCAAAAAGCTGCCAGTCAAAACGTGCGTCACACAGAAATCTTTTTCGATCCGCAATCTCATACAGAGCGAGGAATCCCCTTTGAAACTATACACGCTGGAATCTATCGAGCTTTACAAAAGGCTCGTTCTGAATACGGTATTTCTAGTCAACTAATTCTTTGCTTTTTGCGTCATCTGAGTGCCGAACAGGCAATGGCAACTTTGACCGAAGCACTACCATACAAAGAGACAATCGTTGCTGTAGGTCTAGATTCTTCAGAACAAGGAAATCCTCCAGCCAAATTCAAAGCAGTTTTTGAGCGCGCTCTTGCTGAAAATTTTCTAACTGTTGCTCACGCAGGGGAAGAAGGTCCACCAGAATATATTTGGGAAGCACTCAGGCTACTTCATGTTAGTCGTATCGATCATGGAGTTGGCTGCTCGGAAGACGCGGATTTACTCGATTACTTAATCGAGGGACAAATTCCTCTCACAGTTTGTCCTTTATCAAATGTCAAACTAAAAGTCTTCGATTCAATGGAACAACACAATCTCAAAAAACTGTTGAATTTAGGACTTTGCGTTACGGTCAATTCTGACGACCCTGCCTATTTTGGCGGTTATGTTACTGAAAATTATCAAGCAGCAGCAGCAGCTTTAAAATTGAGCCAGTCAGAAATTTATCAACTTGCTAAAAATTCCTTTCGAGCCTCGTTTGTCTCGAAGGAAGTTAAAGATGCTTTGATTGCGGAATTGGATAGTTTTGTTGGACATTTTTCAAAAAGCACCTAACAAAACCAAGAGTGTAAAAACACACACAAGTACCAAGATTGCCGCTAAGATGAATAACCACGGCTCACGATTGGTGCGGTCAAGGTACTGATTAACTTTTTCATCCTTCGGCTCAGGATGCCAAATCATACGTTTCATAACCATTACCTCCATAAGTTTCGAGACAGGTTATGTGCTTGTTTCTATCTATATTATAGCTTGAAGTAAATTCCTGAAGATTTACCAAGAATCTCGATAAACTTTGGGTGTTGTTTGAGTATGTTCTCGAAAAACTCTAGTAAAGTGACTTTGGCTTTGAAAACCGACTTGTTGACCAACTTCAATAATAGGCAGCTCTCTTTGTTTTAGTAACAATTTCGCTTTGGCAATGCGACATTTAACTATGTATTGATGTGGAGAAATTCCTGTCGATCGCTTGAACAAATGAGCAAAATAATGTGGACTAATTGGTATTATTGCTGCTAATTCTTCTAAAGATAAATTTTGGTCTAAATGTTCTTGAATGTAATCGATCGCTTTTTTGAGCTGAGATTTAGGCAAACCTCCCGTATATTCTTTCAAGGAAGACGAGCGATCGCAATATCTACTAAGTAAGTGCGCTGAAAGTGCTGTCGCCATTGATTCTGCATAAAATCTACTCTCTGCACCACCTATAGTAAGTTCGGTTTTTAGAGCAATTCCCATCTGTTGAATCAGAGGATCGCGAAACTTTAAATTGGGGATAATTTCAATTTTGTTGGTTTCACAGACAGAAATAAGGGATTTTGGTTCGAGATAAAGTTGAATCAAAGGAACATCGCGATCGACTTGTACTTTGGGAAATAATTCATGAGCAGGTAAAAGTACAATATCACCTTGGCTGTAATCTTCTTGATGCCACTTCCCATTGAGGAAAAAATTAGCCTGAAAATCTCCCTGAGTAATTATCAAAGCATGACGTTCTAAAAAAGATTCTGGCATTTCGCCAGCAGGTTCGATTTCGTAGACTAGATTCAAGCTATTCCATCCCCATTCAAAGCTAGAAAGAAGATGAATATGTTCGATATATTCACCTTTAAGATCTACAGTTTCAGGCTGTTGTGCGGACACGATCGAAATAGTTTTTTGTGATTGATTTTACTACGATTTCTTGGCAATTTCCTTACTTTCGAGATAGCGATCGATTAACTGACGAAATTCGCTCTTTTGCTTGATGCCCTTAATTTCTTGAACTAATTCTTTATTGTTGAATAGCTGTATGGTTGGTGTACCAACAATTTGACCCATCTTGGCGATTTCTGGATCGGCGACGATATCAATTTCCACAAAGTGAATTTTGCCTTCGTATTCATCAACTACCTTATCCAAAATCGGCTTGAGAGTATGACAGGGACCGCAAGTTGGTGAAACATATTTAACCATTAACAGGCGATCGCCTTCGTGGAAGAGTTTTCTGAGGGCATAACCTCCATAATGGCGCGTTGCCTTGAGATCGAAGGTATCTTCTGTATCGTCAACTGTCTCTTGTTCCACTTTAGCACTATAGTGTTCTGATTCTGGTTGTTGGTGATGTTCTTGAATTAAATGATGAGCAGATAACCATCTCTCTGCTGATAGGGCTGCCATAGAGCCAGTTCCCGCCGCAGTAACGGCTTGACGATATTCGCGATCCTGTACATCGCCAGCCGCGTATACTCCTTCTAGGCTGGTTTCTGTAGTGCCTGGTTTGACGACAACATAGCCAACTTCATCTAACTCTAGTTGTCCTTTGAACAGAGAAGTATTGGGATTGTGTCCGATCGCATAGAACATCCCTCTGACGCTTAAGTCTTTTACCTCGCCAGTTTTAGTATCTTGTATTTTTAAACCTGTCAGGCGATCGCCTTCACCAAAAACGTCAACTGGCTGCGTATTCCAGTGAACTGTGATTTTAGGATTGTTTAAAACTCGATCTTGCATGGCTTTGGAGGCTCGCATCTCGTCTCTTCTTACCAGCAAATGAACGTGAGAACCATATTTAGTCAGGTAAACGGCTTCTTCTGCGGCTGAGTCACCACCACCAACTACAGCTAGTTCTTGGTTAGTAAAAATTGGTGTAGCACCGTCGCAAATTGCACAAGCAGAGATCCCATTACTCCAATAGCGATCTTCGCTAGGCAATCTCAATCTTTTTGCGGTTGCGCCTGTAGCGATAATAATACTGTGAGTTTTAAATTCTCGTTCGCTAGAACGTACAGTAAAGGGACGCTGACTCAAATCTACAGCAGTAACATCTTCTGTATAACATTCTGCTCCCCAACGTTCGGCTTGCGCCTTCATTCTTTCCATCAATTTCGGCCCAGTTATACCTTCAGGAAAACCAGGAAAGTTTTCTACTTCTGTGGTAGTCATTAGTTGTCCGCCTGGTAGTCCACCTACTTGCCATCCTTCAAAGATGACAGGTTTGAGATTGGCTCTTGCTGCGTAAATAGCCGCCGTATAGCCAGCAGGGCCAGAACCGATAATAACTAGATTTTCTATAGTTGGGTTACTCATCGTTAATATCTTAAACTCGTAATGACTTCGCCTAATTATTAACAATCTTAATATATTTTTCTAATTAAGTGTAGAGAGTATTAATACTTATTTAGAAGGTGACATAAAGACCTGTTCCCAATCTCGAAGCCTGTCGAAGCATCTCGATGGTACTAACAAGATACTTAAGCAGATCGGGTCTTTGACTAACGGTATCTTCCAAACGCAGCAAATTAGTTTCAACTTGGTGTGAAGACTGAAAATAAGCACCCATACCGCCAGGATCGAAAAAGTTTTCTTTAGGACCTAATGGTTTGCCTAAAGTGACTAAAGAGAGATCGCCAAATTCGTAACAAAGAAGATCGTCAATTTCTGTCCAGCGATCGCTAAGTCCGATCGCATTTTGAGGTTCATAATATTTAGTAAGAGCAAGATCTGCATACTCATGAACATCTTTCGCTCTAAGCCTTGTTTCCCAATTGATATCTAGAGATCCCCCGCGATCGGGATCTTTAAGTGAAGCGAGATTGTGATAAATAAAAGCAGTAAGATTAATCTTGTTATCAGTTAATAAAGCCTCTTCAATAATTTCTTTGAGTTCGATAGCAAATTGCTCGTAGTCGAATAAATAAGCTTTGTGATTGATAGACATTCTACTTTTTTCCCTACACCCCACACCCTACACCCTAATCCCTAATCCCTAACCCCACACCCTACACCCTAATTTTAAGGATCGACCCAGCGATCGTCAGCTTTAATTAAATTAATTAACTCTTCTACACCACGATCTTCTGGTACTTTCTTGATTTCTTCTCTCCCACGATAAAGAGAGATATAACCAGCTTGTTTACCTACATAACCGTAGTCTGCATCTGCCATTTCACCAGGACCATTAACGATGCAACCCATCACGGCAATATCTAGTCCTGTGAGGTGCTTGGTAGCTTCTCGTACTTTATGCAATACTTCTTCTAAGTTAAACAAAGTACGACCGCAGGAAGGACAAGCAACGTACTCTACCATCGTTTTACGCAATCCCAAAGCTTGGAGAATGCTATAGCAGACGGGAATTTCTTTTTCTGGTGCTTCTGTTAGGGAAACGCGAATAGTATCGCCAATACCTTCTGCTAGTAGGGTTGCAATCCCCGCAGTAGATTTAATGCGACCATATTCACCATCACCAGCTTCGGTAACGCCTAAATGGAGAGGATAATCCATGCCTAAATCATCCATGCGCTTAGCCATGAGGCGATAAGCGGCTAACATGACGGGTACGCGAGAAGCTTTCATCGAAATAACCAGATTGCGGAAATCTAAGGATTCGCAAATTTTGATAAATTCAAGGGCAGATTCTACCATCCCTTCTGGTGTGTCGCCATAGGTAAATAGCATTCTTTCTGATAAAGAACCATGGTTAACACCAATACGCATAGCTTTACCTTGCTCGCGCAAGGAAACTACTAGAGGCTCTAAAGTTTCTTTGATTTTCTCGCCAATTTCTTCAAATTCTGCTTGAGAATATTCTTGGCGATCGGATTTTGGTTTTTCAAATACGTACAACCCTGGATTAATCCGTACTTTATCGACGTGTTTGGCAACTTCTAAGGCAATTTTCATGCCATTATGATGTACGTCAGCTACGATAGGAACTTTTTGGTAAGTTTGGGCGAGTTTTTGCTTAATTTCGGCTAAAGCTTTAGCATGAGCCATACTCGGAACAGTAACGCGCACGATTTCGCAGCCAATTTCATGCAGACGGCGAATAGCAGCTACAGAACCGTCTATGTCTAAGGTATCTTCGTTAATCATTGACTGTACGACTACGGGATAGCCACCGCCAACGAAGACATCACCAACTTTGACAGGACGAGTTTTACGTCTGTGAATGGTGGTGTCGAAAGCGGCGGAAGTAGCGGTACTGTTAGGATTTTCCAGAGTTTGCATAAACCTGTCGATCGATAATTTATGGTTGCGAATTTAAAAGTTTCTTTTATTGTCTCAAATTCGATCGAACTTTTGTTAGTTTGTTTACCATTTTGCCTTGAGGCGCAGATCGAGTTAACCAAAACTTTTTATATTTAGTTGCTTAATAATGCTAAAAACCAACTGTAAATTTTAAGCGATCGCTCTCATGAAGATAACTTGAAATTGACTAAATCTTATTTACTTTGCAGTTGGAATAACTATAAGATTTAAAACTAAATTTACATAGTTCATAGTTCATAGTTCATAGTTCATTGTGCATTGTGCATTGTTCATTGCTGATAGCCATCAGTAATCAGCCGTCAAAAGTAAAATCAACCTGCTCGCTGCTAGAAAGCTCCCTGCTCCCTATTTTCTGCTGATTGCTGAATAGCTGATTGGTTGAGGCAAATAAATATAATTCTGAAATAATTTTAAATTAATGATTCGCGATCGCCAAAGACAATGTTCTGGTAAGCAGATATCAGAATCATCTATAAAAAACGATAATATATCTGCTAATAGCGATCCAGTTACACTAACTGAGTTCAAACAATATTGTCAAAATTATTTGTACAAAGATTTGCTTTTTTTTGAGCAAAAAAGAAAACATGTGCTGACAGCGCTCGCTGTTTCCCTATTACTTGCTTTAGTTTTAATCAGCTTTGTAGTTAAAATTTTTATTCTGCACGATCGTTCTTTTCAGATTGCTACTTTTCCATTCGAGCGCGGTTTTTATTATCAAACAATAGAGCTTTTATTTTATTCAGTATACTGCGATCGCCAATTATCTGAATATCATTTAAATGCTCAGGCATCAATTATTTTAATCTGTTTTGGCTCAATTATTATTTCTATAATTATAAGCATTTGGATTGCTTTTTACGATTCTTGCTTGAATGCCTATCAAGACAGTTTTCAAGAGCGTGTCATTCAAAAAATTGTTAATTTTATTGGTAATAAGCATTATTTAAATCAAGATTTATATCCGCAGGGTAATCTACATCAGCAAACAAAAATAGCTTTAGCTAGTAGTTTTATTTTTAAACAATATCTTCTAGACAAAAGTAAGATTCAAACCCAAAATGCTATTGCTGCTAGAGTAAATAATATAGATATTTTTTTCTCTAGTATTCAACTAATTAAAAACACCGATCGCCACTTTCTTAATTCAAGTGCATTCACTCCTTTTCATAAGTCTCATTATCGTAATCTAACCAAGTCTAATTCCTCGATCGATCGTGAAGCTTATGGAGGATTATTTATTTTTTCTGTTTATTTTTATGTAATTTGTTTGAGTTTCTTGAGGCTAGCTAACTTAATAAGTTATTTAATTGGTTTACTTTGGCGAGTAAAAATCTACGATTTCGATAATTTTAGGGAAAATACTGTCAAGATTAAAGCTGCTCAACAACATATCTTTAAAGGTTTATTTTTTTATGCTGACTTTCCCAAACAATTTCAAGCAACTACCTTTGTTGTTTGTAATAATTTAGGGCGATCGCGATTTTTAGAAAAATATGAAAAAGTCAAGCTAGAAAGTTCTGAATTTAACCAAACATTCCAAGTTTATAGCTCTAATCAAATTGAAGCTCGCTATCTTTTATCTACAAGCTTGATGGATAGATTATTAAATTTTAGCCAACAAACCAAAAAAGATTTTTATCTTACTTTTGTCGATCGCAAAATTTATATCGCCATTCCTTGTAATTACAATTTACTAGAACCTAAACTCTTTACTAGTATGTTATCTTTTGCTCCACTACAAGAATATTTTCAAGACTTACAACTCACGATCGGAGTCATAGAAACTCTAAATCTCAACAGAATACCTTAGCTAAAAAAGAAGACTCCTCGTTTAATAATTGTTAAACTCTACTTAAACAGTTTAAATTAAGCTGTCAATTAGAGTTTTAATCAATTATTCAAGGTATAATTGTGAGTTTATCGAGACGACGCTTTTTTACTTTAGCTGGAACGAGTGCTACTGGAGTTATTATAGCTGCACCTTTAAAAAACTTTTATGCTAGAACTAAATCTGGTCAATCGATCGCCGCAGAGGGTTTTGGTAAACTCATCCCCGATCCCAATGGAATTTTAGATTTACCCAAAGGATTTCAATATAAAATTCTCTCTCAAGCAGGAGAAATGATGAGCGATCGCACGCCTGTTCCCACGAAAAAAGATGGCATGGCGGCGTTTCCTGGGGCAAATGATACTACTATTTTGGTGAGAAATCACGAACTTAGTATTGTACCAACAGCCTCAAATATATCTCAGCTTCCTCTAGTAACAGCCTCAGATGCTCAAAAATTCGATCACTTAGCTGCTGGTGGTACGACAACTTTAATTATCGATCAAAACAACGAGGTTATTCAGCAATACGTATCCTTAGCGGGAACTGTTCGTAATTGTGGAGGTGGAACAACTCCTTGGGGTTCTTGGATTAGTTGCGAAGAAGATGTTTCTACTCCTATTACTGCTGTTAATAATACTAGCGATCGTCTCAAAGAATCTTTTGAGGTATCAGTCAAACACGGTTATAACTTTGAAGTACCTGCTACAGGAGGTATAGTGCAACCCCTTCCTCTAACAGCAATGGGAAGATTTCGCCACGAAGCGATCGCCGTCGATCCTAAAACTGGTTATGTTTATCAAACTGAAGATCGAGAGGATAGTTGTCTTTATCGCTTTCTTCCCAACCAGACTCAGAATTTGCAAGCAGGAGGAACACTAGAAGCTTTAGTAATTGAAGGAATGCCTAAGATCGATACTGGAATAGATTTTCCTCAAGCAGAGCCGAAAAAGGTTAGTTGGGTGAAAATAGAAGATGTCGATCCTGATGAAGATACTTTGCGCTACGAAGCGCAAGCAAAGGGAGCAGCTATTTTCAGACGTGGAGAGGGAATGTGTTATGGCAATGGTGAAATTTTTTGGACTTGCACCAATGGCGGTAAAGCTGGAGTCGGTCAAATTTTTCGCTACAACCCCGAAACTGAAACAGTCGAACTGTTTGTAGAATCTCCTGGTGGCTATATCTTAGATTTTCCCGACAATTTGATTTTATCTCCCTTTGGCGATTTGATTGTGTGTGAGGATGGTATGGGCGAGCAATTTTTGACAGGAATTAACCCCAAAGGAGAATGCTATCATTTGGCACGTAATGCTTTAAATTTAGAAGAATTTGCAGGTGTTTGTTTCTCTGCTGATGGCAAGAGTATGTTTGTTAATATCTATCAACCTGGAATTACTCTAGCTGTTTGGGGAAATTGGTAGAAATCTAACGAAAGTAAACTACCCACTAAAAACAAAAAAGCGCCCTCCAAAGGAGGACGCTTTTTTTAGTTAAAAACTATTCTTAGCCGTTGATAGCAGGAGCGGTTAAAGCTACAGGAGCAAGATCGCCTGCTGCTAAGTCTAAGGGGAAGTTGTGAGCGT
>CAZJTL010000134.1:0-14860 GCA_964548905.1 uncultured bacterium | reverse complement strand
TATAAGAATTTTTCTTATTCTAATTCAATTTACGGAAAGTGACAGAAGAGGGTTAACAATTGATTCAGTCTTTCACACGTGTAATTGCGATCGAATTTCTTTGTGATTGAATGCGATCGCACCTGTTTTAATTGTCTACAGGCGATCGAACGAACGAATTTCTCTACTTTTTGCATCGCGATCGCTTGTTGAATATATCTAACTCAGTATAAATTTTTATTTATTAGCTTTTTAAGCATGACTAGGGTTTATTTAGATACTAGTATTTACAACCGTCCCTTCGACGATCAGACCCAACCCAAGATATATTTAGAGACACAGGCAGTAATTGTAATTTTGCAGATGATTGAGTCTCAATTAGTTGAGTTGGTTAATTCCTCGGTTTTAGAGTATGAAAATAGTCGCAATCCCTGGAATTTACCACAGCAAGCTATGAATCGATATTTACAAATGGCTGTCATCACACAAAGAGTCAATGAAACTATCAGAGAAAGGGCAGAACAACTAGAACGAATTGGAATCAAAGCAGTAGACGCGCTACATATTGCCTGTGCTGAAGCATCTAATAGCAATTATTTTTTAACCTGCGATAAGCGACTCATTAACCGTTGTGTTGGTTTGCCAGTTAAAACTTTAAATCCGATTGATTTTATTTTGGAGATAGAAGATGACAATCAGAGTACTTAGCGAACAAGAAGTTTTACAAGAAGGTTTACAAGTATTAATGACTCATTTAGAACCCTCTAAAGTTCTTCGTTTTTGGTCTGCTTGCAAGTTAGGTAAGGGGGATTATCTTAAACTTCAAGAACAATTATTTGACAGAGAAACAGTTGCTAGTCTTTATGATAAGGTAAAAGCTTTTCAAGAGAAGGAAGAGTAAGTAATTCTAACGTAGCATAAAAATTGCGCTCGAATTGGTTTGTGATTGGATGCGATCGAGCTTTAATTATTTGTAGTTTTTAAACGAGCGATTTTCCTTTGGAGAAGCTACGCGATCGCACCTGTTTTAATTCTCCACAGGCGATCGAAATTAAAAGCTTTCGCAGTGCTTCAGAAATTAAAGACCTAGAAGAAGCCCTCGGTCAATTTGTTTTATACGAACATCTCTTAACACGCTACGAACCAGAACGTAAGCTATATTTAGCAGTTCCAGAAGATGTCCGTGAATCGGTTTTTGAAGAAGAAGCAGGACAAGTATTAATAGAAGATAAGATTATTCGTCTGTTTACTTTTAATGTCACTGAGCAGGAGATTGTTAGATGGATACCTTAAATAAAGATGCTCTCAAACAAATCAACATTAGGGTCTTAGAAGACTATCTTGAATTTCTCGGTAATGATCCCGAAACCGAACTTGAACTAGTCATCGATGAAACCAGAGATCGTTACCTTCTCATCGAAACAGGCTGGCACCAAAATAAAAGAATCTATGGAACTCTAATTCATATCGATATAATTAATGACAAAATCTGGATTCAACAAGATGGCACAGAAGAAGGTATCGCCAACGAACTCGTAAGCCTCGGTGTATCACCTCAGCAAATAGTCCTTGCTTATAAAACCCTCGATCGCCGTAAAATCACCGAATTCGCGGTTTCTTGATTTCCCCCCCCTTATTAAGGTAGGGTTGTTTCAAAGTCCGATAAGTCAACAACAATTTGGCTCTCCCGTACTCATGGTGATAAGCATCGAGCTTAGAGGATGTCTGAAAAGCGATCGAATTAATTAAATTTCAGGCGCGATCGAGCGAGCAAATATTTGTAGTTTTTAAACGAGCGATTTTCCTTTGGAGAAGCTACGCGATCGCTAGTATTTATTTTCCACAGGCGATCGAACGAACAAATTGCTCTAATTTTTGCATCGCGATCGCTCGTAGATTTAATCGAAAAGCAGGCATACTCAATCAACTATGGAAAGCGATCGCCTTTAACAATTGATTCAGTCTTTCACACGTGTAATTGCGATCGAATTTCTTTGTGATTGAATGCGATCGCACCTGTTTTAATTCTCTACAGGCGATCGAGCTTTAAATATTTCTAGTTTTTAGATGAGCGATTCTCTTTTGGAGATGCTACGCGATCGCGATTACAAATATTCAAACAATGCAATCGCTTTATAAGTACTTTTGTCAAATACTTTTTACAATCGATTTACATTGCTCCAAAAATTAGTCGTTCGACATGCTTTTTTCATTCTCAATAAGCTTGTCAATAACTAGCTCAATTAACGATAAATTAAGCCCTTGACCAACAAGAAGAAAATTTTAGACACAAGAGTCCCTGAAACGCACCTTTAAATTATAACCCTGAAAGGAACTTGTTGCGTTAATTATTTTTGTCAATTAAGTTATGTAAAGCGAGAATTTTGATAGAAATTTTTAAAGCGATCGAGTTAGAATCACCGCTTCTTATTATCGGTTGCTAAAAGGCGATCGAATAAATGCATCTGGATTTTTAACGAGTTTTGACAAGCGATCGCCAATATCTAATTTTCCACAGGCGATCGAATAAAGCACGTCCACAGATAAACCAGAAAAAAGCAGATAGTTATTTTCAGGCGATCGAGAATTTGTCAAACTATAGCAAATCATTTGTTTTTAGACGATCGAACGCAGGAATCTCTCTAGTTTTTGCATCGCGATCGCTCGTAGATTTATTTTTCAGCTTTAGGTTTACTCTGAGAAAGAGAAGGAACTGGATCGTAACCGCCAGGATGAAAGGGATGACAACGCGCAATTCTGGCGATCGCTAGCCAACTTCCTTTGAAGACACCAAATCGATCGATCGCCTCAACTGCATATTGAGAACAAGTAGGCTGAAAGCGACAGCTAGGCAAAAATAGCGGCGAAATAAATTTTCTATAGCCTTTGATTAACAAAATTAATAAGGTTTTCATCTGAGGAGTTCGATCTAGTAATCTAAGTATAAAGATAATTTAACTCTATTCTAGATATCTCCTTGTCTCTCTTATCTGCCAAATTCTTCCTCAGCCAAGATCTTTATCCCCCTTCTTGGTTAGGATCGATCGCTGACTTTGTTTTCCCTCTGGGTATAATTTTCCTTTATCTAACAGCAATTATTACCGTAGCTGAGGGATTAAATCGCCAGAATGCTGACAATTCGGAACTAACTAGAAAAATAGTTCACATTGGTAGTGGTAATGTTATTTTTTTGGCATGGTGGTTAAATATTTCGGGTTGGATTATTATTAGTGCCTCAGTAATTGCCTCAATTGTGGCGATCGCTTCTTACTTTCTCCCCATTCTTCCCAGTATTAATAGTGTTGGGCGCAAAAGTTTGGGAACATTTTTTTATGCAGTTAGTATTGGTATCTTAACTGCCTGCTTTTGGGAAAATTACCCTCAATATACAACGATTGGTATTTTAGTGATGTGTTGGGGTGATGGCATGGCAGCGATTATCGGTCAGAAATTTGGTAGACATACTTACAAGATACTAGGTATTAATAAAAGTTGGGAAGGTTCTTTAGCTATGGTTGCTGCTAGTTACCTTGTCACTAGTTTAATTCTCATTTATGCTCAAGGTATAAGCTGGCAAACTTGGTTAGAAGCTTTAGTTGTCGCTATTGCAGCTACTATTTTAGAGGCTTTTTCAAAACTAGGCATCGATAATTTAACAGTTCCCGTCGGCAGTGCCATCATCTGCTTTTTGGTAGGTGAATTTTTAGTTAATTGATACTTTTTAAAGCTATCAGCTATCAGTTATCAGCAGTAGGGGTAATCTCTTGTGGTTGCCCTTTCAGCTATCAGTTATCAGTCTATCAGCAATGAACCATGAACCATGAACATTAACTAACTTAATTAAGTGACCATTATGAACGAACCAGCACAATCCCCAATGCAATTTTTAACCCCAGAAGAGTCAGCAGATGTTGATAAGGCTTTACTGTCTTCTTCAGAAAAATTTTTGACTAGATTAACTATTTCTTCATTCAGACTCGTAGCAATTATCTCTCACGACTTACAAGTGCCTCTGCAAGATTTAACCCATCAGCATATTATCGATTGGTTTGAGAGAGATGGAAAAATTAGACGAGAACAAGGGATTGATGCTGCTACTTTGAAGTGGTGACAAGTTAAAGGCAGAAGTCATAAGTCATAAGTTTTTACTTGCTACTTGCTACTTTTTCCCTAACCCCTAACCCTAAGTTCTTTTCGGCTCAAAACAGCCTCTTGGATAAGCAATACGCTTATGATTGCACTGCTGCCAAACTTGGACAAAAGTTTCTGCTATTAATGGCAGTTCTTCGTACCTTAAACCACTATCTTCTAACTGACGATCTTCCCAACGTGCTTTAAAGATTTTTTTAATAGTAGCTAAAGCTTGTTCGGGAGTTACTTTAGTTAGCGATCGCAAGGCAGCTTCGCAACCATCAGCTAGCATCATGATTGCCGCTTCTTTAGACTGAGGAATAGGTCCATCGTAGCGAAAATCTGACTCTAGTACGATCTCGCCTCCTTCTTTTTGCGCTTTTTGTTTTGCCTGATGATAGAAATAGGCAATCAATAATGTTCCTTGATGTTGGGGGATAAAATCGCGAATCGCTTTAGGTAATCCATATTTACGCGCCATCACAATGCCTTCAGTTACATGCTTTTTGATAATTTCAGCGCTTTTGTAAGGATCGTTTATTCGATCGTGTACGTTGGGAATGCCCATTTGATTTTCAATAAATGCTAAAGGGTCATGCATTTTTCCGATATCGTGGTAGAGAGTGCCAGCTCTGACCAACTCTACATTACAGTTAAGTTCTCTGGCTGCTGCTTCGGCTAGGGTTGACACAAACATGGTATGTTGAAATGTACCTGGTGTTTCTGTGGCTAGTCGCTTGAGTAGGGGTAAATTAGGGTTAGAAAGTTCTGCCAAACGAATGGGTGTTACTACATCAAAAATACGTTCTAAGTAAGGGGATATACCCAAAGCGACGATAATCCAAGCAATGCCAGATAAACCATAACTAATCGACTCTGGTACTAAGGCGTACCAAATCGTCCCCGCACTGGCACTGACAAGCAAATTGGTAATTAAATATACTCCCCCTTGGGTTAAACCTACTGTCATCCCCAATCTTGCCATTGCTTCACGAGAACGTAATTTACCCGCGATCGCCGCAGCTACAATCCCACCCGCCGCACCTGCAATGAGATAGTCCCAGGCAATATTTTCTGAAGCAAAAGTGACTAGTCCTGTCAATAAACCAACATAAGTCACTGCTAAAGTAGGACTATAAAAACTACTAATCAGCAAACCAATTGCTGGTAAGTCGGTGTAAGGAATGTGAAAAATTAACAACAGAGGTGCGCTAATCCCCAACATACAGAGCAAAATGCGATCGCGGCGGCGCATTGTAGGGTGTATTCTTGTCTCTACTAGCCAAAACATGCCGATAGCACCCGTTACTAGAACAGCAGATAAACTCAACCCCCACCAATTAATGCTACGACGACTCAAACCAAAGCCATCGAGTAGTACAAATTGTTCTTGAGAGATTGTTTCATTTTGCTCGACAATTACATCTCCTTCTCTAATCTCCACAACCACTGGTTCGATCGCCTCGGCTGCTTTTTGTGCCATGTTTCTGGTTGCTTCCCGATCGCTTTCTAAGTTGGGGTGCAAAACTTCTAGTAAAAAATCGCTAGCAAAATCAGAGGTGGAAGTGGGAACCAAAGAATCTAGATGGACTAAAATTGCTTTTTCAACTAACTCTTCAGGTAAACCCATGGGAATACCTTGAGTTAACATTTTTTTTGCTGCTGCCGTCACACTATTTTGGGTTTTTTGCCAAGTTTTTTCATCGCTATCAAGGATTGAACCGATATCTTGTTGTTTTAATCCATCGATTTTTTTGGACAAGATTTCTTTATAAGCTTGAGAGTATCTATATCGAATCAAAGCTATCTTAGAGAATAACGATTCAAATTCTGAACGAGAATGGTTTTGGTAATAAAGTTTTAATTCTTTAAGAGTTTGTTTAAATTGTAAATTGGACTCCTCGATCGCTTGTTTTTTTTGATTGATTATTTGTGCAGGTAAACTATCATCTCTATTTCTAAAAATTGCATTCAGCAGAATGTTAAGTTCGGAATTTTTACAGCTACGCAGATATTTTTGAACTTTTGAAGAAAAGATTTTTTCTGATGTAAAAGGAAAAGGTCTAGCTAAATTTCTTAATTGTCCAATTTCCTGCAACTCTTTGGTTAAGCGATTTTGAATTTGTAGTGTTAATTCTTTATTTTGCTTGAGAATCGGAACGATCCCCTGTCTTACTTCTCGACGCTTTTGCTCTGTAGTACCAATATCCTCAAACTGCGCGTCTCTTGGTGCTTCTATCCGTTCGGGAGACTCTTTACCGACTGCTAATTGAGGTTGATTGTAGAAGCGATAACCAACAACACTAGTAAAGGAAACAATAGCAACAATTAAAATGATTAGGGAATTTCGCTGACGACGTTTTCTTGAAGATGGTAATTTGTTACGTTTTGTAAAATCAAGGGGAGCGATCGGGTGAATTAAGCCAGAGTTGTGCTGAGATCGATGGCTAGAAATAAATAATAATTTTGGCAGTAAGTGTTGATATATTCGTCGCCATTTCTCAATTTGTTTGTTTAAGAGAGCAAAATTTTTCATAGTGTGTGAGAGCTTTTTTAAAGCAACAGCAATGCGAGTTGAAAGTGTGAAAAAAGAGATTGAGAAAAGGAGATTTATATTGTGTTTTTTTATCTTACGTAACTAGTACTATTATTACTATGGTTTTTGAGAAATAATTTTTAGTGAAGCACGGGGCTGAATTGAACTAGAGGCAGCAATAGCTTCTTCTTCCAGTATGGGAGAGGTTTGTGGGGTGCTAACTCCAGCCCAACTAGCAAAAAGCAGTTGTGCTTGTTGAGATAAGTGATTAAATAAATGGCGATCGCTCAAATACCAATCGAGAGGCAAACCATGAATGCTGTTGTAAACTCCTGCTAAAGCCCCAGTAAGAGAAGCAGTAAGATGTATTTGAGATCCTGTTCTGACGGCGCGAGTTACAGCTAGGGTAAAATTTTCAGGAGTGCAAACAAAACAATAGAAGGAAAGGGCGATCGCACTACGAATTGCTTCGGTGGGATCTACTTTGCTAGCTGACTCTCGATGCGCGATCGCAGCGATCGCTTGTTCTAAACTTTTGCCTCGATCGATTGCTGTTTGGACTAGCTGTAACTTTTCTGTTAAAGAACTTTTCAGTGCTGCCGATCGCTCGATTATTCGTTCTAGGGAAGCAGTGGGCAATTGTTCTTTTAGAATTAGGGCGATCGCCTGATGGAATAGCAAAGTGTCCTCTAAAGATATCGATGCATCTTGCCAAGTCATCTGGGCTAATTCCAGTTGTTCTCTAAGCAGAGATAAATTTTCATGACAGTAAAGCGCGATCGGCAAAGTCGCCAAGATAAAATTGCTTCTTGCACCATTATTGTTTGCTTGACCTAAAATTGTTTGCCAATCTTGAGCTTGTAACTTACCGTAGTTAATTAATTTATCTAATACTAAAGCGCTCACTCGATCGGCTTGAGACAACTGAGAAAACTTAGATAAGCGAGGAGTTAACCATTGACGTAATGTTTGTTGCTGGGCTAAAAAGCGATTAGCTAAAGCCCCCGCGATCGCGCTGCCAATTAATGCACCTTGAAATCGATATAGCAATGAATACCGCATAATCCATAAAATTTTTGCAATGATATTTCGTCATAGTAGGATAAAAAAACGCAAAAAAACTCCGTAAATCCCACAGTTAATAGACATGATTGATGAGAATTTTAAATAGTTATGTGGGGATTACTTGACAATTTGTTTATGGACATCGAGCAGAGAAGGGTTAAAATTGCCCTGTAGAGATTGCTGCGATCGAGGGCGCTACACCTAAGTAAATTACTTCAATCTTATTTTGAGAACAAATATTCGAGCTATTGCGCCATTATCGCCTCGGTTGAGCTGAACAAAAAGTACGAAGGCAGAAGGCAGAAGGCAGGAGGTAAGTAGCAAGTAGCAAGTAAAAAAACTCATTACTCATTACTCATTACTCATTACTCATTACTTACTTTTCTCCCCCTCTCCCCTGCTCCCTGCTCCCTACTCCCTACTCCCTACTCCCTATTCCCTTATTTATTTGGCTTATGACTTATACTGCTGAAAATATTTCAAGTCTATCCGAATCAAAATCAAATCCTTTACACACCTTTACTGGTGTATTTGTAACCATTCACGGTCACTTCTATCAACCGCCGAGAGAAAATCCTTATTTAAATACGATCGAACGTCAACCAAGCGCTTATCCCTGTCACGATTGGAATGAACGAATCTATCATGAATGCTATCGTCCTAATGCCTTTGCCAGAGTCTTAAATGAGCAGGGTGAAGTAATTGATATTGTTAATAACTTCGAGTATTTGAGCTTCAATATCGGGGCTACTTTGATGTCTTGGCTGGAAAAATACGATCCCCTGGTATATCAAAGGATTATTGAAGGAGATCGCCAAAGTCGTCTTCGTCTAGACAATCATGGCAACGCGATCGCTCAAGTTTATAACCATATCATTATGCCCCTAGCCAACCAACGGGATAAATTAACCCAAATTCGTTGGGGGATCGCTGATTTTCGCTCTCGTTTCGGACGCAATCCAGAAGGTATGTGGTTGGCAGAAACAGCCGTAGATTACAAGACGCTCGCCGCGCTTGTGCATGAAGGTATTCGTTTTATTATTCTGGCTCCTTCTCAAGCTGAGCGTTGTCGCTTAATGCCCGATGCTCTTAATCCCAACATTGAATGGACTGAAGTAGGAGGTTCACAAATCGATCCCACTCGTCCCTATCGCTGTTTCATCGATGCAGATCGCTACAAACACATCGATATTTTCTTCTACGATGGACCAATTTCTCGCGATATCGGGTTTAATGACGTACTTACTAATTCATCTCATTTAACCGCCAGAATTGGACAGGCAGTCAAGGGAGATCGACATTCTTCTCAATTAATTAACATTGCTACTGATGGGGAGACTTTTGGACATCACAAAGGCGGCACAGAAAAATGTCTCGCTCATGCCTTCAGTCAAGAATTTCCCAACAAAGGCTGGATGGTGACTAATTTTGCTTACTATCTAAGTTTGAATCCACCTACTTGGGAAGTAGTACTCAAACCAGTGACAGCTTGGAGTTGTTCTCATGGTGTCGATCGCTGGCAAGATGATTGTGGTTGCGGTGGTGGTGGTACTTGGCACCAAAAATGGCGGCAACCCCTAAGAGATTCATTAAATTGGCTCAGGGATGAGTTGGCAAATATTTATGAAGAAACTGGTAGCAACTTCTTCAGCGATCCCTGGAAGACAAGAGATGAATATATCAGCGTCATTATCGATCGCTCGACGGAAAAAGTAGAACAGTTTTTCAATAAGCATCAATCTCACCAGTTAACTGCTAGCGAAAAAATAGACGCTTTGCGTTTGTTGGAGATGCAGCGCCACGCTTTATTGATGTTTACTAGTTGCGGTTGGTTTTTTGAAGAACTTTCTCGTCCAGAAGGAGTGCAAATCTTACGCTATGCTTCACATGCGATCGAATTAGCCGCAGAAGTAACAGGAATTCAACTAGAAGAAGAATTTCTCAATCGTCTGGCAAAAGCTCCTAGTAATGTGGAAACTTTCGGTAATGGAGCAGAAGTATATCGCCAGTTGGTGCGTCCATCACAGGTTAGCTTTCAACAAGTGGCAGCTCACTATGCTATCAGTTCCCTATTTACCAACTATACTCACCAAGAACAAGTTTATTGCTACCAAGCTCAACAACTAGACTATCAGAAGCAACAATTGGGATCGTTAACCCTGGCAGTCGGACAGGTAAATTTGACTTCACAAATTACTTGGGAAAATCATCATTTCGTTTTTGCTGTCTTGCATTTAGGAGGTTGGGATTTCCATTGCTGCATTCAAGCTTTTGACGGACGCAGCGCTTATTCCCAACTTAAAGATAAGTTATTTGAAGTGCTTAAAAGTGCCAGTGCAGCACAAATAATTTTGGGGATGTCAGAGTTATTTGGCGATCGCTATTTTAGTTTGCAACATTTGTTTGTTGAAGAAAGACAGCGCATTATGCAGCAGCTAACTCAACACACTAAAAAGCATCTCGACCAACTTTACGCTCAAGTTTACCGAGATAACTATAGTATGCTGGTAGCTTTTCAGCGAGACGAATTGCCCGTTCCTCAAGAGTTGCAAGTTGCGGCTGAGATTGCCTTATCTCATAGTTGTTTGAGCGCGATCGCGACTTTAGAACAAGCAGCAGGCGATCCCCAAGAAACAGATAATCATCTAGCTGACTTAGCCGCGATCGCTGCTGAAGCTAGTTATCTGCGCTGTCAGTTAAACATTCCCGAAGCAGCTAAAACTCTAGAACAATTAATCTTGCGATCGCTCTGGCAATTACTTTACGATGCCGAACCCGCCACTTTAGAAGAGGACGTGAAAAGATTGGAAAGAATGATTGAGATCGGTCATCAATTAAAAATTGGCTTATCCTTCGATCGAGTTCAAGAACTCTACTATAATTGTTTGCATTCACAAATCCTGCCTAACTGCATCCATCCAGAAGCCCCATCACAAAATTTACAAGGTTTCTGTCGCTGGCATCCTTCTCAAATTCCTGCCCTAATTAAGCTCGGACAAAAACTCACCCTAGATGTTAGTAATTGGCTTGACAGGGCTTGAAACTCAGGAGTCAGGAGTCAGTAGTCAGCAGTCAGCAACTCAGCAGTCAGCCTTCAGCAGGATTTAGAAAACAGGAAAGTCACGTCTTCTCAAGTAAACCTGCTCCCTGCTCCCTGCTGCCTGCTCCCTGCTCCCTGCTGTTCAAGAAACTCCAGTTGCACTAGAAAGATCGATTAACCAGCGCACGGTTTGAGGAAAGATAATCACAATAACTAGGACAATAAATTGTAATACCATGAAGGGAATCGCACTTTTGTGAATTTCTAAAGTACTTACTTCTTTGGGGGCAACACTTTGTAGATAAAACAGAGAAAAGCCTACAGGGGGAGAAATAAAAGCGGTTTGTAAATTAATTGCCATTACTACTCCAAACCAAACCATATCAATCCCTAAAGCCTGTGCCGCAGGGACAAACAAAGGCATAGCAATAAAACAAATTTCAATAAATTCTAGAAACACCCCTAAGAGAAAAATTGCTATATTACTGATAATTAAAAATCCTAAATAACCACCAGGCAAACTAGTTAATATTCCAGTAATCCAAGTCTTACCTCCAAGCGCATCAAACACTAAGCCAAACAGAGAAGAACAAAAGAGAATCATCACTACTAAAGCAGTAATGATGGCTGTAGCGTGTGCGGCATCTTTTAGAAGTTGAGGCGTGAGACGCTTATTTAATGCGGCTAAAACACAAGCACCTACTGCTCCTACTGCTCCTGCTTCCGTAGGCGTAGCCAAGCCAAAGAAAATACTGCCTAAAACCGCAAAAATTAATAATAATGGCGGGATAACAGCTTTGATTACTTGTTTTATTAAAGCAATACCTTTAGGAATGGGAAGATCTGAGGGTAAAGCTGGCACCATGTCTGGTTTGACAATTGCCAATGCTACTACATAAAGCATATAAGAGCCAGACAGCATCAAACCTGGTATTAATGCCCCTAAAAACAAATCTCCTACAGAAACGCCAATTTGATCGCTAAGTATTACTAATACCAAGCTAGGGGGAATCAATTGCGCTAAAGTTCCAGAAGCAACAATTACCCCTGAAGCTAATTTCCGATCGTAGCCATAGCGCAGCATAATGGGCAAAGATAACATTCCCATTACGATTACTGTAGCAGCTACTACTCCTGTAGTCGCCGCCAGAATAGTACCTACTAATACCACTGCTAAGGCAAGTCCACCCCGCAATTTTCCTAGTACAACTCCGATCGTTTCTAATAATTCTTCAGCCAACCCCGATTTTTCTAAGACTGAGCCAAGAAAAACAAAATAAGGAATAGCCAGAAGAGTAAAGTTAGACATAGTGCCGAACCAAACATTTGGCAGTAGCAATAGCCTATTGAGATCGAAAGCACCAACTCCCAAACCGATCGCACCAAAAATAATTGCCGTACCAGCAAAAGAAAAGGCAACAGGATAGCCACTCATCAAAATGAAGAAGAAGCCTACAAACATTAAAATTGCCAGCCACTCAAAACCCATCCTTTTCTCCTTATTCAATATTGGTATGTTCGGAAGTTTCTAAACGAATTTGTTCTGCTACTTGCTCATAACCTAACAAGACGGCTAAATATTTAATGGCTTGAGAAATACTTTGCCCTAAAAGTAAGAGTAACCCAATCGGAATCATTGTTTTAATTGGTGCGCGGGGTAAACCATTGGCATCAGAAGAGATTTCCCAAGTTCCCCAACTACCATCTGGTAATCGTCCCCAAGATTCTAAAACTGGATTAAATGTCACCCAAATACCAATTAAACAAAAAGGAATTAAAAACAAAACTGTTCCCCAAAAATCTACTAGCGATCGCTGTTTTTGATTGAGATTGGCATATAAAAAATCAACCCGCACATTCTCTTCATGTTTGAGAATATAGGCAAAACCCAGTAAAAAAAGAATTGAGAATAAATACCATTGCAACTCGATGAAAGCATTAGATGCCAATTGCATCCCGATAAAACGTCCCAAATAACGAGCCATAACATTATAAAAACCCACACCAACGGTTAACAAAACTAACCAGTTAAGCAGCCAGCTAAGCTTTTCTGTAAAATTATCGATCGCGCTGGCAATCTTTAGTAGCGATCGCATCTGGGAATTTCTCAACATTAATTTTCAAATAAATAACTAATTGTACTTAATAAAAATCTTGTAATAATCTACATTTCTTTCACGAGAGAGTGTCAAGATAGCTTTCAACTGTTTTAAGTATGATGAGAGCTATTTATGAAACGTCGAGATCTAGTAAAATCTGTATCCTCTGGAGCGATCGCTGCAACTGGGGTAGCTATTGTAGGCGGTTGTCAAAATAATCAAAAACAATCTGCAACAGAAAAAACCGATTTAGCTAATTTACCTAATATCCAATGGCAAATGGCAACCAGTTGGCCCCCATCTCTCGATACAATTTTTGGTGGAGCAAAGGTTTTGGTAGATCGAGTAGCCGCATTGACAGGAGGTAAATTTAAAATCCTTCCTCGTGCCGCAGGTGAAATTGCTCCTCCTTTGGAAGTTTTAAACGTGGTTTCTCAAGGTGCCGTTCAATGCGGACATACGGCAGGTTACTATTACATTGGTAAAAGTCCTGCCCTCGCTTTTGGTACGAGTGTTCCTTTTGGTTTTACCGCGGGGCAGCAAAATGCTTGGTTATATGAAGGAGGGGGGTTAGCCAAATTACAAGAAATTTATGCCAAAAAATTTAATCTGATTCAGTTTCCCGCAGGTAATAGTGGTACACAGATGGGAGGCTGGTTTAGAAAAGAAGTTTCTACCCTCAACGATCTTAAGGGATTAAAGATGCGTATTCCTGGCTTGGGGGGACAGGTAATGGCAAAATTAGGCGTAACTGTGCAAAATTTAGGTGGCGGTGAAATCTTTCAGGCACTTCAAACAGGGGCAATTGATGCAGCCGAGTGGGTAGGCCCTTATGATGATGAGAAATTAGGATTAAATAAGGTAGCTAAATTTTATTACTATCCAGGTTGGTGGGAACCAGGCTCAAGTTTTGAGTTGCAAATTAATTTAAATGAATGGAATAAACTACCACCTCAATATCAAGAGGCAATTAAAACTGCTGCTTATGAAGCTAATGCAACTATGTTAGCTCGTTATGACGCTCGTAATAATCAAGCACTACAAAGTCTCTTGCAAAAAGGTACACAGGTACGTCCTTACAGTGAAGAGATTTTAAAAGCAGCCGAGGAAGCTGCCTTTGCTCTCTATGATGAATTTGCCGCCAAAGATGTTGATTTTAAAGCAGTGTATGAAGAGTGGAAACAATTCCGCGATCGCATTTATGCTTGGCATAAACTTAATGAAGGTAGCTTTACTAATTTTGTCTACTCGCAAATTAAGTGAGACTGCTCTATAAAACTTAGCTAAAGTTAGCCACTTTAGCTATTCAACCAGAAATCTAAATTAAAGTTTTTAGCAATGTAGCTAGTAATTTTGTGTAAGTAATCTTTTCTGCGATTAGCTATTTAATAGTCTAATTGATAGAATAACTAAAGGGAGCTAGTTAATAAAAAATGTAATTGCTGATTAAGGATGGTAAAAGAATTTGGTTCTGGTATTTGAGCAATTTGACGAACAATTTTGTAGAGATATCTAACTAAATTTTCTTCATCTTCTAGAGAAGAAACTCCTTCAAATTGATGAACATAATCGTTTCTTCGATCGCAATACTTATTAAGTTTTTTCAGTGGCTCTAAGAGGATGTCTGAAAAGTAGGCGATAATTCGCAGATCGATCGCTACTTGAACAAAAAAACCCTCGTGACAATAACCTGTCAATAGCCAAAAAACGACAGAGAACGAGAGTAATGAGTCAATCATATCGTACTGATTTAACCGATCAACAATGGGAATTACTAAAACCTTTAATTCCTCCAGCCAAAACTGGAGGTCGCCCCAGAACAGTTAATCTGCGGGGAGTAATTAACGGAATATTTTATGTACTAGTAGCTGGATGTGCTTGGTCGTTACTACCTCACGATTTCCCCAAATGGAAAACAGTCTATCACTACTTTCGCCAATGGCGTATGAGTGGTGGGCGTTGCATCCCTGCGGGATGATTTAAAGAGGGACAGTTCCATAGTGAAGATAA
>CAZJTL010000133.1:13213-14868 GCA_964548905.1 uncultured bacterium | reverse complement strand
ATTAGGAATAAAAATTTCAGCATCATCGATCGGTTCGCCTTGAATCGCTCTGTGGATTGGTAATTGTTCCGCAGGATAAGGAGTGATCCGATCGCTCATATACATATCATCAGCAGTCGAGCCATTCAACGCAGCAAAATCGATCGAAGCCATTCTTAAAATGCGTTCGGCGGAAGGATTAAAAATTAAAAATTGTCCTTCGGTATCAGCAACCAATAAACCATCTCCCATACTATCAAGGATAGTTTGCAGTAAGTTGGTTTGATTTTGTAGCGCTGCTTGAGACTGAGTTAATTCTTGAGTACGCTCCTGTACTCTTAATTCTAATTTCTCGTTAATTTTTTGCAGAGCTAATTCTGCTTGTTTGCGTTCGGTGATATTTTCCACAAAAGCGATCGCCATTCGAGCATTAGGTTCGCCAATTTGGGAAACATGGTTACGTACCCAAATAATTTCGCCATTTTTGCGATAATAACGCTTTTCAATTTCAAAACAATCTATTTGTCCTTCAATTAATTTCGCAAATAAAGCATCATCTCTAGCTCTATCTTCTTCATAGGTTAATTCGTGAAAATAAATTTGTTGTAATTCTTTTTCTTCATAACCCAAAATTTGTTGAAAAGTAAGGTTAGTTTTCAGCAATCGTCCCTTAAAATCAGCAAGGACAATACCTACCGCCGATCGCTCGAAGATGGCATTTAGTAAAACATTATTTTCTTGAAGAGAAACTTCAGCTTGTTTGCGCTTGCTAATATCAATAGCAGAACTAGTAACAATCCAGCAATTAGCAGTCTCATCCCTCCGAGAAGTCATGGTGTTGGCAATCCAACGAACGCTTCCATCTTGGTGCAGAAACCTGTATTCGATCGCCACGGTTTCCTGAGTACAAATTTGCTCTAAAGCTGGCAAAATCACCTTTTCTCGGTCTTCTGGTAAGATTCTAGAAAACCAAAGATATTTATCCCCCATTAATTCTACTGGAGTATAGCCATAGACTTGTTTTGCAGCAACCGAGAAATATTTTTGCTCGATAGTGCTATCAGCAAATAAACGAAAACTAGAAATAACTACACTGGGATTGTTGAGAATATCTTGAAGTCGATCGTGAGAGTCTTTTAATACTCGCCATTCATCTGTTTCGGGAGGAGAGCATCGAGGCATTACCCCTACATTCTGCTCATTTGTTTCGGGAGGAGAGCATCGAGGCATTACCCCTACACCCTTCTCCTCTGCATCTCTGCTCCTCTGCTCCTCTGCTCCCTGCTCCCTGCTCCCTGTTCCCTGCTCCCTGCTCCCTGCTCCCTGTTCCCATTGAGCAATATACTCTTGCGCTTGTGCTTCAATTTCCAGATTGCGACGTTCTAAAAATTCAATTTTCTGACGCTGAAGTTGGCTAAATTGCTTGGGAAATAATTGAATTGCTTGCAGGGTTTGATAGAGTGTTTGCGGTTCGAGTACCGATAGCAAACTAGCGCGATCGACAACGCCTAATAATTCTGCTGGCAAATTTGCGTCACTATTTTTCCTCTCAATAACCGCTAAGGAATGTTTGTGATACAATCCCATCTTGTGATGTACAGTCCACAAGGAATCTTCTGGATGCAAGCAAGCTAAGGGATTTGGTTTGCTTAATCTGGGTAAAACATATAGATCTT
>CAZJTL010000133.1:8421-13203 GCA_964548905.1 uncultured bacterium | reverse complement strand
TAGTTGTAGATTAAATCTCGCTCAGTCAAGATCGTTTGCGAATCATTACTAACTAAATAATCGCTTCCCTGACTTACCATCAACTTGGCTAGACTGACAAGATTAGCATTAGCATCGCTACGAATTATCTGAGTTGTCATAACTTCTGCGGCGGTTTTCCAACTCAGCAAATTTTTGGGTTGAATCGTTTGACAAAGAGCAAAAGCACTCAACAAACCAATCTCGTTTGTATCTCGATCGATTACTGCTAAATGTTGCAAGTGATAGTGCTGAAATAAACGGACGACAAAATTAACATCTCTCAATTCTGATGAAGGAACGGCGATCGCATCTTTTTTGAGCAGATCGCTAACTTGTAGCTGCTGCAAATTAGCTTCCTCGGCGATCGCTGCAACTAACTCCTTGGCGCTTAACAAACCAAGCAAGCGATCGTTTTCTACAACTAGCAAACAATTAGCTTTCTCTAATAGGTTTGCAGAAGAAGAAGCAGAATTTGGTAACTTTACTAATAGTTCGATCGCCTCCAATAAAGAAGCAGAAGGTGAGATTTTAGCAGGTGCGCGATCGAGCGCCGCTTGTAAGCTTGTCATCATCGCTGAATCACCTCGTCTTCCACTTCTAACCTCTGTAAAGGTAAAATGACTGTAAATTTAGTTCCCATCTCAACTATGCTGTCAACGTAAACTTCACCCTTTTGCAGATCGACTAACTGTTTGACAAACCAAAGTCCCAATCCCGTTCCTTGAATATTATTGACATTAGAAGCTCTACTAAACTGCTCAAAAATAGTATTTTGTTCTGGTTCGGGAATACCAATTCCTCGATCTTTAACCTCAAAAATGGCTCGATCGCTTTGAGAGCTTACTTTTAGGTTAATTTTGCCACCTTGGGGAGAATATTTAATGGCATTACTGAGCAGATTGAGCAAAATATGACGCAATAAGTTATCATCCAAACCAACTTGAGAGCATTCACCCTGAAACTGAAATTCTAACTGGTATTTACTACCAACAATTTCCTGTAAGTCTTCCAGCAAAGAATGACAAAACTTCTCTAGATCGATCGGTAAGGATACTACTTCTAATGTTCCTGACTCTGCTTGAAATAGAGTTAGCACCCCATCTAGTAACTGATTGATATTAGAAACTGCTCGATTGATTTGCTGAAAATACTTTATTGGCTTATTTGGCTCAGCTTTGAAGTGATAATGTTTGAGAAGATCTGAAGATACTTGAATATTGGTTAAAGGCAGGCGTAAATCGTGAAATGCCAGGGAAAGATAGCTAGATGTCTTTTCCTTGATTGCTTCTGCGACGATTAGTGACTCTTTAAAACTAGTTGCTTCTTTATGCTTGCTGAGTGCCATCTTAATAGTGGCGTGCAAATCTCGCTCTTGAAATGGCTTAATCAAATAACCATAAGAACCAGTTTCTTGAGCTCTTTGAATAGTATTATCGTCAGCATAGGCAGTAGTATAAATAATCGGAATGTGCAATTGCTGATAGATTTTAGCAGCCGTTTCTATACCGTCATTTTCTCCTTTAATGGCAATATCCATTAAGATTAAATCTGGATGCAGGCATAGTGAAGTTTCCAGCGCTCGATCGCCACTGGAAACAATTCTGGCAATTTCATACCCCAATTTTTCTAATTTACGAGCTAAATTCTTTGCAATTAACAGCTCATCTTCAACAATGAGTATTTTGATGGCGTTCATAATTGATGTTAAGAATCACAAATTGGGTTTTATCTACACAACGAAGATAAGCTGCTACCCAATTTAACTCGCTCTTGGTCAAATGCCAAAGATTTGGAGATAAGCTAGATGAAAAATCGGCTCTCCCGTACTCATGGTGATAAGCAAAGATTATCAAATTAAGGGCATATGCCATACGCCCCTACAGTAGGTCACTGATACCTTTGTAGGGGCGCGAGGTTTGTACCTAAAATGTATGTAGCGAACATTTAACCCCATTATGTTGGGAGAGCCCTCCCTTTTTAGGAATTAGACTCTAATCTTTTTTGCCACTCGGCATCAAGTTTGTCTCGATCGGCAATTTCTTGGTCGATCGAATCGCTTTCAGTAGTATAGGCAAGATCCTTATCACCAATAAATTTCTGAGCTGCAAATTGCTTAGCATAAACCATTTTTTCTCGTAAATTGGCATCAGCTTGATTTAATAATTTTGCTCTTTGTTCCCGTTGTTGATTGCGACTGGCAATCTTTTCATTTCGCCACTGAATCCAGAAATAACGAATCAAAGGAACACCTAAAAAAGCTATTCCATAACCGAGTAAGAACCAATAAATCGAAGCCACAAAACCGATAAACCCAGCCGATGCAGCAATACCTTTGAGGAGGGAACCAAGCACTAAGGCTAAGATTACTTCAAATACTCCCAAGCCGATCGACAACATAATTTGACTGCTATCAGCTTGGCTAAATCGCCACAAATGTTCTTTTAAATAAGAAAGAATGGGGTTTTTTTGGCTTTGGGTTGCTGTCACTTGTAAATCGGGAAAATAGTAAATAATCTCTCCTTGAGGTGAAACTTCGGGATAGCCGTTAAAACGAGCAAGGACTGGTAAGATGTAATCTTCGTCTTCGTTGCTAGTGCGATCGATTTCATCTAAATAAGGGGCAATTTGCTGAGCAATCACAGCACCCTGATTGTTGCGAATGACGCTACCAATCGTTTGCCAGCGACGTTCTTCTAAATTGTAATTGGGATTGCCATCGCCGAATAGATAGGAGAAAACAGCTTCGAGAAAATTCATTTTCTTTTCGCTAGCATCTCGATCTTGGCGGCGATCGTCGTAACCGGGATCGAAGATCCAGAAAAAATCGGGACTAAACCAATATCCAGGCATAAAAACCATTCCACCTCCGCTATCAGAATCGTTATCGCCATCACGACTAGAATTAAGTGCGACTAAAACAACGACGATCGCTACCATTAACAGGACGATCGAAGCGATGAGAACAATACCGAAAGAAATGCGAATTATATAAAATAAAATTTTCCAAATTTTTTGCCACCACTGTTGCAGTCTTAGCTTTAGATATTTGTTTTGCAGAATTGAGCGAAAATTCTTAGGAAAGAGGTAGACAATCTCTCCTGATTCTGCTACTTGTAAATGTCCGCTAGCCTCCGATGCTAAAGCTAATAAGCCTTGCTGTGCTTGGTTAATTTCTAATCCCGCACTAGCTGCTATATCACCGACAGTAACTCGGTAATTCAACTGTTCGACAGTTTTCATGATGAGAGGGTTAGGAGTCATTTACATACCTCGATCGATTGAAAAAGACGCGAAATTTCGTGTCTCTTCTTGTGAGACATTTCTATTCTAGTAATTAATAATTTTCCCAAAAAAAGCTCTGACAAGACAAAGATTTGATAGGATGTACATTGCTTGATAGTGCTTGATAAGCGATAGGAATATAGGGTCGTGGCTTTAATTGTCCAAAAATACGGCGGTACTTCAGTTGGTTCGGTAGAGAGAATTCAATCAGTAGCGCAAAGAGTTCGGCAAACAGTTGCTAAAGGAAATTCTCTGGTGGTAGTTGTCTCGGCGATGGGTAAGACTACTGATGGTTTAGTGAAATTAGCCCAAGAAATCTCTTCTAACCCTAGTCGTCGCGAAATGGATATGTTGCTGTCTACTGGAGAACAGGTTTCGATCGCGCTGTTGAGTATGGCATTACAGGAATTAGGACAGCCAGCAATTTCTCTGACTGGGGCGCAAGTAGGCATTGTCACGGAAGCAGCACACAGTCGCGCCCGTATTTTGGAGATTAAAACCGAGAGAATTACTCGCCATCTCGATCGAGGTGAAGTGGTTGTGGTTGCTGGTTTTCAGGGGATTAGCAATCTTGACGATTTAGAAATTACTACATTAGGACGAGGTGGTTCGGATACTTCAGCAGTAGCTTTAGCCGCAGCTTTACAAGCTAGTTGTTGTGAAATTTATACCGATGTTCCTGGTATTCTGACAACCGATCCACGTATCGTTCCAGAAGCACAGTTAATGGATGAGATTACCGCCGATGAAATGCTGGAATTGGCTAGTCTAGGTGCGAAAGTACTTCATCCCCGTGCAGTAGAAATTGCTCGTAATTATGGCGTTCCTCTGGTGGTATTATCGAGCTGGAGCGATGCACCAGGCACGAAAGTAGTTTCACCTGCACCCAAACCGCGATCGCTAGAAGGTTTAGAACTAATTAAAGCGGTAGATGCGGTTGAATTTGACTCGGATCAGGCTAAGGTTGCTTTATTGAGAGTACCCGATCGCCCTGGAATTGCTGCTAGTTTATTTGGTGAAATTTCCCGTCAAAATGTTGATGTCGATCTGATTATTCAATCGGTGCATGAAGGTAATAGTAATGATATCGCTTTTACCGTCGTTCAAGGAGTTCTCAAGCAAGCCGAAGCAGTCGCCGAAGCGATCGCACCTGCGTTAAGAAGTCAATCTTCACCTGCACCAGATGAAGCGGAAGTAATGGTGGAGCAAAGAGTTGCCAAAGTATCGATCGTCGGTGCAGGAATGATCGGTCGTCCTGGGATTGCTGCCAAGATGTTTTCTACCCTAGCAGAAGCAGGAGTCAACATTGAAATGATTTCTACCTCAGAAGTCAAGGTAAGTTGTGTTATTGACGAACAAGATTGCGATCGAGCTATATCTGCTCTGTGTCAGAATTTTGAGGTGGATAATTCTGTCATTCCTTCTCCCACTCATGCTACATCTATAACTGTAACAGCTCAACCCCATCCAGTACGGGGT
>CAZJTL010000133.1:0-8411 GCA_964548905.1 uncultured bacterium | reverse complement strand
TGTTGCTTTAGATAAAAATCAAGCCCGTATTGCTATCCGTCACGTACCAGATCTCCCTGGTATGGCTGCCAGAATTTTTGGACTCTTAGCCCATAAAAATATTAGTGTTGATACGATTATTCAGTCACAACGCTGTCGCATTATCAACGAAATTGCTACTCGCGATATTGCTTTTACCGTCGCTCAAGCTGATGCAGAAACCGCAGGTGTAGCTCTATCAGAGCTAGTTTCAACATTTGCTTGCGGTGAGGTTTCTGTGGATACTGAAATCTCCAAAGTAAGTATAGTTGGTGCTGGTATGGTAGGGCAACCAGGTGTAGCAGCACGTTTCTTTGCAGCTTTGGCAAAGGAGCAAATTAATATCCAAATGATTGCAACTTCCGAAATAAAAATTAGTTGTGTAGTTGCTAAAGAAGAAGGAGTAAAAGCACTCAAAGCAGTTCATGATGCTTTTGGTTTGGCAGGACAAGAAGCTATCAATGTGCCTGCTTGAATAAACGAAAGTGTTTAGTTTAAGAGTGAGCGCAGTTTATTACAATCTAACAAGTAGTTTTAGTAAAATTCAAGAATTCTCAGAACAATTAGCAAAATTGAGTGAAGAGATCGATCGGGCTACTGAGAGATGGATGGAATTGGCTGAGAGAGAATCGTGAATAATTATATTGATGTTAAATAAAATTAAGCAGATAGGGAACTTTAATCAAGTAGCGCATTATTATGTTTCATTAAAATTATGTCCTTTACTGTCAATGATATTTATAATTTATTGATTCAAGATCGAATTACACAAAGTCAAGGAACAATATCTATTAATTTTCTTGATATCTCAGTAGACATAAATGCTAAGGATGCTATTGGTCATTTATTTCAAGAATGGCTGGCAGCATGGATGAGAGCTAAAGATATAAAATTTAGAACTGTAAAAAATACTCAAGAGTTTCCAGATTTCTTGCTAGACGAAATCTCAGATCAAAAGAGTTTGTTAGAAGTTAAAACATTTGATTATAATCGTTCAGCTAATTTTGATGTTGCTAATTTTGAAGCGTATTGTAGATCTTTACTTTCTTATCCTTACCGTTTAGATGCTGATTATTTAATATTTGCTTATGAACTTATAGATTCAAAATTTAGTATTAAAAATCTTTGGTTAAAAAAAATCTGGGAAATTACAGGAGCTTCAGCGGACTATCCAGTAAAATGCCAAGTTAAGCAAAATATTATTTATAACATCCGACCAATTTCTTGGTATTCTAGTCGAGCTAAATTTAGTCCATTCAATAATAAAAGTGATTTTGTTGAAGCTTTACATCAAACGCTACTGAAATATCCTAAAACTAGTATTGATAATACTGAATGGCTCGATCGCGTTAAACAAAATTATCTTGAACATACAGGAGAAAGCTTATAATTTTGGTTTGGAATAGAAATCAGTTTTTGTATAATGATTCTTTGCATAATACTTTTAATTATGGGAATAACTACTGTGTTACCTAACAAGTCAAATGCCTGACGAGAAGGTAAATTTATTCTATAACATTCTGGAAAACCAAACAATCTTAATCCTTCTCTTATTGTTAATGTTCGCAATCCTTGACCATCAACAACTGCTATTCTATCCATGTCTGTTGCTACCAATGTTGGCGCAATATCATTAGGATCTAATATTTTATTAATTTCAAAACTGAGTTTACCAACAACGATATTGTAGCCTTTACATAAATCTGTGCGATATTTTCTTTTTTTAATTATTTTGCCATCTTTTGTAATCTCTTCTACTAAATCTTTAGGATGCTCAAATCTTAAATATCCTTTTGTAACTAGATCATCTAACATCTCTTGGAGATTATTAGATTCAAATAAAGTATTAGGATTATAAAATCTATAAATTTCTTCCAAAGTTAGAGGCATTCCATCCATCCATTTAATGCCCTTTTTTTCTGCCCAAATTTTTTTTCTTCTTTCTTTTAATAACGAATTTAAAAGTTCTTTTTGGCTTTTCGTCACTTTACCTTTTAATTCAAGTTCCCAACTATGAATATTATCATCTCCTCCTCGCTTGTCTTTAATAGCTTTTCCATATAATTGTTCAATTGAATAATGAGATAAAATTGCTTTAGTTAACTCAGTATCAAGCAATGGTTGATTTTTTTCAAAGATATCTGATAATTTAGACTTTCTCGGTTTAGAAAAATCTAAAGATACTAAATAAGTTTTAGTTCCAGCTATGTAAATTCTTTTTCTATCTTGAGGAATACCAAAGTCTTTAGCATTTAAAACTTTCCAAGTTACTTGATAATTTAATTCTTGAAGTTTGCTTAAAATTGTTTTTAATGTACGACCTCCATCGTGATCGACTAAACCCTCAACATTCTCCAAAAGAAAACCAAAAGGTTGCTTGTCTTTTAAAATCCTTTCTATTTCAAAAAACAAAGTTCCTCTCGTATCTAAAAAACCTTTTCTAGTTCCTGCACTACTAAAAGGCTGACAAGGGAATCCTGCTAGTAAAATATCAAAATCTGGAATATTTAGAGATGAAACTTCTGCAATATCTCCTGCAATATTATTTACATTAAAATTTTCTTTATAAGTTGCAATTGCAAAGGGTTTAATTTCTGAAGTAAAAACACATTCTGAACCAATACCTACAGCTTTTGCAGCTTGTTCTATGCCTAATCTCATACCTCCTAACCCAGCAAATAAATCTATAAATCTTAATGTGTAATTCATAAATTAATTTATTAATGTCCAGCAGATGATTTTGATATCAGATTAGATAGTTTAGCATCAACCATTAGACAAAAGCATCATAAGTTTAATTGCGATCGCCTTGCTGTTAATTTGAGTTCGAGGCACGCTCGCTTTAGCTAAGATGATATTAAAATTTAGATTGAGATACTCTCAAGATAAAAGATGAAAATTAAAGCAGTTGTTTGGCAAGAGGATGGTGTTTGGTGTGGTTCTGTCCCTGCATTACCAGGATGTCACACTTGGGGAGAAAGTTACGAACAACTATTAGAAATGCTCGAAGATGCAGTTCAAGGATGGCTCGAAGTTGCTAGCGAACAGGAAGAAATTGAACCTCAGAAGCAACTAATCGAGCTATCGTTATGAAATCAATTTCTGGGAAAGCTCTTTGTAAAATTGTCGAACGAAATGG
Organism: uncultured bacterium; assembly: GCA_964548905.1. Lineage (GTDB taxonomy): Bacteria > Cyanobacteriota > Cyanobacteriia > Cyanobacteriales > Xenococcaceae > CAZJTL01. Next base: position 5,254 of record CAZJTL010000133.1, on the reverse strand, counting down.
CTGGATCTTAAAGCGAGTAACTGGTAGCCACCATATCTATGCAAAAAAGGGAGTTGCTGCGATTATTTCCATTCCTGTTCATGGTAATCGAGATTTGCCTCCTGGTACTCTCAAAGGTATTTTGAAAGATGCTGGTCTTACAGAAAACGATCTTAGTCAGTAGAAATCTAATTTATGATTTGAATGCGATCGCATTGCTGTTAATTTGAGTTCGAGGCGTGATCGCTTTAGCTAAAATAAGGAAACGTTTAAATAATCTTAATTTTAATTTTTTAGCTATGTCATCTCCTGCGATCGCTACCGTACTCACCATGATGGAATCTTTGCCAGAAGAAGCGCAAAATCGAGTTGCAGAACATCTTCGAGAATATATACAAGATTTACATGAAGAACTTAAATGGGATGAGTCTTTCAAAAAAACTCGATCGAAACTAATTGCTGCTGCTAAACGTGCTAAACAGGAAATAGCTGAAGGAAAATCACAGGCAATGGATTACGATCGCTTATGAAATCGGCGACTCTCCCTTCCTTTTGGGATGCTTATCAGTCTCTTGACAATCGAACGAAAAATGGTGCAAGGAAAGCTTATCGACTTTGGAGAGAAAACCCTTTTCATCCATCTTTGCATTTTAAATGTATTAATGATGAAGAAAGAATTTGGTCAGTTAGAATTACACTGAGCCATCGCGCTATAGGTATTTTAGATGGTGATACAGTGACATGGTTTTGGGTTGGTAGCCATGATGATTACGAAAAGTTTTTTGGATAGTTCCAGAAAAGAGTTCGAGAATTTGCGATCGCCTTGCTGTTAATTGGAGTTCGAGGCGCGTAAACTATACTCAATATCTTACTTTCATCAAAAATATGAAGTTTAACGTAACAGTCGATCGCGATGAAGATGGTGTTTGGATAGTAGAATGTCCGAGTATACCAGGCTGTGTCAGTCAAGGACAAACTAAAGAAGAAGCATTAGAAAATATGAAAGACGCGATCGCTGCCTGTCTTCAAGTTAGAGCAGAACGTGGTTTGCCTCTGACTATAGAAACTCATCAAATAGAGGTTGTAGCTTAGTCATGTCATCTGCTATACCTGTTCTCAGTGGACGAGAAGTCGTTCGTGTGTTTGAAAAATTTGGTTGGCAAGTTGCACGTCAAAGCGCAAGTCATATCATTATGGTTAAGGAAGGTGAAATCGCAACCTTGTCTGTTCCAGATCATCGTGAAGTAGCAAAAGGTACTCTACGTAGCCTCATTCGCACTGCTGGACTCACGGTTAGAGAATTTTCTTCTGCTGTTTAGTTTAAAGTTGTTGAGCTAAAGCGATCGCCTTGCTGTTAATTTGAGTTCGAGGCGCGATCGCTTTAGCTAAAATAAAATCATCAAAAATTTCTTTACAAAATTATAATCAAGATGACAGAATTACTTGAAGTTGCGATCGCGAAATTAAAAACCTTATCTTCCAGTCAACAAGACGCGATCGCGGCTATGATTTTAGAAGAACTCGAAGACGAAATACGTTGGGATCAAACATTTGCCAATTCTCAAGATGCACTTGCTCTCTTAGCATCCGAAGCAATGGCTGAATACAAAGCAGGGAAAACAGAAGAGTTAGAGCCAGATAAATTGTGAAATCACGAACAACTGCTCAATTTCGCTCCTCTTTTGCTAGTTTACCCAAACAAGTTCAAAAACAAACCCGTCAAGCATATCGTCAGTTTATGCAAGATCCTGGACATCCGAGTTTGCGCTTCAAAAAAATACATTCAGAACTACCAATTTATTCTGCTCGAATCAGTATAAATTATCGAGCAGTTGGACAATTAGATGGAGATACAGTTATCTGGTTTTGGGTTGGTTCACACGCCGAGTATGATCGATTAATCTCTCGATTATAATTAGTTCAAATATTATTAGCGATCGCCTTACTGTTAATTTGAGTTCGAGGCGCGATCGCGCAGTGACTATATTATTTAAAATAATTTGAGCATAGATACTGCTTGCGCCAACTCCTTGGCTACCCCCTCAGCCCAATTACCTTCACAACAACGTCCTTGATTGAGAATTAAGCGCAGAGAATAGGCGTGAGGATACCCTTCTACTTCTAGCCACAGCAAATCGCTTTCTGCTTCACAAGCAATTCTTTCTTCTGCCATTAATTCTGCTTGCATTTGCGTCATTGTATCTACCAGTTGAATTAACAAACGGCAAAAATCATTAAATTCTGGTTCGGTAAGTTCGATCGCCCAGAGATCGCTACCTACTAAACCTTTATACTTGTCTGCATTTGGATTCCAACCAATGCGCCAACCACAACCACTTTTAATTATTCGTTCCATGATCCTAGTTTAATTCCCGATCGCGCACTTGCTATACTAAGCACTGAGAGCAGTGATTCGAGAGGGATCGATTTTTAGTATCTAATGCAGCCAACAGACTCCAGCAAATTTACCGAACAAGCTTGGGATGCGATCGTCAAATCGCAAGAAGTAGCAAAGCTTTTTAAGAATCAAAACCTAGAAGTAGAACATGTAATGCTGGCACTGCTTGAGCAAGAAGGGCTAGCAACTACAATTTTAATGCAAGCTAAAGTTGATATTCCCCGTCTCAAACAACAGTTAGAAACTTTTACCAATAGACAGGCAAAAACTGGTGTCAGTCAACTTTATCTCGGTCGTGGTTTAGATGTTATGCTCGATCGCGCTGAGGCTTCTCGGGAAAGTTGGCAAGATCAATTTATTTCTGTCGAACATATCTTAATTGGTTTTGCTGAGGACGATCGCATTGGTAGACGTACTCTGCGTACTTTTAATCTAGATCCCCAAGATTTAGAAAAAAATATTAAAGCGATACGCGGAACTCAAAAAGTTACCAAACAAAACCAGGAAGAAAGCTATCAATCTTTAGAAAAATACGGACGAGACTTAACCGAACAGGCAAAAGCTGGTAAACTCGACCCCGTCATCGGGCGAGATGAAGAAATCCGTCGCGTTATTCAAGTACTATCTCGTCGTTCTAAAAACAATCCCGTGCTGATCGGTGAACCTGGCGTTGGTAAAACTGCGATCGCCGAAGGATTAGCACAGCGCATTGTTAATAATGACGTACCAGAAGCCCTCAAAAATCGTCAGTTAATTTCTCTCGATATGGGTAGTCTGATCGCTGGTGCTAAATATCGCGGTGAATTTGAAGAACGTCTTCGTAACGTCCTCAAAGAAGTCACCAACTCAGACGGACAAATTATTCTTTTCATCGACGAAGTACACACAGTGGTGGGTGCTGGTTCTCGTGAAGGGACAATGGATGCGGGCAATCTTCTCAAACCAATGCTCGCTAGAGGCGAATTGCGCTGTATTGGTGCTTCAACCCTAGATGAATATCGCAAGCACATCGAAAAAGATCCAGCCCTAGAAAGAAGATTTCAACAAGTTTATGTCAAACAGCCCAGTGTTGAAGATACTATTTCGATTCTCAGAGGATTGAAAGAGCGTTATGAAGTGCATCACGGGGTTAAAGTTACCGACTCTGCCTTAGTAGCGGCAGCGACACTATCCGATCGCTATATCAGCGATCGCTTTCTTCCCGACAAGGCGATCGATCTTGTAGACGAAGCGGCAGCAAAATTAAAAATGGAAATAACCTCTAAACCAGTAGAGTTAGAGGCGCTAGAACGCCGTCTGATGCAGTTGCAGATGGAAAAACTCTCTCTTGAAGGTGAAAATCAACGAGGAGTAGCGCTCGATCGCAGTTCCACAGAACGCCTCAATCGGATTCAAGCAGAAATCGACCAACTAGAAAGCAAACAGCAAGAATTGTCTTCTCAGTGGCAATCTGAAAAACAACTTCTCGAAGAAATTAACGCACTCAAAGAAGAAGAAGAAAAACTGCGCTTGCAAGTAGAACAAGCAGAACGGGCATACGATCTCAATAAAGCAGCCCAATTAAAATATGGCAAGCTAGAATCTTTGCAACGCGATCTAGAAACTAAGGAAACTAAACTACTAGAATTACAATCTCAAGACAATACTTTACTACGCGAACAGGTTACTGAAGCAGATATTGCCGAAATCGTCGCTAATTGGACGGGAATACCCGTTAATCGCCTGCTAGAATCGGAAAGACAAAAATTACTGCAACTAGAAGGACATCTGCACCGCAAAGTGATCGGACAACAAGAAGCTGTGGCTGCTGTGGCTGCTGCTATTCGTCGCGCTAGGGCAGGAATGAAGGATCCAGGCAGACCGATCGGTTCGTTTATGTTTATGGGACCGACTGGAGTAGGAAAAACCGAGTTAGCGCGGGCATTAGCTGCTTTTCTCTTCGATAGTGAAGAGGCGATGGTACGCATTGATATGTCTGAATACATGGAGAAACACGCCGTCTCCAGATTGGTAGGTGCGCCACCTGGGTACGTTGGTTACGAAGAGGGTGGACAATTATCGGAAGCTGTGCGTCGTCGTCCCTATTCCGTAGTATTGCTTGACGAAGTAGAAAAAGCTCATCCTGATGTTTTTAATATTTTGCTGCAAGTTCTCGATGATGGGCGTATTACCGACTCTCAAGGTAGAGTGGTGGACTTTCGCAATACTATTATCGTCATGACGAGTAATATTGGAAGCGAATATATTCTCAACATTGCTGGTGACGATTCTGAATACGAGAATATGCACAAACGAGTTATGCAAGCTTTAAGAAAGCAATTTCGTCCTGAGTTTGTCAATCGCATCGACGATTTAATTATTTTCCACACCCTCAAGCGGGAGGAATTAGGACAAATTGTCAGAATTCAACTCAAGCGCATTCAAAATCTACTTTCAGAACAAAAAATCAGCTTAGAATTAACTCAAGCTGCACAAGACCGCATTGTCGATCTCGGTTACGATCCTGTTTATGGTGCGCGTCCTCTCAAACGAGCAATTCAAAAACAATTAGAAAACCCGATCGCCACTAAAATTTTAGAAAACGCCTTTGTCCCAGGCGACGCAATTATTATTGATTGCATTGACGATCTACTAAGTTTTAACAAGAAAGCAACAGTTGAGATTGTTAAGAGTGAAACAGTAGCTTGAATGTGACAGGTGATAGGTGTCCAGCCCTTCGGGCAAGGCAGAAGGCAGAAGGCAGAAGACAGAAGGCAGAGGGCAGAAGGCAGAAGGAAAATACAGTATGCAACTTAAATGTGGAACAGCTTAGGAGATATCAAGACTAGACCTCTTGCAAAAGTCAGAACAAAATAAGAGAAAATAATTCAAGACCTA
>CAZJTL010000132.1:0-14874 GCA_964548905.1 uncultured bacterium | reverse complement strand
ATCGATATCAGCATGGAGGCATATCTGCTTTATTAGTAGTAAAAACGCCCCCAGGTAAGCCAGGTTTGATTACGCCTGAAATCAGAGAGCGTTTGCTCGAGCGCTTATCCTCTCCACTTGGCTTCAAAAGCTACAGTCAAATACAGCAGTGGTTAAATCAAGAATGTCAAATAGCGATCGCTTACAAGACTGTGCATAAGTTAGTCAGATACAAGCTAGAAGCTAAACTCAAAGTTCCTCGTCCACAAAGTAACAAAGCTAAACCGGAAATTCAGCAAGCCTTTAAAAAAAACTCTCAGAGCTGATTAAGGTACTAATTCGTTATCTAGGAATAGGTATGCCAATTCGCTATTGGTGTGGTGATGAAAGCCGCCTAGGGCTAAAAACCATAACTTGTCGCACAATTACCCTCAAGGGAATTAAGCCAATTGGTATTACTAACTGGCAACGAGACAATTTTTATCTTTATTTAATCCAAATGGATAATGGTTCATTTCACAAGTCTTTGTATTTACAATGGCCTGATAATATTATTCCTATTTTTCAGCCATCCCATAGTCCTGAACTTAATCCTATAGAACGTCTTTGGGAACACATTAAACAAGCTTTATCCTGGGAAGACTGCACTAATTTAACTCAATTGAGAGGCAAACTAACCCAAGTTCTTAATTCTATTTCAAGAAAGGCGATCGCCAGCATTTGTGGATGGGACTACATTACCAAAGCTTTATTAAGTGCAACTTCATAGAGAATTAGTATAAGTAGGTAGGTGAAATTAAATTTATAGGTGGAGGCAGGGAACTCTTAACAGAGAACAGGGAACAAAAAGACAGTTTTTATAATTAATTTTGCCTAGGTACTTAAAAGACGGTTAATTGAATGATTAGTGTTTTAATAGTTGACGATCAAAAAACAATTCAACAGTTTCTAAAAGCTGCTTTGGAAGTCGAACCAGATCTAGAAATAGTTGGGGTAGCTAGTGATGGACAACAAGCGCTCGAACAAGTAGGACAACTGCGTCCAGATGTAGTAGTTATGGATATTAACATGCCAGTAATGGATGGCTTAGCTGCTACTAAAGTTATTTCCGATCGCTTTACATCCACTAGAGTTTTAATTCTTAGTCTTTACGATGATGATGAATATCTTAGTGATGCTCTCGAAGCAGGAGCTAAAGGTTATTTGTTTAAAAATACCCCTTCCGAAGACATAATCATTGCTATTCGCTCTGTTTATAAAGGATATTTTCAACTTGGACCAGGTTTGCTAGAGAAATATCTTTATAAGCTATCCATGACTTCTAGGATCTATTCAGAAATCAATAAGAAGCTGACTGAGACTACCAATCTTATCGATAAGAACAAAAAGGTAACTTATATGATTAGCGATATCGTTCGCAACATAGCTAATTTAGAAAGAAATATATCTACCACTCGAAATTTAGTTTATATTCTTTTCTTTATCAACTTTTTTGTCTTGTTAATTATCATCTTTATGTCTTAAGTGTTTTTCTTAATTTGGTTCCACATTGTTTGCAAAAAATAGCATCTGCTTCATGACGAGACAAACCACAATTAGAGCAAGTTATTTCCAGTCGATCGCTATTTTTTACTAGCTGCTTAACTAAATCCCCTAGCTGCCAAGGAATTAATAATATTCCAGTTAAAATCATTAATACAGTTATGACTCTGCCTCCTTCAGACAGAGGAATTACATCGCCGAAGCCTACAGTGGTCATTGTAACAATGGCAAAATAAATAGCATCAAAAAAATTGGCAAAAGCTTTATCATTAATTGGATGTTCGACTTGATAAATCAAACCAGAATAGACAAAAACTATTGAAAACAAAGTCAATAAAATCCTGGCAAAAATAACTTTATCTTGAGTTTGAATTTGAAAAATAAAAATTTGAAAATCAAAAAAGCGAACTATTCTTAGGATTCTAAACCATCTAAAAATTCTGACAAAGCGAATGTCAGCAAAACCAATTAAAAGAGGAACAAATGCTAGTAAATCGAGCGCTGAAAAAACACTAAAAATAAATTTTAGCTTGGATTCGGCGCACCAAAGTCTAACTAAATATTCGATCGCAAAAATAATTAAAATCAAAAAATCTAATCTATCTAAGCAAATTTTCCAGCGCTCGGAAAGTGAATAGGTTTGTGCTACAAAAATTCCTAACGAAAGAACAATTAACCCTAAAACAGTCAAATTAATTGCCAAACCAGTAGGACTTTCAAAATCTTCAAGATAAAGAGCAATTTTTTGACGAAGAGACATTTTTTAGAAAATGTGTAATGAATTTTGTTTGAGTACTTAGCTTCTCTTGAAATATTTTAATATTATGCAATATTATGTATCATAATCATTTGTAATTAGCCGATTTACTATTACAAGCTAATCCCTAATCTCTTCCATTCATGCCAGAAATTTCTTCTCAATTGCCTCACAAAAAAATTGGTGTTGCTGTAATTCAGGATTCCCAAGGAAAAATCTTGATCGATCGCAGGCTTAACAAGGGAGATATGGCAGGTTTATGGGAATTTCCTGGTGGCAAAATTGAGAGTAATGAAACTGTTGAAGAGTGTATTGTCAGAGAAATTTTAGAGGAACTGGCGATCGAAATTGAAGTGATTGAACCTTTGATAACAATCGACCATACCTACACTAACTTTCGCCTATCATTATTTGTTTATTGTTGTCATCATCTTAGTGGAGAACCACAGGCGATCGAATGTGAAGAAATACGTTGGGTTACTGTAGAAGAACTAGAGCGCTTTTCTTTTCCCGCAGCTAATGTGCAAATTATTGAGGCTTTGAAAAGGCAATAGCTAATTGTTCATGGTTCATGGTTCATTGAAAGAAGGCAGGAGGCAGAATTAAGTCATAAGTCTTAAGTCATAAGTCTTAAGTTGTTTACTTATAACTTATGACTTATGACTTATAACTTGTTTTAAGGAGGCAGGAGGAAACAGCCGTTGTTAACTCATTACTCATTACTCATTACTCATTACTTTTCTAGCCCCTACACCCTAATCTCTAGCCCCTATTTTTCAATTAAATGCCAAAATCGATCGTCGGAGGCGATCGCGTCGAAATCTGGATCGATACTTGCTTGTTTGCGATATTTAGAATTTAAATTAATTGCTTGTTTAAGATTTTCTACAGCTAATTCAACTTGATTCTGGAGAGCGTAGCTGATGGCTTTATTGTAGTATGCAACAGCATAGTCAGATTTAAGCTCGATCGCACGATCGAAGTCAGCAATTGCCTCTTGATAGCGTTTGAGTTGAATTAAGGCATCACCGCGATTATTCCAGGCTTTGTGTAGCTGAGGATTAATGGCGATCGCTCGATCGAAGGATGTAATTGCTTCTTCATATCTTTCTAACATTGCCAACGCCATACCCCGATTCATCAGCGCGATCGCGTCGTCTGGTTGAATTTCTATAGCGCGATCGAAGGATTGAAAAGCATCCTGGTGTTGTTTTAAAATTCCTAGTGCTACACCTCGATCGACTAGTGCTTGATGGTAATCTGGGTTAATTTCAATAGCGCGATCGTAAGCTGTAACTGCTTCTTGATGGCGCTTCATTCTAGCTAGGGTTCTACCTGTATTAAACCAAGCTCGATCGCTCCCTGAGTCAATTTTAATCGCTTTATTAAAAGCAGCGATCGCGCCTTCATATCGTTTTAATTCCAGCAGTGCTAAACCTCGCTGACACCAAGCCTCTACATTTTCTGGTTGTAATTGTAGCGCGCGATCGAAAAGGGCGATCGCGTCTTGATAATTGTTTTGCTCTAATAACTTATTTCCTTCCTCAATAAAATCCTTTGCACGCAAAAATAATTCGGGTTGATTTTCTTGAATGCGCTTGATTTGTTCGTCGAGGGTTTGAATTTGTTGCTGTAATTCTGAGGTTGAAGATTGAGCTAGATCGTTTGGCGAAATTTGCTGTATTTGTTGTAAAATCCGCTCTTTTTGAGCTTGAGCATCAGCATAAACTTGTACAATTCTCTCGATCGACAAATTTTTAGCTTTTTCTAATTTTTCCAAGATTGAATCCTGGCGATTTTGCATTGTCTGTTGCAATTGCGATAATTGCTCGGTAATTTGTGCGTCTAATTGCTGCCAATTTTCCAGTGTCTCTAGTTTTTGGCGTTCGATTATCGAGCGATCTTTAGAGATTTGTTGACTATACTCTGTCGCTAATTGAGCCAGATTTAGCTGTATTTTGGCTATGTCTGCTTTCAGTTGTGTCTGTGCTTGAATAATTAGTTTTTCTAGCTGTTTGGCTATTTCTTGCTGTCGCTGTTGTACTTGCTTTTGTGTATTGGCTTCCAGGCGATCGATATGAGCTGGAAATTGAGATTCTAGTTGCTTGAGGTTAGTTAAGATTAAATCTAGTTGTTGTTGAGCTTCCGATTGCAAATGAGTCAGGCGATCGCGATACTCTGATTCTGAATTATTGAAGTTACTTAAAGTTAGTTGCTGCTGCTGTTGTACTTCTTCTTTCCGTGCAGATAACCAAGGTGCAAACTCTGCGCTTAATTTCTCTAAACCTTCCAGCAGAGAATCTTTTTCTTGCTGTGCTTGATGCTGCAACTGAGAGAATTGAGTGGTTAAGTCAGACTGAGATCGCTCTAAATTTTGCCAAACTGTCTGTTTCTGTTGGCTGAAATCCTTTTCTATTGCAGCTAAGCGAGAGGCATAATCAGAGGATAATTGTTCTAAGTTTTTTAGGAGTGTATCCTTTTGTTTCTGAGTTTGTTGTTGTAGTTCTTGTAGGCGATCGCTGTTAATATTTTCTAGTTGTTTTAGCTGCTGTTGAGTATTATCGATCTGTTGTTGCAGTTCAGTTAATGCCTGTTGCTTAAACTGAAACAATTCTGAGGTTAATTTCGATAAATTTTGTTTTTTATGAGCTAATTCTTGAGAAAAGGTTTCTGCTTCGCCATCTAATTTCTTAGCAGTTTCTTGAGTATGTTGCAGTAGACTCTGTACTTCTTGATTGGCTTGATTTAGCCTAGCTTCCCATTGCTCTAATTCTTTGAGACGAGTGCTAACCAATTGAGCCATTTTTTTGATAACAGATTGGCGTAAAAACCATAAAGTTACCAATGCGATCGCCAATAATGATACTGTAGTCGCGATCGCTAACTGATAAAATTGTCTGGTAGTTTGGTTAAAAATGCGATCTGCTTCAGCTTGAATTTGTTGCTGGAGGCGATCGGGTTGCTGCTGTTGAGTAATAGCTTGACTCTGAAAGGATTCCAGCGAATTAGATCGAACTTCAGCACCAACAGACAGAGGAAATAGAGCGAAAATTGCGCTTATTTGTACGATCGAAGCGAATAAATTCGCAGGTTTACTTCTCATTGATACTCCTTTTGTCTCTTGGCGAAAAAGGCGATCGAAACACGCATCTTTTCTTATAGACTAGAAAAAATTATCCTACGATTGTAGATTTTAAAGAAGAGCAGTTAATTTTTAATTGCGATCGCTTGACTAGATTTTTTGTGTAATCAATACATAATTATTCATTATGCTGGTTTTCGTGATTCCTTTGCAAAGTCAAGCCGTATCGAAATCTTGGCAGCGAGTATCTCAATTATTAGAAAAATGTCTTCAATCCGTTTGTCAGCAAACTTCTCCCCATTTTCATGTCATTGTTGTTGGCAACGAACAGCCAGATCTTGCTTTTCAGCATAGCCAAATTACCTATATAGAGGTAGATTTTCCTATTCCAGATATTACTTCTGGTAAGGCAATGGACATTGTTAATCGCAAGCATACAGATAAAGGAAGGAAGATGCTTCGGGGTTTAGTCGCAGCACAAGCATTTAAGCCAACTCACACTATGCTATTAGATGCTGACGATCGCGTTAGTAATCGATTAGCTGAGTTCGTCGATCGCCATCCTCAAGCTAATGGTTGGTTTTTTAGTAAAGGTTATCGTTATGCTGAAGGTAGTCGTCTAATTTACCGAAAATCTGGTAACTTTCATACCATGTGTGGTAGTTGCAATATTATTCGTAACGATTTTAACCACATTCCCGAACAGCCTGAATACAATCGCGGTTACGGTTACTATAAGTTCTACATCGATCATGCTAAAGTAGCAGAAGTTTTGGCTGCATCTAATACTCCACTTGAATCATTACCCTTCATAGGTTCGGTTTATCTGACGCAAACAGGAGAAAATATTTACTTCGATTCCGAACGTTTGCATCAGGGAATAGGACGCTATTTTAATTATCGGTTGCTAACGCGATCGATCCAGCAAGAATTTAATCTTTAAGGGTTCTCTCAAATACGCGATCGCCTGCTCCTTTTATTTTTATGTTTCTTGATAGAGAGCTTGGCAATTGTCCCTCTACACAGAATTATAAGAGGAATGACATCAAAAACCAAATCTAGCAACAATTCAAACGTTGCTGAGGCGAGTGCTGAAATCAGAATCAACAGGGCTAAACCTCCAAAAAAGATCCAGCCCGAAATAATTACCCACCAAGGGATTCTTCCTTCTGCTAAGCTTCTAAAAGCTCTCCCACGGAGATAGATCTGACTCATAAAATCGTATCCAGATGGAATTTTTTCTCGATCGGGAAGTTTTGGTTCCGTAGGAACTTCAATAAATAGTCGATCGCGATCTATCTCGTCATCGTCAAGAAATTGTTTAGGCTTATCATTCTCGCTCATTTTTACCACTTAAATCTCGTTAAGAAGTTTTTTACTTCTAACGTAATTACCGCATATCGATGCTTAAAAAATGCGATCGATCCAGCAATAATTCAATCTTTAGCGATTACTAATTCTGCCAAGCCTAAATAACTTATTCCTGCTGGCGTTACAGCAAAGCGGTAAGGTAGTATGGTTACTCCTGCGGTTATTGCTTCTCGTAGCAGTTTCCCATATTCGGGATCGTAGCGATCGCCTGGAGAAAAATAAGGACAGTCATCACGATTGATAAAATAAAGCATCACTGGTTTGGCAACTGATGCTAGTGCCATTAACTCTCGAAGATGTTTTTGTCCTCTAGTAGTCACTGTATCGGGAAATAGCGCGATATTACCATCTGTGAGAGTAACGTTTTTGACTTCTAGATAAATAGGAAGATTGGATGATTCGTTAATTTCTGTTCGCTCCTGTTTTGTTAACAAAAAATCGATCCGACTTTTTTTGTCGATTCCGTAAGGAACTTCAGTTTTAATTAAATCGTAGCGATCGCTTAATTGGGAGAATATTTTTTGTTCTAGGGCTAGTTTGATAACTCGATTGGGTAATGCGGTATTAATTCCCACCCAAGTTGGTTTAGTATCATTAACTTGAATTGCTTCCCAAGTATATTCCAGCTTGCGTTTGGGATTATCGCTCCGAGAAACTAAAACAGAACTACCTGGAGTACAAACACCTGTCATCGGTCCTGTATTAGGACAATGAGCGGTAATTGATTCCCCTGTAGTTAATTCTATATCGGCAAAAAAGCGTTTGTAGCGTTTGACGAGAATTCCAGAAATTAAAGAAGGATATTGGTAAATTGGAGTTGAAATCATAAAAATCCTTCTATTGTATGCTGAAAATAGAGCTAAGACAATTCACAAACCTCTAACTACAAATTTCTAGCCAATCAAATATTCGATCTAACTGCTCTAAATTAATCAGTCCATACTGCCATAAAATCATGGGTAGTTGAGTTGAAACGGCTTCGCAATGACGCAAAGCAAAATCAATTGCACTATTCGGAATAGCTAATTCTTCCTCTAAAAAATGAATTAATTGAGTCTGCATTTTTTCCTTGTCTACAGTTTCTTCAAACAATAAAACCTCAACTTATGCAGTCGAGGTTGAGGAGAAGTTTATGTCGATGAGAGATGACGATGCCGAAATCGAAAAATCTTAGCTCACTGCAAAAGAAGCTAAAACTAAAGCTGTAACGAAAAGAGTAGCAATTGCACCTTGAATTAAGTAGCGACGTTGTTCGTAAACTGCTGGATATTCTTGGTAGCTCATTTTAGGCTCAACAGCGTAGTTATTAAGAGTTCCGTTATCTAATTGAGTTGTATACATAGTTTTATTAGAAGGTTTATTAACTTATGTAAATGATATTAACAACATTTGTAACAAAATGCAACAAGTGCTTGACAAAAAAATAGAAATTTATTTCCTGAATTCTTGAACTAAACTATTTAGGTTAGTTACACAGACAAAATGTAACTTAGTTGCATTACATACTGCGTAACTGAAAAACCTTTTAAAGCAAAAGTCTTAAACTTATTTCCGTGACTGTCAATCAGAAAAAATCACGTTCCCTTGCAAACATAGCTGGTATTGTTGCGATCGCCACTCTAGTCAGTAAAGTCTTTGGATTAATCAGAGAACAGGCGATCGGTGCTGCTTTTGGTATTGGTGCAGTTGCTGAAGCTTATGCCTATGCCTACCAAATTCCTAGCTTTTTCCTCATTCTACTCGGTGGTATTAACGGTCCCTTTCACAACGCTTTGGTAAGTGTTTTAGCCAAAAGAAATAAAGAAGAATCTGCCCCTCTAGTAGAGACTATTACTACTATAGTTAGCGGAACATTGTTGCTAGTGTCGATCGCCTTAATCGTTTTTGCCAATCCGATCGTTAGTGTAATGGCACCTGGTTTATCTGCTGAATCTAAAGCTTCTGCCATTTTGCAACTTCAAATTATGGCACCTTCAGCTTTGTTAGCAGGTTTGATTGGCATTGGTTTTGGGGTTCTCAATGCTTCCGATCAATATTGGCTGCCCAGTATTAGCCCCTTATTTTCTAGTCTAGCGCTCATTGGTGGCTTGGGGGTTTTATGGTGGCAGTTAGGCGCAAAAATTACTAGTCCTGAATTTGCATATTTAGGTAGTATCGTCCTCGCTGGTGGTACTATGGCAGGTTCGATTATTCAGTGGTTGGCGCAAGTAATTGCTCAATGGCGATCGGGAATGGGTACTTTAAGATTGCGTTTTGATTGGCGCATTCCTGGCGTGAGCGATGTTTTAAGAGTAATGATACCTGCCACCCTTTCCTCGGGAATGTTGCAAATCAACCTGGCAACTGCGCTCTTTTTTGCTTCTGGTATTGCTGGTGCAGCAGCAGCAATGCGCTACGCTAATTTTATTATTCAAACACCGCTAGGCATTATTTCTAATATTATTTTAGTACCTTACTTACCAATTTTTTCTCAACTAGCAGCACCAGAAAATTGGACAGAATTAAAAGCAAGAATTCGTCAAAGCTTAATCTTAACTGCCTTAACTATGTTGCCGTTTTCGGCAATTTTTCTATCTTTATCCACACTGATCGCTAAACTAATTTATGAAAGAGGAGCGTTCAAATCCGATGCGACTCAATTAGTAGCTTCTTTGTTAATGGTGTATGGATTTGGCATGTTTTTCTATTTAGGACGGGATGTTTTAGTCAGAGTTTTTTATGCTTTAGGAGATGGAGAAACACCATTTCGCATTAGTATAATTAACATTTTACTTAACGCAGTTTTGGACTATGTTTTTGTTGGTTGGTTTCAAGCACCAGGTCTAATTTTAGCGACTGTTACTGTTAATTTTATTTCCATGACAGCCTTTTTATGGATTTTAAATCGTCGCCTCAATGGTTTACCTCTTCTGGATTGGCTCAGAAATTTCTTGAGTTTGTTGGCAGCAAGTGTTCTATCTGGTTTAGGTGGCTATGGAGTGAGTTGGATGTTCGATAATTTAATTAGAATCAACAATGTTTTCTTATTATTATTACAACTTAGTTTGTCAACAATAGTTGCTGTGGCTATTTTTGCCGCGATCGCCCTGCAACTCAAACTACCAGAAGTAAATATTTTAACCGCTCGAATTTCCCAAAAACTGAAACGAAATAGGGGTTGAATAATCTGCCATGCTGCACTAGTAGTGCAGTTGGCATAGATATCATCACAGACTTTGGTGTTGGTAGTGACAAGATCTTGCTAGACAAGACTACTTTTACCGCACTCCAAAGTGTTCTTGAAAAATCTCTCAAGAAATTATTCTGCTAAACGCAATCCACTAAACTGCCATCTAGCAGAAGCAGGAAAAAAGTTACGATAAGTAGGACGAATATGGCTAGCTGGAGTAACGCAAGAACCTCCTCGCAAAACCATTTGATTGCACATAAATTTCCCATTATACTCTCCCACTGCACCCTCTGCGGTTTGGAAACCTGGATAGGGAAGATAGGCGCTTTGTGTCCATTCCCAGACATCACCGAAAATTTGGTCTGGTTTAGTTACTCCCGAGGCGATGGTTGGATGTAAGTTTCCCGTCTCCAAAAAATTGCCTGCGATCGCTAGTTGAGATGCAGCTATTTCCCATTCTGCTTCTGTAGGTAAGCGCTTACCACGAAAACGTGCATAAGCGTCTGCTTCATAAAAACTGATATGACAAACTGGTTCATTCTCGTTGAGAGGTTGCATTCCCGCCAATGTCATTACCCACCATTCACCGTCTATTTTTTCCCAATACAACGGTGCTTGCCATGTTTCCGTTTGCACCATTGTCCAACCCTCAGACAGCCAATATTCAGGTTGATAATAGCCACCAGCTTGAATAAATTCTAAGTATTCCCCATTGGTTACTAGTTGAGGTGCTAAGCAATAATCTTGTAAATAAATTTTGTGCCTGGGACTTTCGTTATCAAAAGCAAATTCTTTCCCTTTAAAACCAATTTCGGACAATCCACCAGAATAACGCAACCATTGATTTTCTTTTGGTCTATCATCCAAATCATCCTGAGTGAATAACTTCTGCATATAAGCAGGACGCAAAGGATTAATTGAGAAATTATATTTAAGATCGGTTAGTAACAACTCTTGGTGTTGCTGTTCGTGATGAAGTCCCAAGATAAATAGAGACTCTAGTTGAGAATTGTCTGAAATATCCTGTATAAGCTCTACCATGGCGCGATCGACATAATCGCGATATTGATACACTTCCTCCACTGTAGGACGCGATATTAAACCTCTGTGGGGACGAGCATAACGTTCTCCCACTGCTTCGTAATAGGAATTGAACAGATAACCAAATTGGGGATGAAATACTTGATAGTCTTTTAAATAAGGAATAAGCAAGAAAGTTTCAAAAAACCAGGTAGTATGAGCCAAATGCCATTTTGGAGGACTGACATCAGGCATAGCCTGAATGACATAATCTTCGATCGCTAGAGGTTGACAAAGCTGATGACTTAATTGACGAATCTTGTGATACCAATCTGCCAGAGCTAAACTCGTGCTGCTTGGAGAGAGGGAGTTTGTAATTGGCATAGTAGAGGCTTTAGTCTTAGGTTAGGTTTTTAGAAAGCCCGACGGGAATCCCCTCGCCGTTCAGGGCGAGGGATGAAAGTCGGGGCAGGGTTTTTGAAACAAATCAACAAACCTATGTTACTCTATTTTAGAGTAAATTTAATTCACTATAAATGCTAAAAGTAGTCAAAATAAGATTGTATCCAAATAGCCAGCAACAAGAAGCCTTAAGCCAGTCTTTCGGTAACTGCCGCTGGCTTTGGAATTATTGTCTTAATTTGATGAATCAAACTTATCAAGATACAGGAAAAGGTTTATCTGGTTACGAAGTTAAAAAGAAAATTCCTCAACTAAAAAGCGAACATGAATGGTTAAAGCTAACTTATTCTCAATGTTTACAACAAGTTTGCTTGAATCTTGGTGTTGCTTTCAATAATTTCTTTGAACGTAGAGCTAAGTATCCTCGATTTAAATCAAAACATGGTAAACAATCAATTCATTATCCACAAAATGTTAAGAGGATAGGTAATTGTTTAAGATTGCCAATAATAGGAGATATTAAAGCAATATTTCATAGAGAAATAGAAGGAATAATTAAAACCGTAACTGTATCTAAAAACAAATCAGAGCAATACTATGCTGCTATCCTTTTTGAGGATGGGAAAGAAAAACCAGAACAATCAAATGAAAGTAAAGCAATAGGAATTGACTTGGGTTTAACTTACTTTGCTATTACTAGCGATGGGAGTAAGTTTAATAATCCGTCTTGGATATCCAAACACGAACAAAACTTAAAAATCAAACAGCAGCAATTATCAAGAAAACAAAAAGGGAGTAACAACAGGAATAAATCTAGGAAGAAAGTAGCCAAGGTTCACTTAAGAGTAGCTAACTGCCGTTCGGATTTTCATCACAAACTATCACGCAGGATAGTTAACGAAAACCAAGTTATTGTAGTTGAAAATTTGGCAGTAGTTAATATGGTAAAAAACCATAAGCTTGCTAAAGCTATTTCTCAAGTCGGATGGGGTCAATTTTGTACAATGTTAAAGTACAAAGCAGAACAAGAAGGAAAAGTGTATCAAGAAGTAGATAGATTTTTCTCTAGTAGTAAAACTTGTAACGTTTGCCTTAACCAAGTAGACAATTTACCCCTAGAAATAAGATTTTGGGATTGTAATAGTTGCAATACTAAAAATATTGACAGAGATGTCAATGCAGCTAAAAACATCCGTGATGAAGGACTGCGAATTTTGAATTTGACCTCTGGAACGGGGGACAAAGCCTATCGCCAAGCTGTAAGACGGAGTAATAGAGGACGCAAGAAATCTACTACTGCGCTGGTTTCTGAGTAGGAAGCCCACACGGGTTTATCCCGTGGGTAGTTCACTATCCTAACCTGAGTTCGGGATAAGCTTAGCAGTCAACAGAAGGCAGCAGGCTTTTATGCAGAAGGCAGAAGGAATTTAAAGTCTAAAGTCTAAAGTAAGCGAGGTTTTTAATTGCTTAGGAGCGAACCCCCGCCACCGCACGGGCGAATTGCGAATTGTCAGAAGGCAGGAGGTAAACAACTGAAAGCTGATAGCTGATAGCTGATAGCTACCTTTTGCTTGTTAAGAGTAATCTAGTCGTAACTCTCCCCTTGCTTCTTTTTCCTGCATCAAGGTTCTTACCAACTCCAACTCTTCGACAGTGACTTTACCATCTGCACGCATAATCGCAGAAATTTTATCTCTCTCATATCGAGTCAAAATACCATCTGCTATAGCACTTTCGATGATCGCTCTGAATTTATTTAGTTCTTGTCGTTCTTCTGGGGTTATTTCTCTTCGATCGGGACGTTCAATTTTCATGATCTTCCTCCCCAAAGTTCTTTAAGAAATTGCAATCGATCCAGACATTTAAATTTTATAATTTAGTCTCGCTCGTAAATTGGTAAATTTGCTAATAAGTAACATATCTCCATAACCTATAGTTGATAAAGAAAAAACAAGCTTTTTCTCGCTTGTCCTGTCCCAGCCATAAAGGTAAAAAAAACTACACTTGTGAGCTGCTCCCTGTTAATTAGTACTATCTGCTAACATTTCTTTACAAGACGATCT
This sequence comes from uncultured bacterium, assembly GCA_964548905.1. Taxonomy (GTDB): domain Bacteria; phylum Cyanobacteriota; class Cyanobacteriia; order Cyanobacteriales; family Xenococcaceae; genus CAZJTL01. Next base: position 1,489 of record CAZJTL010000132.1, on the reverse strand, counting down.
TCACACCTTCGATCATGACTTTTTTATCTCCCAATCCTTTTCTTAATTTAGATTACGAACCTGCGATGGAAAATTTGGGTGATGATTACTACGATCGAGTAACAGCCGCAGAATTTCCCCAACATATCTTACGTTTTCGCAACGATTCTTTGTTGCCTCTATTAAATTTAAATCCAAATTCTGTCAAAGACGAACATTTTGTGGAATCTTTTGGCAAATTTAAAGATAATATCCGTTCCTTATTAGCCTTACGCTATCATGGCTATCAATTCGGCGAATATAATCCATTTTTAGGTGATGGTCGAGGTTTTCTGTACGGACAAGTGCGCGGTGCTGATGACAATCTCTACGATTTTGGAACTAAGGGTTCGGGAAGAACTCCTTATTCTCGAACTGCTGACGGGAGATTAACCCTCAAAGGTGGCGTGAGAGAGGTTTTGGCTGCTGAAGCTTTGCATCAACTAGGAGTGACTACTTCTCGTTGTTTGAGCATGATTGAAACTGGTGAAGAGTTGTGGCGTGGAGATGAACCTTCTCCGACTAGATCTTCGGTAATGGTACGTTTCAGTCGATCGCACATTCGTTTTGGTACGTTTGAGCGCTTGCGCTACATTCAACGTCCAGATTTAATTTTAAACTTGTTAGACCACGTAATAGATGTTTATTATCCCCAGATTGCCTACTCTGACGATCGCTATGCTAAATTCTATGCCGAACTAGTGCAAAGAGTTGCCGATTTAGTAGCGCAGTGGATGGCGGCTGGATTTTGTCATGGGGTATTAAATACTGACAATATGTCGATTATGGGAGAAAGTTTTGATTATGGTCCTTATGCTTTCATTCCTAGCTATAATCCTCAGTTTACTGCGGCTTATTTCGACTATGGCGGACGCTATAGTTATGGCAATCAACCCTTCATTTGCAAGTTGAATTTAGAAATGTTGCAAATGCCCCTAGAAAGAATAATTTCTGGCGAAGATCTAGATGCAGGACTATCTTTGTTTGACGATCGCTATCAAGAAACTTATCGTCAATTAATGCTGGCTAAATTGGGTTTTGTCAATCTTTCTAGTCCCGAAGCGATCGAATTACTAGAAACCACGATTAAGTTACTCAGAAATACAGAAATTGGCTATCATGCTTTTTTTGCTGAATTAGCTGAAGGATTTAATTATGGTTGGCGAGAAGATAGTAGGTTGATTTTAGAAAATGCACCTTTTGCTCATCAATTGGGCGATCGCTGGCGAGAACTTTATCATAGATGTTTAAATAATTTGTCGAGCGAGAGTATGGAAGATGTCGGTCATTGTTTGCGCGATCGTAATCCTAAAACTGCTTTACTTCGACCAGTAATTGAATCAGTTTGGCAACCAATTACTGAAGAGGATAATTGGCAACCATTTTATGATTTATTGAGAACAATTGCAGCAAAGGACTAACGGTACTTAAACAAAAATCAACCCCAAACAAAGCCTAAACTCGCTTTATA
>CAZJTL010000131.1:0-14924 GCA_964548905.1 uncultured bacterium | reverse complement strand
TCAATCGTTTGTTTTAACAAAAAAGTCTAACATTTAAAGAAGCTCACCGTCTCCCAGGGAGGAGAGGCTAGGAGTTGGGTTAATGCTATTCTAAATAATCATAAAAAATGAGGCGATCGCAAACCTGTTCCATCAGTTCGATCGCCCTATCTCAAGGAGAATATACTTCTGTTTTGAAGTAATATAAAAACTACCAACTACTCTTAACTACACCAGGGAGTAAACCTTGATGCGCCCATTCTCTAAGCAAGTTACGAGATAGTCCAAAATCTCTGTAGTAACCTCTAGGGCGACCAGTTACCATACAGCGATTATGTCGGCGATTAGGTGCGCTATTGCGAGGTAATCGTTGAATTTGACGCTGAAGTTCTAATTTTTCAACAGGAGATTGTGCTGTACGAAATTGTTCTTTTAATTCTTCACGCTTAGCAGCATATTTTTCTACGAGACGAGCGCGTTTTTTTTCACGCTCGATCATGCTTCTTTTTGCCATAAACCTCGATCGATACTCAATCTATAAAATACACAATTTTTGATTATAACTTTTTTATGGCACTGTGCTAAATTTAAGCTGTCTTGAATTCAAGTTTTTTGTTTTGAATAACTTATTGTGGTTAAAAAACTCAAGCTTTTTCAAAAAGTTCTTTCTGGCTCGAAAAATATTCAGTTTCAAGAATTTATAACTTTAGTAGAGGCATTCGGGTTTGAGTTATCTAGAATCAAGGGTAGTCATCACATTTATACCAATTCAAGAATTACAGAAATTTTGAATTTACAAAACCGAAATGGAAAAGCTATTCCCTATCAAGTAAAGCAGTTTCTAAAATTGGTAGAAGAACATTCGCTGTCAATGGAGGAGGATGAAACATGAAAGACTATCATATCAACATTTTTTACAGTGATGAAGACGAAGGATATATAGCAGATATACCAGATCTTAAATATTGTTCTGCTTGGGGAGCAACACCAGAAGAAGCTTTGAAAGAAGTTCTCTTAGCAAAAGCGTCATGGTTGGAAACAGCCACAGCAAAAGGAAATTCTCTCCCTGTTCCCAAATATCGTCCTGCTATCTATCAAACAGTTGCTTGAGCATTGCTTAATTGCTCTGTTGAAGCTGGACACAAATCTGCTAAGGTGCAAACATCACAATCGGGTTTACGTGCCTTACAAATAGCCCGACCGTGAAAAATCAGATGAATAGAAAGATTTTCCCATTCTGGTTGAGGCACCAATTTCATTAAATCTTGTTCGATTTTAATGGGATCTGCTTGCTTAGTTAAACCAAGACGGTTACTCAAACGCTTGACATGAGTATCCACAGTCACCCCGACAATAATCCCATAAGCATGAGCTAAGACGACATTGGCAGTTTTTCGCGCTACTCCAGGCAACTTGAGTAATTCTTCCATCTGTTTGGGAACTTCACCACCATATTCTTTAACAATAAGCTGACAAGCGCCTTGAATATTTTTCGCTTTGTTGCGATAAAAACCTGTAGAACGAATCAAGCTTTCTAACTCTTCGCGATCGCAACCAGCTAGAGAATAAGCATCAGGAAAGCGATCGAACAAAGCAGGAGTTACTTTGTTGACTCGTTCATCAGTACATTGTGCCGAAAGAATAGTAGCAACTAAAAGCTGTACGGGAGTTTCATAATTAAGACTACAGGTAGCGCCTGGATAAAGACACTTCAGTTGAGCCAAAATCTCAGGCGCACGCTGTTTTTTGGAAGCCAATTTTGTTTTCACTTTGAGCAGTCAGTCATCAGCTATCAGCATTTCAGCTATCAGCTATCAGCTATCAGTTATCAGTTTGTTCTAAAACAATGAACAATGAACAATGAACAATAAACCCAATTTATTGATTGAAAAGTTGTTGAATACCAGGTAAATTAACCGTATCTCGGACAATCAGAAATACGCCCAAACCCAGAAGTAAAACTAAGCCAGTTTGCATAATTCCTTCTTGAATTTTGTTAGGCAATGGCTTACCAAGAATGCCTTCAAGTGCCAAAAAAGCCAATTGACCGCCATCTAATGCTGGTAGAGGCAAAATATTGATAATTGCCAGGTTAATGCTAATTAAAGCTCCAAATTGAAATAGATTGCTCAGGTCATTACGAGCCAATTCTGCACCTACAGCGACGATCGCCACTGGCCCAGCTACTTGTTCGGCTGTTTCGTTAAAATTACTAATTAACTGCCAAAAACCTTGAACTATTAGTTGAGAAAGACGTTGAAATTCATTAGCACCTAGGGTAAATGCTTCGACCATATTGTTAATCGAACGACGGACTGCTTTTCCATTAGGGGCAAGCATAACGCCAATTTTGCCTTTGCCATTTGGGTCTTTTTCTGGAGTAACAGTAATCTTGAGAGTTCGATCGCCTCTTTTAATTGAGAGATGGAGAGGTTGCTCTGGTGAGTTTTTAATTTTATCTCTCAAAGTAGTTAAAGATTCTTTCGAGGCGATTAATTGTTGCTCGTCGATTGCTAAGATAATATCTCCAGATTTCATTCCCGCTTTAGCAGCAACCGAAGTTGTTTCTACTACTTGAGGAACAAGTACCCCAGGTTGATAGTTAACATCTTGAAAACCGACAAGGCTTATTTGTCCGACTAAAAGAAAATAGGCAAAAATTAGATTAGCAATTACTCCAGCACTAATGACAATCGCGCGATCAAATAGGGGACGATTGCGAAGTAAATTAGGGTCGTCAGGAGGGATGTCGCTGTCGGGGTCGTCATCAGGAAAACCGACATAACCGCCTAAAGGAAAAGCTCTAATGGCGTATTCAGTTTGAGAACCTTGATATTTTAATAATGCAGGACCAAAACCAATCGAAAAACGATTGACGTGAATTCCTTGTGCGCGAGCTGCGGTAAAATGACCTAGTTCGTGAACTACAATTAAAAGTGCCAAGACGGCGATCGCTGCCAAAACCGACATATTTCAATAAATAAACTAACTTTACTGTTGATTTTTTAGGTATTGTCTAGTGCAAGAAGGCAGAAGTACGAAGGCAGAAGGCAGAAGGTTTTAAAGTCTAAAGTCGTAGGGGCGAATGGCGATTCGCCCGTACTGAAGTCCGGAGGCGGAGCGTCTTCGGCTCCGCTGAAGTTTTTTTACTTTCTAATTTCTACTTTTAAGCTGGACTGACTGGTTATTTCTGCCATGCTGCACTCATATATTTTTTTATCTGAATCTTTAGACAATACTATTTTTTTTACTTTGGTCTATTATTGCAAATTTCTTTATCTTCTTGGGTTGCTATCTAGATTTTTCACTTAGAATCTTAATCCCTAAGTCTGATGCTCTAATCTCCAATCTCTAATTTTTAAGATGTTTTCGATCTTAATAACAATATAAAAATATATTGGACATCAATGTCTTGGATTATCTAATCTAATGTACAAGGGGTTAGGGAGCAGGGATTAGGGTGTAGGGTGTAGGGTGTAGGGGAAGTAAGCTGGTCAACATCAAGTTTGCTGGTTGAGATAAGTCATAAGTCATAAGTCATAAGTCATAAGGAAAATGTAGTATGCAAATTAAATGTGGATTAGCTTAATGAGTAATGAGTAAAAAACTTCCTACTTCCTACTTCCTACTTCCTACTTTCCTCCTGCCTGGTTGGTGAGCTTGTCGAACCACTGCCTTCTGCCTTCTCTATGAACCATGAACAAACAAATTAATAAACACTATGAGCGAGAGAACACTATTTGATAAAGTCTGGGATTTACATACAGTTGGGGGTGTAGGATCTGCTGAAGTTCCATCTCAGTCATCCTCTAATCAAACCCAATTGTTTATTGGTTTGCACTTGATTCATGAAGTCACCAGTCCTCAAGCTTTTGGTATGTTGAGAGATAGAGGACTAAAAGTCTTATTTCCAGAGAGAACTGTAGCTACTGTCGATCATATTGTTCCTACCGAAAATCAAGCGCGTCCTTTTGCTGACACTTTAGCAGAAGAAATGATGCAGGCATTGGAAAAAAATACGCAAGAGTATGGAATTCGTTTTTATAATGTCGGTTCTGGTTCTCAAGGTATCGTTCATGTGATTGCACCAGAAATGGGATTAACTCAACCTGGAATGACGATCGCCTGCGGTGACTCCCATACTTCTACTCACGGCGCTTTCGGCGCGATCGCTTTTGGTATTGGTACTTCTCAAGTTCGTGATGTCTTAGCTTCTCAAACCCTAGCGCTATCTAAATTAAAAGTCCGTAAAATTGAGGTAAACGGTAAATTACCCCAAGGAGTTTATGCTAAAGATGTCATTCTGCACATTATTCGTAAATTAGGCGTGAAAGGTGGTGTGGGATATGCCTACGAGTTTGCTGGTACTACTTTTGCTGCGATGACAATGGAAGAGAGAATGACAGTTTGCAACATGGCGATCGAAGGTGGTGCGCGTTGTGGTTATGTCAATCCAGATGAAGTAACTTTTGCCTACCTCAAAGACCGAGATTTTGCACCCAAAGGGGAAGCATGGGACAAAGCTGTTCAATGGTGGCAGAGTATCCGCAGTGACGAGGATGCAGTCTACGATGATACAGTTACTTTCAATGCCTCTGAGATCGAACCGACAGTAACTTGGGGAATTACACCAGGACAGGGAATAGGAGTCAGCGAAACGATTCCCATTGCCGAAAATTTAGAAGACTCCGATCGCGCGATCGCTGAAGAAGCTTATAAATACATGCAGCTTACTCCAGGTACACCAATCAAAGGAACTAAAATCGATGTCTGTTTCATCGGTAGCTGTACCAATGGCAGATTGAGCGATTTAAGAGAAGCTGCCAAAGTTGCCAAAGGAAAACATGTAGCCAATGGAATCAAAGCTTTTGTCGTTCCAGGTTCAGAACGAGTCAAACAAGAAGCTGAAGCAGAAGGATTAGATCGAATTTTTACCGAAGCTGGCTTTGAATGGCGCGAACCAGGATGTTCGATGTGTTTGGCAATGAATCCCGATAAATTACAGGGAACTCAGATTAGTGCTTCTTCTTCTAATCGAAATTTTAAAGGTCGCCAGGGTTCTGCTACGGGAAGAACCTTATTGATGAGTCCAGCTATGGTAGTTGCGGCGGCGGTTAAGGGTGAAGTTGCTGATGTTAGAGATTTAATTTAATTGAAATTGGTGCGTTACAACATAGGGCGATCGCACCTTCAATTTTAGATGCAATAAGGAGTGATATCTTCACCGCATTGCTCAGCCAAGAAACAAAGAGCGCGAAAGCGTAAAGAAATTAGTTGTTCGTAGAGAGGGTTAAGTTTGCATAGAGGAGGAATGCAAAAAAGCACCCGATCGCCAATGCGAATTTGACGAGCAAATGGACATTGAGAAGGAATAAGTTTAACAATTCGACGCGCCGCTTGCTCTTCTTTAATCTCCAGACGATCGAGCCATTTTTTGATGGATTTAAGAAGATTTGGAAATTTATAGTTAGTTTGCTGAGCTAGAGTGTGCATAGTTTTCGATCGAGCTGTTTAAGTCGAATGTTAAGATTTGTTGCTGACTTAATTACTACTATAATCATAATAAAAAAAAATTACAAGAAAAAATAATATAAGTATATTTTATACCTAATTAGTTAAATTTATCTTCTGAAGGAAAAGGCAACAGAAAATCTCTATATTTTTTGATCGAGCAATTCTTCTCGGTCGTTGCTAGATTGGATCGATACTCTCAATAATTCAGATTTCAAATCTCCTCATGATTCGTATTTTGCTGGTAGACGATCAAAATCTAATGCGACAAGGACTTCAGGTTTTACTCGATCCACTACCTGAATTAGAAGTAGTGGGAACTGCTGAAGATGGAAAAGCAGCGCTCAAGCAGGTAGAAATTCTTAGACCAGATTTAGTTCTTTTAGATATTGAAATGCCTTTAATGAACGGAATCGCAGTAACTCATCAGATCTCTCAGAATTTCCCTCAGACAAAAGTTCTCGTTCTCAGTAGTTATGAAAAAGATGAATACGTCATCGAAGCATTACAAGCTGGTGCTAAAGGCTATTTACTCAAACAAACTCTAGCAGAAGATTTAGCTCAAGCAATTCGATCGGTCGATCGAGGATATTCTCAACTAGAATCGAGGTTGTTAGCAAAAGTCGTTTCTGGGCAATCTAGTCTGGCTAGCCAAGATCGAGAAACACAATTACTAGAGGAAGCCGTTGGCGATCTTGAGGATGTGCTTTCAGTTCCAAAAAGTTCACCAACTCAACCAAAAGCAATTTCTTCAGGAGTAAGTAAAGCCAGTTTAGATCCCATTTTTAACTGGTCTTTAACAACTGAAGAAAAATCTCCCATTGAAGTTGAAAGCCTCTCCAAGTCAGAGGCTTTAAATTTGAGAATAGAAAGAAAGAATATTTTCTCAAATAGGAAATGGAACTATTTGTACTCAAAACTATCAGCCATAGTAGAGTATCTGAAAATCACGATCGATTGGATTGGCAATATTTACAGTTTTCTGTTTAGGCGCGATCGTCACTTCTGATTTAACGTTTACAACCGATATTTTGTGGGGGCGAATGGCTATTCGCCCTATCGAATGCGAATCTACATGCTTTTCAAATTAAGGGAATGACACTCTGACTGGTAGTACTGGTGACGATCAGCTTTATGGAGATGAAGGAAATGACACTCTCGATGGTGGTATCGGAGATGATCGGCTTTATGGATATGAGGGTAATGATACTCTGACTGGTGTTACTGGCTATAATATTCTTGTTGGTGGAATTGGCTATGATAGCCTCGACGGCAGTATCGGAAACGATGATCTCTTGGGAGATGAAGGAAATGACACTCTCAATGGTGGTGCTGGTAATGAGGGCAAAAATCTAATTATTGGTAACGCCAAAGATAATCATCTCTCTGGTTTGTATAACGATGATGCACTCCAAGGAAAATGATACCCTCACTGGTGGTGCTGGTAGCGATCGCTTTGTTTTTGATACAACTAATAGTTCTTTAGGTGTGGATACTCTAAAGGATTTTGTTCATGAGATCGATCGAATTGTTTTAGATAAAAGTACCTTTACTGTACTAACAAGCTCAGTAGGTAATGGGTTTAGCAATAGTACGGATTTTGCTTTAGTTGCTAATGATGCCGCTGTTGGGACTAGCAAAGCATTTATTGTTTACAGTAGCAATACAGGCAATCTATTTTACAATCCAGATGGAGAAACTGCTGGTTTAGCTGCTGGCGGTCAATTTGCTACTTTAAGCGGACATCCAAGTTTGGCAGCCAGTGATTTTATGATTCAGGCTTAGTTGGTCATTTCTTGACCGTTTTTTGGTCGCGATCGCGCTCTAATTAACCAAAACTTTATCGATCGCCTCAAAGCAAATCGAAACGTGCCTGGAAAAAACGAAGGTATTTCGGTTCGTAAATCATCTTGAGTCCTTGAAGGCGATCGCGATTGTAATAAACCTCCTCAACTGCTTCAGCAGTCAAATCCATATGAGCCTGAGTATATACCCGACGTGGAATAGTCAAACGCACTAGTTCTAACTTTGGATAATAGTGGTCGCCAGTTTCTTTATTGCGTCCTGCGGATACAATCCCACGTTCCATGGCGCGAATACCTGCCTCTAAATAAAGTTCCGCAGCCAGACGTTGTGCGGGAAACTCTTCTTGAGAGATATGGGGTAAGAAGGCTTTAGCATCTAAATAGACTGCATGACCGCCAATCGGCACAACAATCGGCATTTTCCAATCTAGCAGCTTTTGTCCGAGATACTCCACCTGTCCCACACGGGCGCGAATATGATCGTCTTTGACGGATTCTTCGATACCTCTTGCCATAGCTTCCATATCCCTTCCTGCCATACCACCGTAGGTATGTAGACCTTCATAGATTACTACCAGGTTACGCGCTTCTTCGTATAAGTCGGGATCTCTAAGCGCCAGCCAGCCGCCGATGTTGACTAGTGCATCCTTTTTGCCACTCATAGTGCAGCCGTCGCTGTAGGAGCAAAATTCGCGTAAGATCTGAGCAATTGTCTGATGACGATATTCTTGCTCCCTTTGCTGGATAAAATAGGCATTTTCCACGGCGCGGGTAGCATCTAGAATAATGCGGATACCGTGGTTTTGGGCTATCTGGTATACCGCACGTAGATTTTCCATGGAAATCGGCTGTCCGCCAGCCATATTGACGGTTCCAGCCACGCTAAGGTAGGGAATACGTTCTGCACCGACTCGCTCGATCGTATCGGTAAGTTTTTGTAGGTCTATATTACCTTTAAATGGGTGCAGCGAGCTAGGGTCATGAGCTTCGTCAATAATCACATCAACAAATGTGCCACCTGCTAACTCTTGATGTAGCCTTGTGGTGGTGAAATACATGTTACCTGGTATGTAGTCACCTGGTTCGATCAGTATTTGAGAAATAATATTTTCAGCACCACGCCCTTGGTGAGTAGGGATCAGATAAGGATAGCCGTAATATTTCTGGACTTTTTCTTCTAAATTATAAAAGTTTTTGCTACCTGCATAAGCTTCATCGCCTAACATCATTCCCGCCCACTGGTAATCGCTCATGGCTGAGGTGCCACTGTCGGTGAGCAAGTCGATGTAAACATCTTCGGAACGCAAGAGAAAGGTATTGTAACCTGCTTGGGCGATCGCCTGTTCGCGCTCAGCACGAGTAGTCATTTTTAACGGCTCAACCACCTTGATTTTATATGGCTCTGCCCAAGAGCGACGGAGTTGTGGACGAGCGTGCATATCGTCGGTCATGGATGATTTCTTAAAAATACCATTCGCTTCATATTGTAATTGCTAATTTGATAAATCTAAGTTTTCAACATAAAATTTACCGAAAATTTGGTCGGGTAAGAGTGGATTACATCATACGTTTAATATCGAACCAACTTTAGGTTTATACTATCTGATAATTTATTTAGTTTTCGAGGCGAATTAGCAGTAACTTTTGAAACGATCTCATTAAATATCTTTAATAAAAACAAGGACTTTTTTAAACAGATTAATTACCTTACCTCTCGGTATAGTCATGGTAACTTTGTCAGCGATCGTAGCAAAAGCTGAGGCAATACCTAATATTACCTGGGATACTAGTCCAGGTAAACTTGGACTCGATCGACGTATCGAAGAAGAATTTAGCTTTAATTGTATGCCACAAGGTTCAAATGACGTTGGAACAGTTTGGGGATCTAAAACTTATACTTCTGATTCCTCAATTTGTTCTGCTGCTTTACATGTAGGTGCAATAGATAGAAACGGAGGAATAGTAACAATTCAGATAATGCCTGGTTCAGAGTTTTACACTGGCAGTACTAGTAATGGAGTTACTACTTCTGATTATTCCTCTTATGAATCTAGTTTTGTGTTCGTCAATGCTCAGACTAGCAAGAGTCAAAATAATACTTCTCTAGATATTCCCAGTCAAGGTATTCTGAGCATCAAATTTGACGATGGTACGACACAAGAAATCAATTTGGATAGAGTTCAAGGAATATCGGTTCAGCCTGCCAAAAATTAGCGTTCAAAAGGTCTGCTTCCTGACTCTCAAATTCTGCTACCCCTACATTGTAAAGAAAAGACTCAGGTATTTATTCTGTTGCCTTTTGCCTATTCCCTCCTGCCTCGATCGAAGGGAGTAGAAGATAAAAACTCAGCTATCCTGTCTGCGGCTATTTCTAAAATATCTGGCTCATGAACTAAAGCAAACCTGACATAACCTTCTCCAGCTTTACCAAATCCCGCGCCAGGTGAAACTGCAACTCCAGTAGCTGCTACTAACTTAGTACAAAATTCTACAGAATTATTTTGCCAGGGTTCTGGTAATTTTGCCCAGACATACATAGTTGCTTCTGGAGTGGGAACTTGCCAACCGATACGATTTAAACTGCTAACAAAAGCATCTCTTCTGGTAAGGAAAGTTGCGACGGTTTTTTGTACTGATGTTTGTTCTCCAGTTAAAGCTTCGATCGCGCCGTTTAAAATGCCTAAATATTGATTAAAATCAACTACCGCTTTGATGCGTCGCAGTGCTTGAATTAAATCAGCATTGCCGATCGCGTAACCAATACGAAAGCCACCCATATTATAGGATTTAGAAAAGGTAAAAAATTCGATCGAAATCTCTTTATTGGGATCCGCTTGCAAAACCGAAACAGTGCTTTTATCCTCTGCAAAAATAATATCTACGTAAGGAAAATCGTGGACTAACACTAAATTGTGTTGACGACAAAAATCGACAGCTTTCTGGAAAAAAGACAGAGGAGCGATCGCAGTAGTTGGATTGTGCGGATAGCTTAACACCATCATTTTGGCTTGCGACAATACTTCAGCAGGAATGTCTGCAAAGATTGGTAGAAACTGATTTTCTGCCAACAGAGGCATAGGATAAATTTGACCTCCAGCCAAATAAACCCCACCAGCATGGGAAGGATAACCAGGATCGAGTAGCAGGGCAAAATCGCCTGGATTGAGGATAGCTAGAGGTAAGTGAGCAGTCCCTTCTTGGGAACCAATTAACTGTAATACCTCTGTTTCTGGATCGATCGCAATGCCAAATCTCTGTTGATACCCATTAGCCACCGCTTCACGAAACGATTTAGTACCGTAATGTAATAAATAACCATGAGTCGAGCGATCGCGCAAAGACTTTTCGATCGTTGCTATCACTGAATCCGAAGCTGGTAAATCCGATGAACCCAAAGACAAATCGATAATCTCTTGACCCGATGCTCTAGCTGTTGCCTTGGCTCGATCCATATCAGCAAAGACATTACTAGATAGTGATGCTAAACGGTTAGAAAACTGCATGAGTGATTCCCATGGTTGATAGTTCATGATTCATAGGAATATATTTGTAGCTATCAGCTATCAGCAGCAAACAGGGAGCAGGGAGCAGGGAGCAGGGAGCAGGGAGTAAGGGGAAAACCTAGAACCTATGAACCATGAACCATGAACCATGAACCATGAACCATGAACTAATTCAAATAACTCTCTAAAAAAGATTGTAGTTGCTGCTTGCCGATCGCGCCTTCGTGGGAAGCGATAATTTCGTCATTTTTAAACAATCTTAGCGCGGGAACTCCTTCTACCTTGCACTTAGCTACAGATTCTGGAGAAGGGTCTACTTCCAATTTGAGAACTTTAAGGCGATCGCTATAAGTATTAGCAGCCCAATCGATCGACGGAGATACAAGGCGACAAGGACCACACCAAGATGCCCAAAAATAAACCAACACTGGTTGATTAGAATTGTAAACTTCGCTATCAAACTGATTATCCACGATCTCTATTACGCTGCTCATATCTCCGATTGCTAAAAGCTAAACAAAAAATTAATTATAAGATTTACTTTACAGCAGGGAGCGGCGAATAGGGAACGTCCGAAGAGAGGACAAGGGGAGAGGGGGAGAAGGGGAGCAGGGGGAGAGGGGGACAAGTAATGAGTAATGAGTAAAAAACTTCCTACTTCCGTACCGAACTACTTCCTACTTATTTTCTGCCTTCTGCCTTCTCTTCCCTAACCCCTAACCCCTATTCCCTCTTCCCTAGAGCTTAGAATTAAAGCGTTTCGAGCAGAAAACTGACATTTTCCACCGGAGCTGGAGCTACCATGTCTGATGGTAAAAAGATGCGAGCGCTAACTGCTACTAGAGCCAATAAGAATACTAAGAAGATCAGGGCAGGGCTAATATATTGGCGAAAAAAATTCATAAGGAAATAAATTGATCGAATTGCAAAATATAGGTAAGTTTGAAGGCGACAGCTTTAGCTACTAGGCAATCGAGCTTAATTGTAACAATTTTAAAGACTTATGAACTATTAATTTTGCCAAGATAAAAGTAAAATAACCATAGATGTTTTTCAACTAGAAGAGCCATTTTTCAAAAAATCAAAATATATAAATTGAGAAGGTCGAAATCAACAAGAAATTAAGAGTAAGCTTTCGCTACAATTTAAAAATCCTGTTCTAAGTCGGCTATGTCGGAACCAGAATACACAGTACCATTTTCTAAAGCGCCTGATTCCAATAAGGACGGCTTAAGGATTGAATATGGATACAAGAGTCTCCATCCAGGTGATATCGTTGGTGGCCGTTATCAAATTATTAAAGAATTAAGGAGTGGCGGTTTTGCCACTACTTACCTAGCTAGAGATCTAAGCAGTGAAAGTGACGACAAATGTGTCGTTAAAAAGCTACAACCTAGATTTAATAGCCCTAAAATTTGGCAAAATGCTAAAGAACGTTTTACCACTGAAGGAACTGTTTTGCAGTGGTTGGGTAAACACGAACAAATTCCCAAACTCCTCGCTCATTTTGAAGAAGAGCGTCAATTTTATCTGGTTCAAGAATTCATTGAAGGTGAAGAGTTCGAGCAAGAAGTTAGTCGTCGCGAATTTTTAAGTGAGTCAGAGGTAATTCACTTCTTGTATGATGTACTGCAAATTATCGATTTTGTTCACAAACAAGGAGTAATTCATCGCGATATTAAACCTTCTAATTTGATTAGAAGAAATAGCGATCGCAAAATGGTTTTGATTGACTTTGGTGCAGTCAAAGAAATTTCAACTATGTCTTTTGATTCCCAAAGACAAACAATTGAAACCCAAATTATTGGCACACCTGGCTATATGTCTCCCGAACAAAATAACGGCAAGCCAGTCTACAGTAGTGATATTTATGCTTTAGGAAGAACCGCAGTTTTTGCTTTAACGGGACGATCGCCAGTCGAATTAGAAGATACTCAAGCTGGAGAAGCTTTGACTTGGCAAAATTTTACCAAAGTAAGCTCTAAGTTTGCCTCAATTTTGAATAAAATGATGAGTTCGCGAACTTCAGAGCGCTATACTTGCGCGACTGAAGTGTTAAGCGCTCTCCAACCTTTATTGAGAATTGGCAAGATAGTTAAAGATCGCTACAAAATCATTAGTTATTTAGGCGGAAGAGAGGAAAGTCGAACTTATTTAGTCAGAAATATTGCCGAGCGAGAAGAAACAGATTATGTCTTAAAAATCATTAAACTGCCTCATTATCCCAAGGCAAGTATTCTACAAGTTAAAAATAATTTAGACCAAGCCTTAGCTGCTTTTAAAAAGCTGGAAAATTGCGATCGCGCTGCTCATTTAATTGAGTGTTTTCAAGAGGAAGAGGAATTATATTTACTAGAGGATTATGTAGAAGGCAAAGATTTAGAACAACAGTTAAAAAAATACAAATCGCTTTCAGAAGAAAAAATCTTAGAATTGTTGGAAGGAGCCTTAGAAGCCTTAGTGTATATTCACAAACAGCAGCTAGTACACGGAAATATTAAACCCTCTAACCTAATTTTTCGACAATCAGATCTGAAAGTTGTTCTCACTGATTTTGCAGCAATTACAGACATTATCGATGGTTTTCCTGAAATTGAAAAAGGTTATATCCCACCAGAACAAATAGCAGGAAACATGTATTTTGCTAGTGATATTTATGCCTTGGGAATCACAGCGATTACAGCTTGGACAGGGATTACTCCCGATCGCCTGCAAAAAAATCCTGCCACTGGAGAAATAATTTGGCCAGAAAAAGTTGAGATTAACCAGAGATTAGCTAAAGTACTAGAAAAAATGGTGCGTTTGGATCTCAAAAAACGCTATCATTCAGCTTCTGAGGTACTAGGAGCGCTCAAGAAGACGAAACGGCGATCGGTACTAATTCTAACAGAACCTTGGCTTTTGTATCCGTTAAGCTTGGGAACGCTAGGATTAGTAGGATTTTTCGGCAATTTTTTCTGGATGCAATATCAGGCATCTGTGTTGTTCGAGAAAGCAGATATAAGGCTCGAATCGCAACAGTACGAACGAGCGGTTGCTTATTACGATGGCGGAATCGATCTGCTCGGAGGAAGAGTTAAAAACGTCGAACGACCTTGGTTAGCAAAAGCTACAGCCTTAAGTCATCTCAAGCGCTATCAAGACATGCTAGCAACTTGCGATCGCCCTCTGTTAGTAGAGCGCAATAGTCCTTTTCGCATTCACTTTCTCAACTGTAAAGGATTAGCTTTTGACGGATTAAAAGAATACGATCGCGCTATTGCAGTTTTCGATCGAGCAATTAAGTTATCTCCAGGTTTTATTGATGCTTGGAATAATCGTGGTGAAAGCAACTTAAAAGCAAATCGAATTGAGAATGCGATCGCCGATTTTCAAAAAGCAATAACTCTCGATCCCAACAGAAGCTTTGTTCCTTTAAATAATTTAGGAAAACTCTTTTTGAGACAAAAGCAATACGATAAAGCGCTGGAATATTACGAGCAAGCCATTAAAGTACGAAGCAATTATTTACCTGCTTTAATAGGCAAAGGACACGTACAAAGAGCGATGCAACAGTATAGTAAGGCGATCGCTTCTTACCAGAGGGCGATCGATCTTCATCCTACTTCTTTTGAAGCTTGGTACAGCAAAGGATTGATTCAAGAAATACGCAAAGATTATCCAGAAGCAATTAATTCCTATCGTCGTGCAGTGGAAATCAATCCCAAATTCCAAGTTGCGCTTGATGCTCTCAAAAGACTTGAGGAAAAATAAATTAACAGTTTTGTTAGCTTTATTTTCTTCCAGGTGAGAAATAGTAGTCGTGCCTGGAATTAAAATGATATTGGGCGATCGATGCAATATCCAAGCTAGGGCAATTTGATTTGGTTTGACACCGCGATCGCGAACGATTTCTGCTAAAACTCCTTCTGCTTGGGCTTGTAATTGATATAAGTCAAGGCGATCGAAGAATTAGTTGGTATGGAATTACGTTTCATTGATTTTCTCCGTATTGTTTGTATCTAGGTAGGGGCGAATGGCCATTCGCCCCTACAACCAATTAATTGAACATACCATCACTTATAAAGATCGATCGGCTCTCCCAACATAATGGGGTTAAATGTTCGCTACATACATTTTAGGTACA
>CAZJTL010000130.1:0-14964 GCA_964548905.1 uncultured bacterium | reverse complement strand
GTTTCTCCGCCTCCGAGCAAGTAAAAGGCAGGAAGTTTATTTGCTACTCGCTACTCGCTACTTGCTACTCGCTACTTTTTTTTATTTGCTACTCGCTACTCGCTACTTGCTATTTATTACTCATTACTCATTACTCATTACTCATTACTTCTCCCAGTCTCCCCTGCTCCCCTGCTCCCTAACCCCTAATCCCTAGTCCCTCAAGACGACTTAGGAATAGTAATATCCACAGCTTGTACTCTTGCTCCTAAGCTACTCAGAGGCGGTTGCATCTCTTTGGAGTTACCTACTACTAGAATTACTATTTGTTCTGGTTTTAGGTACTGTTGAGCAGCTTTTTGTACTTCTTCGATCGTGACAGCTTTCACTTTATTTTGATACTGAAAGATAAAATCTTGAGGATAGCCATAATACTCGTAACGCATTAAGCGCCAGATAGTTTGACTGGTATCTTGAAAGTTAAAAACAAAAGAATTAAGGATTGAATCCTTAGCTCTAGCTAATTCTTCTGGAGTAATCAGATTTTCTCTAGCCTTTTCTATTTCTGAAATAAGTCCTTTAACTAGAGGGACAGTAGAACTAGAAGCTGTTTGTCCGCCAGCGAGGAAAGTACCTGGATAATCGTAACGAGGACTCCAAGAAGCATAGACAGAATAAGCTAATCCTTGGCGCGATCGCAATTCGTTAAATAATCTACCACTAAACCCATTCATTACTTCGTTTAGAACTTCTAGGGCGGGATAATCGGGACTATTTAACTTACCACCTATATGCCCTAGCGAAATAGTACTTTGAGTTAACTGCGGTCGATCGACGACAAAAACACCACCTAGATTTTTCTGGGAAGCTGAAGGAATTTCCTTCTTGCTTGTTGATGTACTGACTTGCCAATCGCCAAAAACGCGATCGATCGCCGCTTTCATTTTCTGAGTATTAAAATCGCCGACAATTCCCAAAATCATATTGTCAGGACGAAAATATTGTTGAGAGAAAGCGATCGCACTTTCGCGAGTAATTTTGTCGATGGTTTGATATTCGGTAGTGCGAGCATAGGGGCTGTCGCCACCGTAAATTAACTTATCAAATTCTCTGCTGGCAATCTCGCCTGGATCGTCATTACGACGCGCAATATTATTTTTCTCCTGACTTTTTGCCAACTCTAGCTTATCCACAGCAAACTCAGGATAGCGAAGTACTTCAGCAAATAAAGGCAATACTGTATCTATATCTTCGCTTAGTACATCAAAGCTAGCATTACCCGCACTTGTACTAATTCCAACTTCTACGCTTGCTGCTTTTTGTTCGAGTAAATTGTTTAAATCGTCTGGGGAATGATTTTTAGTACCACCAGTACGCATAACTCTGCCAGTAATTTGGGCTAAACCAATTTTGTCTGCTGACTCCAAGCGATCGCCCGTCCTTACAAGTGCCTGTCCTCTAACTAGGGGCAAACGACGATCTTCTGCTAAATAGACTACCATCCCGTTTTTAAGCTGATAGCGTTCGTATTTAGGGAGTTGTACTTCAGCTAGTGGTGGAAACTTAAGTTCGTCATAATGCTTGGCAGTTAACGCCATTGCTGGCTGACGAAAAATTAATACTAAGACAATAGCTAATAATAGCAATCCTAACCAGCTCAAGTCTTTTCGACTTTTTGTTAAATTCATCATATATTGTTAATGGTTCATTGTTGATTGAAAGAAGGCAGAAGGCAGAAGGCAGGAGGCAGGAGGCAGAAGGTAGAAGGCAGAAGGCAGGAGTAATTAAAGTCTAAAGTCTTGCGTCATAAGTCTGAAGTTTTTGTACTTGCTACTCGCTACTTGCTAACCCCTACACCCTACACCCTACACCCTACACCCCTAACCCCTAACCCCTAACCCCTAGCCCCTATTTCTCAGTACTAATCAACCGCGCGATCGTCCGATTGGTGGGAATAAAGGTTGCTTTGGCTATTCTTTGAATATCAGCAGGCGTTACAGCTTCGATCGCGTCTAATTCTTTAAATACATTGCGCCAATCACCAGTTTTGGCTTCGTATTCTGCTAGTAAATTAGCCATGCCCAGATTGGAATCGAGAGAGCGAACTAATTCGGCTTTTAATTGGGTTTTAACTCTGTCTAATTCCACCGCCGATACAGGTTCGCTTTTGAGTCGTTCTAGTTCTGTATCTATGCTTTGAGCTAACTCATCAAGGGTGCGATCGCGAGCGCTTAAAGCATAAACTACTAATAAATTGGCATATTTATCGCCAGGAAAACTAGCAAATCCTTCCGCCGCTAAAGCTACTTGTTTTTGTTCTACTAAAGATCTATATAAGCGCGAAGTACGACCATAACTCAACAGCGCCGAAATTACCTCATAGATTGGATATTCAGGATTTTTTAATTCGGGCATGTGGTATCCTTCCAGATAAATCGGTTCAGAAGGATACTTCAGAGTAACTTCTTTCATTTTGGTTTGTGGAGGTTCAACCGCAGTTACGTGAGGTGGTTTGCTTCCACTTTGATAACGACCAAAGTAAACTTCTGCTAGCTGCTTAACTTGTTGTGGATTGACATCACCGACAAGGGCAAAAGTCAAGCTACTAGGAGTGTAATAGGTTTGGAAAAATTTTTGAATATCTTTTCTTTCTATGTTACGAATATCTGCTTCATAGCCAATCACAGGATATTGATAAGGATGAACATCAAAAGCTTCGCCTAAAAACATTTCTAATAATTTACCCATGGGTGAATTATCAGTACGCATCCGTCTCTCTTCGATAATTACTTCTCTCTCTTTATAGAATTCGCGAAAAACTGGTTCTAGAAATCTTTCCGATTCCAAAGACATCCACAATTCCAGCTTATTTGAGGGAAAACTATAAAAATAAGTAGTGGAGTCGCTAGAAGTAGATGCATTCAAGCCAACACCGCCAGCAGTTTCGACAATTTGACCAAATTCGTTTTGTTTGGCAAGTTGTTTGGCTTCATCGTCAGCTTTGCTAAATTCTGCCTTTAGTTGCGCTGCTTTCTGCTTTTGTCCTGCTTTTTCTGCTGCTTTAATTTCATCAAACAGGCGATCGGAAAGTTCTAAGAGAGCTTTTTCCTGTTGATAATTTACCGTGCCGATTTTTTTAGTGCCTTTAAAAGCTAAGTGTTCCAAATAGTGAGCTGCACCAGTTTTTCCAGGTGTTTCATTAGCACCACCAACATCCGCGTAAGTGACAAATGAGACTGTAGGCGCTTCATGATTTTCTAAAATAATAAATTTCATCCCATTATTGAGACGAAATTCTGAAATTTCACTTAGTACTTGTTGTAAATAAGGTTGAATCGATCCAGTTGGTGTTTTAGGTTCTACATCTGCTCGTGCGATTGCTGGTGTTAAATTCCAAAACAGTAAAATCGAACAGAGATACAAAGCTAACAACCTTTGCCAATATTGTTTTTGTACAATTTTTAACATCGATCTTAATTGCTTAAACTCCTTTTAAGTGGTTCATTTATAGGTATCAGCCGTCAGGGGTTAGGGATTAGGTATTAGGGATTAGATAGGGTGTGGGGTGTGGGGTGTAGGGGAGGCGCGGGATCTGAGGCCTCCTCAGATCTTTAAGCGCCGTTGTAGGGTGTAGCAAGTGAGAAAACTTGCTTACTTATGTAGGGACGTTCCATGGAACGTCCCTACGACTTTAGACTTTTATTACCTTCTGCCTTCTGCCTTCTGCATAAAAGCCTTCTGCCTCCTGCCTTAAATCATTGACTACTTCTATTAGACAATAGTTTCTTGTTTCCGTGACGCTTGAGCTATATATACTAAGAAGATTGATTAAGATTAAATTTTCAGCGCGCAATAGCCAAAAATAATCAACATAGAATATTATGCAAAGTTTTCGCCACAAGTTTCGAGGAGAAACCCTAGCTATAGCTACTAACGAAGAAGATGCTCGCACTCGTATCAAACAATCGGCATTACGCTTATTTGCTCGTCAAGGATACGATGGCACTACCACCAAAGATTTAGCCATAGCAGCTAATGTCTCTGAAGGAACTTTATTTCGTTACTTTGCTAACAAAAAAGCTATTTTAATTGATGTAGCTACTGCTGGTTGGGTAGATATTCTCACCGATTTACTGACTGAATTAAGCGAAATGGGTAGTTATAAAGCTGTAGCTCAAGTAATGCGTCGTAGGATGTTAAGAATGCAGGAAAATGGCGATTTGCTGCGAGTTTGTTTTATTGAGGCTCAAGTCCATCCCGAATTAAACGAAAGGATTCAAACAGAAGTAATTGGTAAGATGACTGATGTAGCAGAAGCATTCTTTCAAACTGCGATGGATCGTGGAATTTATCGACGTATGAACCCTAAAATAGTCGCTCAAGTATTTTTGGGAATGTTCGCGATCGCTGGTTTTTCCAATCGCACTATTATCGATCCCCAAGCATCTCCTGCTATGCTGCAAGAAATGGCAGAAGGATTATCTGATATTTTTTTAAATGGAGTCTTGGCTAAATAGGGATTAGGGGTTAGGGGTTGGGGGCTAGGGATTAGATAGGGTGTGGGGGTGTAGGGTGTAGGGTGTAGGGATTTTTTTAAGTAGGAAGTAGCAAGTAGGGAGTAGGAAGTAATACAGAGTAGCAAGTACAAAAACTTCAGACTTCAGACTTTAGACTTTAATTACTCCTGCCTTCTGCCTTCTGCCTTCTGCCTTCTAATCCCTAATCCCTAATCCCTAACCCCTAGATTATGTCTAAACCCAATCTCTATCAAGCTAAGCGCAAAAAAGCTTTCAATCGCAATCTGTGGTGGGAAAGATTGATGGCTGTGATTTTGTTGGTAAATTTAGTTCTGGTTTTATTCGATCTCAGCTATATTGCTCGGCGTAGTTTTTATTTTTTCTACGTTCGCTATCAGGATCGTCCAGTTTTAACCGATCTGTACGATCGCGTTAAAGGCATTGAACCCAATCGGCAAACTCAAAGATATTTACAAACTGCCGATCGAGCGATCGAACAATTACAACAAACTAATGGCGCAGCAATTGGATCTGCCGAAACAGAAACAACTCTCCAGCAACTAGGCGATCTCAGTGTTAATTTGATCGATACCGATCCTTTTACTAATGCTAATTTATCGGGATATTTGGAAAAAATCAAAAACCGAATGCGCGAGCATGTCGGTTATGAATCGGCTAAGCAATCTTTTCAAACTTTCTGGAGTCGATCTTACCTACAAAATCGGGATTTAAACGCAGAAATTGCTTTTTATCAGCAAGAAATTAGACCTTTAATCGCAGTCAATTATTTTCGTTCTTTAAATGAAGCGGGAGTTTACATCGATCGCTTTTGGCTCATCGATATTTGGTTTAATTTATTATTTGGTTTAGAGTTTGTAATTCGTACCTGGTTTCTATCTCAACGTTACAATCTCAGTTGTTTTGATGCCATGCTGTGGCGTTGGTATGACCTATTTTTAATTCTTCCTTTCTGGCGATTTTTGCGGGTAATAACCGTGATTATTCGTTTAAATCAAGCTCAATTAATCAGTCTTGAAGGAATTAAAAAACAAGCAAGCAAAGGATTTGTGAACACTATTGCTGATGAATTAACTGAAGTAGTTGTCACTCATGTTATCGATCGCCTGCAAGATTCTATTCGTCAGGGAGAAATAACTGATTTTATTGTCAATCAGAGCTTAAAACCGTACGTAGATCTCAACAATACTAACGAAACAGCCGAAATTACCAAGTTAATTGCTAACATTTGCGTTCATAAAATTTTGCCGCAAATTCGACCAGATGTAGAAGCAATCCTGCAATACAGCATTGAAAAAGCTCTCAAGCAAACTCCAGGCTATCAAGGAATTCAACTTCTACCAGGTTTAGGTAGCTTACAAGCTAATCTAACCGAACAAATAGTCAAACGTGTTTATCAATCCGTTACTGACTTTCTGACATCAATCTTGGAAAAAGACCAAATTTTTGAAGAACTACTAGAAAAACTAATTTTTAAATTGAATCAATCGATCGCCCAAGAAATCCAAGACAAACAAAGTCTTGCCAAAATCGAATCCCTGTTAGTAGAGCTGCTACAAGAAATTAAAATTAATTATGTTGAGCCAATCTCAGAAAAGAAAGTAGACGCAATTTGGCAAGAAACTAGGATAGTGCCTAAATAGTTCATGGTTCATGGTTCATGGTTCATGGTTCATGGTTCATGGTTCATGGTTCATTGGTGTCCCCTCTGCCCCTCTGCTCCTCTGCTCCTCCACTTCCCTGCTTCCCTAGCCCCTAATCCCCAACCCCTAATCCCTCCCCTCCCTCAAAGCTTCAATTTTGTTGTAATATAGATTATTAGGAAGACTTAGCGTAGCAATTAATTTTCCTACCGCCTACCAAAATCAATCAAGTAGTTTGGAAGTGGGGATTACCCGCTTTTTTTATTGTCTTATTTTGGTATTAACTCATAGGTAGCCAAATATCTCTTAATTAGCACTTAAGCAAAAATGAGGGGCTGCGCTGGCTAAAGCTGTCCGATTGCGCTGATAGCGTTATTAAGTGCAATTTTGTCTTGCAGGAAAAATCTATAAGTTACAAATTGTAAACTGGCATGACTCATCCTCTGATTCCACAGATTATAGATTTGGCAACGCCTATTGCTGACGAACTAGGTTTGGACGTAGTAGACGCAGTTTTCCAAACCAACAAACAACCGCCAGTCTTAAGAGTGGATATCCGCAATCGTTCTTCTGATACTAGTTTGACCGACTGTGAAATGATGAGTAGATCGCTAGAAACTACTCTAGATAATGCCGATTTAATTCCTGGTGCTTATGTATTAGAAATTTCTAGTCCAGGTATCTCCAGAAGTTTGCATACAGATAGAGAGTTTATTGCTTTTAAAGGTTTTGCCGCAATTGTAACCACATATGCTCCATATCAAGGACATAAGGAGTGGCGAGGGAAGCTACAAGGAAGAGACGAACAAGCTGTTTACCTCAACCAAAAAGGGAGAGCGATCGCTATACCTCGCGAATTAATTGCCAAAGTGCAACTAGACGATCGCGTTTGAGCTTCAACTCATTATTTCCAACCCATAAATTTGCTTATCGATTAGCTCAAGGAGTTATCTAAATGCCACATGTCAAATTGCCTGGTCTTAAAAATATGATCGAGGAAATTAGTCAAAGGCACAACTTACCACAAAGCGCCGTTCAAGAAGCTCTCAAAGAAGCTTTGCTCAAGGGATACGAGCGTTATCGACGCGCTCAAAGTCTCGATCGCTATCAGTTTAGCGAAGAATATTTTGACGATTTCAATATCCAGTTAGATGTTGAAGAAGAAGGTTTTTTGATTTTTACGACTAAAACCATCGTTGATGAAGTTACTAACTCCGACCACGAAATTGCTCGAATAGAAGTAGTAGACCAATTAGGCGAATCCGAGACACAAATTGGAGATTCCGTGCTGGTCGATGTCACCCCAGATCAAAAAGAATTTGGGCGCATGGCAGCAATTCAGACCAAACAAGTACTACTGCAAAAACTACGGGATCAACAGCGTAAAATAGTTCAAGAAGAATTTCAAGAGCTGGAAAATCAAGTTTTACAAGCCAGAGTAGTACGTTTCGAGCGACAGTCAGCAATTATGGCAGTCAGTAGCGGCGTAGGACAACCAGAGGTAGAAGCAGAACTTCCCAAACGGGAACAACTCCCCAGCGACACTTATCGCTCTAATGCTACTTTTAAAGTCCTACTCAAAAAAGTCAGAGAAGGTCCTCATCGCGGTCCTCAATTAATCGTTTCCAGAGCATCCGCAGGACTGGTGGTAGAACTATTTGCCAATGAAGTTCCTGAAATAGAAGAGGAAGTAGTGCGAATCGTTGCTGTGGCAAGAGAAGCTAACCCACCTTCCCGTCAAGTCGGATCGCGCACTAAAATAGCCGTTGATACTCTAGAGCGGGATGTAGACCCTGTTGGTGCTTGTATTGGTGCTAGAGGTTCTCGCATTCAGGCTGTCGTCAACGAGCTACGCGGCGAAAAAATCGACGTGATTCGTTGGTCCCCCGATCCAGCTACCTATATCGCCAATTCTCTCAGTCCTGCTCGTGTCGATAAAGTAATCATAGTTAATACAGAGGAACGTCAATCCTTGGTGTTAGTTGCTGAAGATCAACTGAGTTTGGCGATCGGCAAAGAAGGACAAAATGTCCGTCTGGCAGCCCGTTTAACTGGTTGGAAAATAGATATCAAAGATCTAGCTAAATATGAAGGTGACACCGAACTAAACCAAAATGAATCGGTTTACGAGGGAGAATCAAGCTATTCAGACACAACAGCACCAAACATGGAAAATGAGCTAGAAGATTTAGAAGAACTAGAGGAGGAAGCTAGCTAAAGTTGGGGTATGAGCATGAAACCTAACTATCGAAGATGTTTGAGCTGTCGTCAAATTGCCCACAAAGATTCGTTTTGGCGAATTGTTAGAGTCTATCCATCTGGTCAAGTACAATTAGATTGGGGGATGGGTCGATCCGCCTATGTATGTCCTCAAGCTATTTGCTTGCAAAAAGCATTTCACAAAAATCGATTGGGACGCGCTCTCAAAGCGTCTGTTCCTGATGAAATTTATCAAAGCTTGCAGCAGCGACTAGGCAAAATCAATCAGACGATCTCAAGATCGAATTAGTTTAAAGATTTAAACGATCGCCCGTTATTGACTGGACTCTTTCTCTATCTCATCGTTAGCATAGTAAAACATCTTCTAGCGAATTAGACTTTTTTTCTGAGGTAGCGGTAGCGATCGTTTGGAATCGACATCTTGAAACAGTACTAAGTAGCAGAATTTATTTAAACTTGATTAGCAGAACTTGGCAAACTATATTTGTTTTTTTTCTAAAATAGTATTAGGGAGGATTTGCCTTCATTAACTCAAACTATTTATACCAAACTCAATATTTTGAAGAGCAACCTAGTATTTTCAGGATCTGAGTAACTTAAAAAACAGTTAACCTATATTATGTCAAAAAATGGTCAGGAAATAATCACAATTTCTACAAATTAAAGGACTTAGTGGATGAACAACGGCAAAGTCAGAATTTACGAATTGTCAAAAGAATTAAGCTTGGATAACAAAGATATCTTGGAAATTTGCGAGCAATTAGGTATTGCAGTTAAGACTCATAGTAGTACAATAACAGAAGCTCAGGTTGAACAAATTCGAGCAGCCGCCCAAAAATATACCCCCAGCCATATCTCTGGAAAAACTAGCGCCAATATGGTAGAGGAAGAATCTGGGTCTTCATCAGGAAAATCGTCTCAACAAGTGCAAGAAAAACGTAAACAGCAAATATTAGCAATTCAACATAAAAATATCGCTGCGAACTCGGCTGCTAAGCCACAGGAGAAGTCGCAGGCTTCTGTATTGGCATCACCGCCCAAGTTTCCCGTCAAAGCGCAGTCCTCGGTGACAGCAAAGCAATCAACACACCCTAATAGAAATCCTACCGAACCTACTGACAGCATAGAAAAAATGTCAGTTCCGATCGAGCCATCTCAAGCACAAGATTTATCAAATCTTAATATCAGCAGCAAAAATCAATCAAGACAACCAAATCAATCAATTAAAACAGAAGAACCAGTAGTGACTCCAAGTAAGATTTCTACTCCAAAACTTATTTCTCCTCCAGCTAGACCAAAAGCAGGTAGTGCCAACTCAGAGGTCGATCGAGTTCAACCAATATCGGCTAAGCCAGCAAAAACCTTAGATACTGTCACTTTAGCCCCACCAAGCAAAATAATTGCTCGGAAATCGGAAGAAAACAGGGACAAAGAAAGAACAGTAGTTGAATCTGTAGTCAAAAAAGAAGCTAAGGAAACAAAAGAAGCCAGAGAAATTAAAGAATTACCCAAATTACAAAGACCTAAACCGCCCAGATCACCGCAAGCCAGCAAGCCAGCTTCATTAAATGTAGCCGAAGAAACCGATCTAGACGAAGATGAGGCAGTCGGTGAAGAAATTCTCGGGGAAATTACAGATTCAATTAAACTAGTCAAACCTAAACTCAAACGTCCTCCCGCTCATCCTGCCAAAAAGGGTAAAGAGGCAATTTGGGAAGATGAAGAAGAAGAAGGTGAAGGTAAAGGAAAAGCGAAAGCAGGCACTAAAACTAAGCGTCGCAAGCCTCTCATTGAAGATGACGACGATTTTGATCCAGACGCAGAAATCTCTGTTGCTTCTGTAGCTGTTAGCTTATCAACAGCACGTCCTCCCAAACCAGAATCTTTGAAAGCTTCAGAGAAGGTGACTACTACCGCTCGGGCGAAAAAACCCACGCCTAAATCTGAAAGCAATCAAAATCGCACTAAAACAGAGCGTCGCGATCGCCAGGTTGTAGCTGGCCCGCCAGAATCTATTATTCTTTCTGACAGTCTCACGATCAGAGAACTGGCAGATCTGTTGAACACTGCTGAAACGGAAATCATTAAAAGTCTTTTCTTTAAAGGAATTGCCGTTAATATCACCCAAACTCTCGACATGGATACAGCTCGTTTAGTAGCTGAAGAGTTAGGAGTTAAGGTAGAAGCAGCACAAGAAAAATCCTCAGCAACCAAGCTAGGTGAAATGATTGATGTTACTGACCTGGAGTATCTACACCGTCGTCCTCCTGTAGTCACGATTATGGGTCACGTAGACCATGGTAAAACCACCTTGCTTGACTCAATCAGAAAAACTAAAGTAGCTCAAGGTGAAGCAGGTGGCATTACTCAGCACATCGGTGCTTACCACGTTGATGTCGAACATGAAGGCAAACAACATCAAATTGTCTTCCTCGATACTCCAGGTCACGAAGCATTTACTGCTATGCGAGCTAGAGGCGCTAGAGTCACTGATATCGCCGTTCTAGTGGTGGCTGCTGATGATGGAGTACAACCACAAACGAAAGAAGCAATTAGTCACGCTAAAGCTGCTGGAGTACCGATTGTAGTAGCTATTAACAAGGTTGATAAAGAAGATTCCAATCCAGACCGAATCAAACAAGAATTAACCGAACAAGGTTTAATCCCAGAAGAGTGGGGTGGCGAGACAATTATGGTGCCAGTCAGCGCTCTCAAGGGAGAAAACCTCGATGGACTTTTAGAGATGCTGATTTTAGTCTCTGAGATTGAAGATCTGCAAGCCAATCCAGATCGTTCGGCTAAAGGAACTGTAATTGAGGCTCATCTAGACCGCGCTAGAGGTCCAGTTGCCACTTTACTCGTTCAAAATGGAACCTTACGAGTTGGAGATACTTTAGTTGCTGGTTCGGTATTAGGCAAAATCAAAGCAATGATCGACGATCGCGGCGCTAAAGTAGAAGCAGCTACTCCTTCCTTTGCTGTCGAAGTACTCGGTATGAACGATGTTCCTGCCGCAGGTGAAGAATTTGAAGTCTTTGCTAACGAGAAAGAAGCTCGTGCTATTGCCGATGAAAGAGCAGACAATCAACGTCAATCCCGTTTACAGCAATCCATGGCAGCTCGTCGAGTCACCCTTTCTAGCATCTCCGAACGAGCCAGAGAAGGCGAACTCAAAGAACTCAATCTCATTCTTAAAGCAGACGTTCAAGGTTCTCTCGAAGCAATTCTTGGCTCTCTGCAACAACTGCCCCAAAATGAAGTCCAAGTACGAGTTTTGTTCTCCGCTCCTGGTGAAGTAACAGAAACAGATGTGGATCTAGCGGCAGCTAGCGGCGCTGTAATTATTGGATTTAATACCACCTTAGCTAGTGGTGCCAGAGCAGCAGCCGATCGCGAGGGTGTAGATATTCGTCAGTACAACATTATCTATAATCTCTTGGATGAAGTTCAAGGTGCGATGGAAGGTCTACTCGACCCCGAAGAAGTCCAAGAAACTTTGGGACAAGCAGAAGTGCGCGATGTCTTCCCCGTCGGTCGTGGTACTGTAGCTGGATCTTACATTCAATCTGGCAAAGTAGTGCGTAACAGCTTAATGCGCGTATTCCGTAACGGACAAGTGATTCATGAAGGCGTACTAGATTCGCTCAAGCGCTTTAAGGAAGACGCAAAAGAAGTCAATGCTGGTTATGAATGCGGTATTGGCGGTGGCAAGTTCAACGAGTGGAAACCAGGCGATATTATTGAGTCCTATCAAATGGTTCTCAAACGTCGTACTCTGGCAACAAAATAGAAGGCAGGAGGCAGGAGGCAGAAGGCAGAAGCTAAATTTACTTCCTTGTCCTCCTTGTCCTCCTTGTCCTCCTTGTCTTTTTAATACTCTCCATCTCCCCGTCTCCTTGCTTCTTGCAATGAACAATGAACAATGAACAATGAACCATGAACTATTAGCAATGCACTCTTTTAAATCCGAACCTTTTTTGTGGATTCATTTAGCTGGGATAGCCGCGCTACCGTTGTGGTTGGAAATTGTTTGGTTGGGTTTAGCTGTAGGCGATCCTTTTCCTGCTTATGGAATTGAATTAATAGCTATTGCCATAGTGGGAATTGTTCCCATTTTTTGGATGCAATGGCAACGTCCTTTTAATATTTTCAGTCTGTTGTTAGTAGCATTAAGACCAGAAAAACTAAGCGAACAGCAAAGACAAATACTCAGTTTGTTTAAAAATAAGCAACAATTTTGGTTAGGTGCGATCGCCGCGATCGTGATGGCACTCTTGCTATGGCAAATCGATCGTCTGGCACCTCTAGCATCAACCGTTACACCTCTACCTCCTCAGTGGCGTATATTGGGTCTGATTATTGCTGCTTTGGCTTTTCTAGCTAGCAATTTGTTCCTGCAAGTACCTCTAAGTGTTTTGGCAGTTTTGTTGACCAAGGAAGAGAAATTTAGAGCCTCTCAACCCTACGCGATCGAAAAAATAGAGAAAGATTTCACCACCGCAGGATTCAAAGTCAGAAAAATTCTCCCTCCAATTACACCTTAATTTCTAATACCTAATCCCTATCCCCTAATCCCTATCCCCTAATCCCTAGTCCCTAACCCCTACATTCTTAAAACATTCTCAAAAAAAAGCTGATTTTGTGTAAACGGCATCATAATTAAAAATTGTGACTGGGTTATTCTAAGGATAGAGATAGAATTTCTTAATAACAAGCAAAAAGATGTTGCCAACTAAAGATTCCGAACAATATTCCAATTCCAATTTCCAACCAGACAGTGAAATTTGGGAAAGCTTGAAACTAGCGATCGCCGAAAGTTCTGGCTTTAAACGCTGGCGATCGCAACAAGAGTTAGATAGTAAGTCTAATATCGAGCAGCAAGTTAGCCGCTATCTTCGCGAAACCCTAAACACTCTTGCCTACTAGAGATGCTATGGTTCATAAGTTAAAAAGAGATACAAAACTGAGAACGCTACGAATAGACTTATAAATATTTACTATATAGTCGCCTTCTAAATAAACTTCAGAAGTCGGGTAATTTTCGAGTATTTCAATCGTGGTGATCTGCCCATCTTTCAGTGCAGAGCTTACCAGCGCGGAACGTAAAGATTCTCTACTTGCTCGTGCAGAAGGAGTCTTAATAATTTCGCTGACGCTATCGAGGAGTATTTCTCCTGGGAAACTTTGGAGAACTCGATAGAGAAAAACACCGTCCACATAAACCCCTGAAGAAAGTAGTGCTTGGAGCGCTTCTGGCTTGCGATCGACCATACGGAGATAACTTTTTAGAGAAGAAGAAGGTTCGCCACCTCTGGCAAAATCACCTAGTTCTCGAACAGATATTGATTCTTGTGAAATACCGTACTTCAAAACTACAGTTTCAGAAGCAATAGCAGCCTTGGCAGAACCAAAACTGGCTACGCTAGTTAAGATCAAAGTACCAAGCAACCCAAAAAAAAGAGTTTTCATTGCTCTATTTAGCTATTTGTGGCTTAATCCATATTCAGTAACACTTTTAAAATTCCCCGTTCTTGAGCGCGATCGAAAGCAGCTAATCCTTGTTCTAGAGGATAATGAGTCTCGATTAAAGAGGTGACATCAACTTGTTTTTGAGCAAGTATCTCTAAAGCTTTAGCAAAAGGACCGCAACGGGAACCAATCACCGTAATTTCATCCACTACTAAAGCAGAAGCATCTAAAGTTAATTTACCAGCATAAGTGCTTTTTAAAACTAGAGTTCCTCTAGGAAGCAAACCAGTTAGCGCCAGATTAAAGCCTTCTGGATTGCCCGTACATTCCACCGCTATATCAAAGCTTTTAGCAGTAACTAGATCGGCAAAACCTACTTTAATTCCTACTTGCTCTAATTTAGCTAACTTGTCAGCATGACGACCAACTACAAGTAAGTCACAACCAGTTAAAGCTAAAGATTGAGCTACTAACTGTCCCAATTTGCCATCGCCGACGACTAACACCCGATTGTTTGGGGCGATCGCAATCTGTTCTTGAATTTCTAAGGCTGCGGCTAGAGGTTCTGTAAAAGTAGCAGCATCAGTAGTAATAGAATCTGGTACTATGTGCAAATTGGCGATCGGTAAGGTCAAGTATTCAGCAAAAGCACCATTGCGGTTAACAATCCCTAAAACTGTGCGCTGTAGGCAATGAGTGGGATGTCCAGTCAGACATAAACGACATTGACCACAAGCTGCATTGATTTCGCCTACTACTCTCTGATTAACTAAATTAGCTGCTCCTTGCTCCACAATGCCCACAAATTCGTGACCTGGTATACCTGTATAAGGATAATAACCTCTGAGGAGTTCTAAATCTGTATTGCAAATACCTGCTCTTAAAACTCGCACCCTTGCTTCTCCTTCAGCAGGTTCAGGTGTTGGTAAATCAGTTTTAAGCTGTAATTGCTGTTTTTCTAGCCAGATACCTTTCATAAATTGTCAATATCGACGAGCTTCTTTAATTTTAGCGATCGCGGCACATTTTCTAAACAACTATGTAATCGACCGCAAAGTCTAAGATTTTTTGGCGTTGCATCCCTGCGGGATGATCTGATAATAGTAAAGAATGAAATG
>CAZJTL010000129.1:0-15009 GCA_964548905.1 uncultured bacterium | reverse complement strand
ACTATCTTTTACTTTGTTTAGAGTAAAAAAAAGGGAATGAAACAGCCCTGGGGGGGGGGCTTCATCTCCTGGGATAGTAGTAACAGAATCATCGCGAACTGCATCTAGGCGTTTTTTTGCTTCACTAGTCCAAGCTTCCTCAATTGTTGGATCGATATCAAATTCGAGGCTTTCTACTAATTTTTCTGCTAATAATGCCCTTTCTGCGTTGGGGAGAGATAAAAGCTCTTCTGTTAGTTTATCGAGCGATCGCATAGCTAATTTTAAAATCTTATGTTTGAAGTGTAACAAATATTTTGATCGATTTAACAAACGATTCAAGATGCATCAAGTAATCTGAATGATTTGCGTAATCCTCCAGCTAATCGTCTAGAAGTTTTAAAAGGCGATCGCGAGTTTTGCAGATAGGCGCTTGCCTTATTATTGGTTTTGGGTTTGATCGGTTAGAAGTATAGGAATATTTGAATTAATTAAACCACAATTATCTAAATTCGATCCCATCATTCTTAAACAAGTCAAAAGATCGTTTTATTCTCATCATCATTGGCTAACTATGGCTAGAGAAATCTGGAATTTGAATAACAGTTTCCGTCAAATCAATCCAACCAGTTCTCTAGGAAATATACCCATTATTAACCTGAAGGCTACTTATTTTTTCAAGCGATCGATTTTTAATTTTTTCCTACCTCTAAATTCAGTCGATCGATTAAGAGAAAAAATTCACCAACAATTGCTGAAGTTATCTCAAAATTGCCGCCAAATTCAAGCCAACAATAGCAGCCATTTTATCTGGATAGATGAACCAGAATTAATCCCTAAAGCGATCGAATTGCTATTAAAAACTACTTCTGACTTTAAAAAATAAGAGCCTTCTTCAATTCCTACACTAGTTCGCTGGTGCTTCTGTGGTTGCACCTCCTGAAGTACTAGCTTTATTGCCACCAAATGACTGAAATAAACTAAAACCAACAAAACCAGTAAGTGCGATCGCGCCTATAGCGGTAACTATTTTAGCTACCAAACCCCCTGTGCTTGTTTCAGACTCCTCATCAACTTCCTCCTCTTCATCGTGAGCAAAACGATTGTAAAGGAAGTCGAGAGCGTAATTACGTAACTCGTGGTACTTATCCGTGTCCATCACTTTATCGCGATCGCGAGGACGCTCGAATGGTATCTCTAAAACTTCACCAATCTTAGCTGATGGGCCATTGGTCATCATTACCAGGCGATCGGCAAGGAACAAAGCTTCGTCGATGTCATGAGTAATCATCAAAACGGTTAACTTATGTTCTTGCCAAATTTTAACTAATTCTTCTTGCATCTCTTCTTTGGTGATTGCATCCAAAGCACCAAAAGGCTCATCCAAAATCAAAATCTGGGGACGAATTGCTAAAGCACGAGCGATCGCAACTCTTTGTTTCATCCCACCAGATAGCTGGTATGGCTTTTTATGGGCAGCTTCGGTCAAACCTACCATCGCCAAATGTTCGTTGACGATTTTTACTTTCTCTTCTTTAGATTTATCTTTATAAACCCGATTAACCCCTAAATAAACGTTGTCAAAAGCGCTTTTCCAGGGAAGTAGGGAATAGTTCTGGAACACCATCATGCGATCGGGCCCAGGTTTAGTAATGACAATATCCTTTAATTTGACTTCCCCTTCCGTAGGCTGATTAAATCCAGCCACAAGGTTGAGTAAAGTGGATTTACCACAACCAGAGTGACCGATCAGACAAATAAATTCACCTTCTTTGATGGTTAGATTGACACCATCTAAAACCGTATAAGAACCTTTCGGTGTGGGATAAACCTTAGAAACGTCATTGACGACTAGATAATTATTGTTTTGAGTCATCGACTGTTGGGTCGTATTACTAGTGGCTTGCATCGCTAAAATCTGAGTAGGAATTCACAGGAAGAGGATCTTCAACCCTTGGGGAGGTCGAGGCAGAGCAAAAGGCATCAAATTTTCTCACAATAGATGTAAGAAACTGATGCCTGCTGCCTGCTCCCTGCTGCCTCTCCCGCAGGGAGATAAGAATTAAGAAGCAGCAGGAGAACGAAAATCGAGAGGAATTTCTTCAACGCGAATATCACGATGAATGCTAAAGCGCTGCAAGTAGCCGATCGGATCGTCTGGATTAAATACCATACCATCAAATAGTTTAAACTTATGGCGATCGGGTTCCATATCTGGCAAACCTAATTGACGACAAGCTTCGCTAAACAAATCGGGACGACGAACTCGTTCTAAAACTTCTATCCAGTTTTTCGGGAAGGGTGCGATTCCCCAACGAGCAAATTGAGTCAGAATCCACAAAGCTTCATCTCTGGTGGGACAGTTAGTTTGTTCGACGTGGAAACGACTGAAACGAGGCATAAAATCCATTTCCTCACCGTGCAGATTTTCAGGATCGAGGAAGCCAGGATGAGTATATTCTCGTGCCGAACCGATATACTGAGTTTGACAGAGTAAATTGATAATTTCTCCCCTTTTGCGGTTATCATCGCAATATTCGCAAGCTTTTAGCAGTGCTTTAATTAGAGCAATATTAGTTTCGGGATATTTAGCTACCCAGTCTTCCCTGACACCTAGAACTTTCTCTGGATGTCCCGCCCAAATATCTAAATCGGTGGCGACGATATGACCGAGTTTTTCGTATACTGCCTGAGAGTTCCAGGGTTCACCAGCACAGAAACCATCAATATTTCCTGCTTTGAGATTGGCGGTCATTTCTGGAGGTGGAAGGGTAATTAAATTGACATCACGATCGGGGTCAATTTCACCAGCAGCTAACCAGTAGCGCAACAGCAAATTATGAATGGAAATAGGATCGACCATGCCAAAGTTGAAAACTCGGTCTGGACTGTTGGTAACGATCGCTTTTAAAGTTTTTAGATCGGTTACATCCTGTTGTTTGAGATGATTACTAAAAGTAATTGCGCTACCATTACGGCTGAGAACGAGGGCAGTTAGTACGGGAGTAGGTGTTCGACCAGCAGCACCAATGGTCATACCTAAAGGCATTCCTGCTACCATATGAGCAGCATCCAGGCGATCGCTAGTTATGCCTTCTGCTATTGCCCTCCAACTGGTTTCTCTGTGTAAATTAACTTCTAAACCTTGTTCTTTGAAGAAGCCTTTTTCTTTTGCTACAACCAAAGGCGCACAGTCTACCAGAGGAATAAAACCGATATCGAGGGTGGTTTTTTCCAAACTAATAGTTGTTTTCTTGCCAGTTTTGAGAGAAGTACTGGCTACTTTACCTACTTTTTGTTTCGAGCGTTTTTGCTGATTGAGGAAGTAGACAATTTCATGGCGCATATCGTAGTAATCGGGATGATTAACTACTTCTAAACGATGGCGCGGACGTGGAATAGGCACATCCATAATTTGTCCGATGTGTGCTTCTGGCCCTGTAGTTAGCATGACCACGCGATCGGAGAGTAACAAGGCTTCGTCAACATCGTGAGTCACCATGATACAAGTAACATGATTTTCCTGCACGATTTCCATTAAGCGTTCTTGTAGATTGCCTCTGGTAAGAGCATCCAATGCGCCAAAGGGTTCGTCGAGGAGCAAAACTTTGGGACGTAAAGCTAAACCACGAGCGATCGCTACCCTCTGCTTCATCCCTCCAGAAAGTTGCCCTGGAAACTTATTTGCAGCGCGTTTGAGTCCAACTAGATCGATGTTATGCTCGATAATTTCTTTGCGTTCTAATTTAGAAGAGCTATTGCGAAGGACGCGATTGACTGCCAAAGCAATATTTTGTCTGACTGTCAGCCAAGGAAGCAGAGAATAGTTTTGGAAGATCACCATGCGATCGGGCCCTGGCCCTTTAATTTCCCTTCCTTCCAGTACCACTCCACCATGAGTAGGTTTGTCTAAACCAGCAACTATATTTAGTAATGTAGATTTACCACAACCAGAGTGACCGATTAAAGAGATAAATTCACCTTTTTTGATTCTTAATTCAATATTTTTTAGAGCTATATATTCTCCCCCGTTAGCCAGAGGAAACACGCGATCGACGTGATCTATTTCGATTAATGCAGACATGATTTGATAATAGTTAATAGTTCATTGTTCATGGTTCATTGCGAAGGCAGAAGGCAGAAGGCTCCCAGGCAGGAGGGAATAAAAGTCTAAAGTCTTGCGTCATAAGTCTAAAG
Source organism: uncultured bacterium (assembly GCA_964548905.1). Lineage (GTDB taxonomy): Bacteria > Cyanobacteriota > Cyanobacteriia > Cyanobacteriales > Xenococcaceae > CAZJTL01. The sequence goes on along the minus strand of CAZJTL010000129.1, from coordinate 10,833 downwards.
TTTTTTTACTTGCTGCTTGCTACTTTTCTCCCCTGCTCCCTCCGCTTCCCCTGCTTCCCCCGCTCCCTCTGCTCCTCTGCCCCTCCGCCTCCCCTGCTCCTCGGCTTCTCTGCCCCTCTGCTCTCTACTTCTGCTCTGGTGGAACAACTACTGTTGCAACAAATCCAACTAATCTGTCTAGCAACAATCCAATAATACCTACGTAGATAATGCCAATAATCAGAGGACTGAGCATACCGCTATTGTAGTTATCCCAGATGAAGAAACCGATGCCGACACCACCAACCAACATTTCTGCTGCAACGATCGCCAACCAAGATAAACCGATCGCGATTCTTAAACCTGTAAATATATAGGGAACTGCTGAAGGAATCAAAATATTAAAGAAATACTCTGTTTTAGAGAGTTGCAGTACTTTGGAGACGTTTCTGTAGTCTTGAGGAATTTGTTGAACCCCTACTGTAGTGTTAATAATAATCGGCCAAATTGCCGTAATAAAAATAACAAAAATTGCGGAAGGGTCGGCTTGTTTGAGAATAGTTAAAGAAATAGGCAACCAAGCAAGAGGAGGAATGGTTCGCAACACTTGGAAGATGGGATCTAAAGCATCGTACATAAAAGCATTAGTCCCAATCAGGATACCTAATCCAATCCCTACTACTGCTGCTAGAAAAAAGCCGACTGATACCCGTTGAATACTAGCCAATACTTGCCAGAATAAACCTCTGTCCGTACCACCATTATCGTAGAAAGGGTCTTTAATTAAGGGATCCCACGTTTCTTGTAAAATCGTTAGAGGAGCAGGAATGGTAGAATCGGAACTAGAACATAAAACTTGCCAAATAGTCAACAGAAAAGCTAGCGCCACGATCGGGCGGATAATTTTCTTAGGTGGATTCAGAATAAACGAAAGAGGATTCGTTTGCGGACGGCGTTGTAAGCTAGTAGTCATGGTTAGTTATTTAGTTTAAGAGCAATTCGGTGATTAGTAATCGGTTTTGTTTTTGATAGGAACGTTCTATAGAATTTCCCTAAACATAGAGGTGATTTTTCTTTGGGAAAAGGCGTGAAATCCAACCATAAGATCGAACCTCCTGCCTTCTGCCTTCTGCCTCCTGCCTTCTTCAGGCTTTCTTAATTTTGAGGCTCTTAAGATATGCCTCTGGGTTAGCTGGATCGAATTTGACACCATCGAAGAAGGTTTCTACACCACGAGAGGTACTGGTGGGAATTTGAGCCGCAGGTACTTTTAATGCTTTAGCTGCTTCTTTCCACAAATCTTCGCGATTAACTTTATCTACTAACTGTTTCGTGTTGGTGCTAGCAGGAATGTAACCCCAGCGAATATCTTCAGTTAAGAACCACAAATCATGACTCTTGTAAGGATAGGAAGCATTGTTAGCCCAGAATTTCATCGCTTCGGGGAAATTTTGCTTGACTTCTCCAGTACCAAAGTCGATCGTACCAGAAGAACGACCTACAATATCTTTGACAGGTACTTTAATCCATTTGGATGCACCAATAATCTTACACATCTCTTCTTTATTTTCTGGCTTGTCGCACCATTGTTGTGCTTCCATAACAGCCATCAGTAATGCTTTAGCAGCCTTGGGGTTTTTATCTACCCAGTCAGCACGCATAGTGAAAGCTTTTTCGGGATGATCTTTCCAAAGTTGTCCTGTTACCAATGCTGTATAACCAACTTTTTGGTTAACTAATTGAGCGTTCCAAGGTTCTCCTACACAAAAAGCTTGCATTGTACCACTCTTCATGTTGGCTACCATTTGTGGTGGAGGTACGGGAATGACAGAGACATCTTTGTTGGGATCGATGCCACCAGCAGCCAACCAATAACGCATCCAGAGGTCGTGAGTACCACCAGGGAAAGTAATTGCAACTTTCATCCCATCACCAGCACCCTTGTTTTGAGCGAAAGCTTGTTTGAGAGGAGCGCTATCCAAACCAATTTTTAGGTCTTTGTAAGTCTCGGAAACCGAAATTCCTTGACCATTAAGATTTAAGCGAGCCAGAATATACATGGGAACTGGCTGCTTACTCTTGGTAATTGTACCCAAGGTCATCATATAGGGCATAGGTGTCAAAATATGCGCTCCATCAATACCACCGCCACCTGAACCCAATTCCAAATTATCACGGACAACTGGCCAAGAAGCTTGTTTAACCACTTCAACTCCTATCATGCCATATTTGTCGAACAAACCCTTTTCTTTAGCAACGATTAAAGGTGCAGAATCAGTTAGTGCAATAAATCCTAGTTTAGCTGAAGTGACTTCTGGAGCTTCAGCAGCACCTGCGGCAGTTGCAGAGGTAGTGCCATCAGGTTTAGCGGTCGAAGCTTGCTTATTGCCACTACTACAGCCGTGAATTGCCAATGTACCTGCGGCAGCAGCACCTGCTGTTAAAACAAATTTACGTCTCGATAATTTACTCATTTGTGGTTAGCTTTCTTTCTTACTTTTTTGGTTAGTTAAATAAATTGCAAGCTATCTAGGCTTTGGATGTAGTTGATAGACTGGTTAATTTCGATGAGAAATAAGGTTGAGGGTGTTGATTAATCCTTACAAAAGTTACAAGAGTTCTATCTCGAAAAAAGTTATTAAGGATAAAAAAAATAGATTATGCAATTTTTGTAAAATTATTATGCAATTTTTGTGCAGAACCTAATTAAATAATATTTTTTATCTCAAAATCCTCCTCGATTGATTATTTCTAAAAATACATATAATGAGTCGTTAGCAAATGTCGAAACTCTCTAGTAATATCAACACAAGCCGACAAACGGAGATAGATAGTATCCGTCTAAGTTAAAGTTTTCTCATCTAATTTGCAAGCTGTAAACATTAAATTAAATTCAATAAAAAGCTTATTTATATAATCGAACGATACATTGATAACGAGCTTCATGACAAGAATAAACCAATTAATCTCATGAAGACCCTTATCAAAAATCTTCCGCAGCTAACCAATCTCAAACCAACTTGATTCTGGCGTGATCGCTAAGCTTTAATGTCTTGTTAATTCTTAGGTTTAGCTCCAAAATTATCGATCAGTAAATCTTTTAAAGTTGATTTGAGATCTTCACAAGCAATTCCTTTTTTAACAAGACTACCTAGGTGAGCATCTTTACCAACTTTGCCACCCATATAGAGATCTACACCTTCTACAGTTTTGCCATCTTTACGAACTTTTGTCCCCATTAAGCCAATCTCGGCTACTTGTGGTTGTCCGCAAGAGTTAGGACAGCCAGTCCAGTGGATTCTTATCGATCTAGGTACGTCTAATTCTGCATCTAATTCTTTTGCTAAAGCGACAGCGCGATTTTTCGTCTCTACCAGTGCAAAATTACAAAATTGAGCGCCAGTGCAAGATACTAGCGATCGCTCTAAAGGATTGGGGTCAGTAGTAAACTTCTGTAATAGGGACTCTGCTAAGAATGTTTCTAAATTTTCGTCGGCAATATTGGGAATAATTACATTCTGCTCTAAAGTAAGACGAATCTCGCCGCTACCATAAACTTCTGCTAGACGAGCGAGATCGAACATATCTTGAGCGCTGAGTCTACCAACAGGAACGTGCATACCAACAAAATTCAAGCCTGGTTGCTGTTGCTTGTATACGCCAATATGATCGCGTTTTTCCCAATCAATTAAATCTTCTGCTGCTGCTTGTGCTAAGGGACGACTAAATTCTTCTTCTACTAAAGCACGGAATGTTTCTATTCCCAATTCGTCAATTAGCCACATTAGTCTAGATTTTTGACGGTTGGCGCGAGAACCATTGTCTCGATAAACGGTGAGAATTGCTAAGCATAAATCGACAACATCGTCATTCGCTCTAACCCAAGCATCCAAAGGAATCGCCGCTTCACAACGAGTAGCTGAAAAGAAACCACCAACGACTACGTTAAATCCTAATTCTCCGTTTTTATAGGCTGGAACAAAAGCAATATCATTGATTTCAGCATGAACCGAGTTATCTCGACTGCCTTCGATCGCGATATTAAATTTACGAGGTAAATTGGTAAATTGATAATTACCTTTGCCGTTATTGGTGATGGCATCTTGTACTTTTTGCACCAGTTCTCGCGTATCGATTAATTCGTCTGCATCAAGTCCCGCCAAAGGAGAACCTGTGATATTACGAACGTTATCCATCCCAGACTGAACCGAGGTTAAATCAGCTTTCCTGAAACGATCGAAAATATCTGGTACATCTTCTAGACGAATACCCCGCATTTGTAGATTTTGTCGGGTGGTAATGTTTGCAACACCATCATCACCATAACGCTGTACAACTTCAGCTAAGACACTCATTTGCTGACTGGTAAGAATGCCATTAGGTATTCTCATCCGCATCATAAACTTACCAGGAGTGACGGGACGGTAAAAAATACCCAACCATTTTAAGCGATGTTCTAAGTCTGTTTTATCGATCGCTTCCCATCCCAACTTAGCAAAGTTTTCTAATTCATCTTTAACAGCTAAGCCATCTTTTTCTGCTTTAAATTTTTCAAATTTATTTAATTTAGCCTCTTTAACTGGTTCTGCTGCTCTCACCATTGCTTGTTCTCCAAAATGCTTGTAAGTTTTTTATCGATTAAAAATAGTTAAATAGTTCATAGTTCATTGTTCATAGCTCATAGCTCATAGTTCATTGCTGATAAATTAATAGAAATTTTTCATAAATCATTTAGGACTGCTATATAGCGTTTCTCAAATAGAATAGATTAGGTACATTTTTTTTATTGCCTTTTGCCTTATTTGAACTCATTCAAAATATTTTTTTTGTTTTGAATTTAGCGATTATAGATATTTATTTAATTGCTTTGGGATTGGTTTATTTTGTATGTTTAGTTACAAAAAGTTAATTTGAATGAAATTAATGCATAAAGTAAATGCGTTTTTTTCATAAAAATTGACAAATAAAAAAGCGATCCCACTGGGATCGCCTTCACTGTCTGACTTAAAAGCCACGTCATTTTTGCAATTGGCTTGCAACAATAATTTACCGACTGTTAAACTTTTGCCAATTCTGGAGTAGGACGCTTGCTGTTGCGAACTCCTTCGATCGCCGCAGCATAGTCAGGAGCATTAAATACTGCCGAACCAGCTACGATCGCGTTAGCACCAGCTTCTAGTACTTGCCAAGTATTATTTGGTTTCAAACCACCATCCACTTCAATCCAGGGATCGAGTCCGCGATCGTTGCACATTTGACGCAACTTTTGAATTTTAGGAATTACTCCAGGGATAAAGCTTTGACCGCCAAATCCAGGGTTGACACTCATGATTAACACTAGATCGCACAATTCAAGTACGTATTCAATTAACTCTAGAGGAGTCGAAGGATTGAGTACTACGCCTGCTTGTTTACCTAGTTCTCGAATTTGTCCGAGAGTTCTATGCAAGTGAGGTGAAGCGTTGTGTTCTGCATGAACGGAGATGATATCAGCACCAGCTTTAGCAAAATCAGCAACATACTTTTCTGGTTCGACAATCATCAAATGAACGTCGAGAATTTTTTTGGTGTGAGGTCTAACTGCTTCAACAATCAGAGGACCAATAGTAATATTAGGGACAAATCTGCCATCCATCACATCAACGTGAATCCAATCAGCACCAGCAGCATCTACTGCTCTAATTTCTTCGCCTAAACGGCTAAAATCTGCTGATAATATTGATGGCGCAACGACAATCGGTTTTTGGGTCATAGTTATTCTCTCTCTCTGAATAAGTCCTCTGTTGGTATAAATTTTAACAAAATTTTTATTTTTTATTTCTTTTTAAAGAATATCTTATTTTGGGAAAAAGGGAGCAGGGAGTAGGGAGCAGGCAGCAGATTTAAAAAATATGTGTCAGCCAAAAAATAACGATGAGGGTAAAGGCGATCGAACTAACAATAAATATAGAGGCGATCGTATATCGATCTTCTGGCGATCGCTTGTTTTCATGGATAGGGTGAAACTCTCTGTAGAGCAATTCTTGGACGGGTTGTCCTCGTTCCAAGTGTTGTTTGACAATGAGATCTACTTGCTCGGGTGAAATGCGATCGTACCAAATTTGTTCGGGAAGAATCAAAACCATCGGACCATTACCACATTGACCTAAGCAACCAGAATTTCTTACTGTCCAATTTGTCAGAGAATAGCTACGAAAAGTTTCTAAAACCTTAAGCGCACCTCGATCGCGACAAGCTATATTTTGACAAACTAAAACGCAGCGCCCATCAATTGATAATTCTGGCTTCTTCGCTTCTTCAGACAACAACAGTATACCTTTTTCGCTAATAGTCCAATCAAATCAAACCTTCTGCTTTCTTTAAAGGATATTGTTCTTGACAAGCTTTTTACCTTATTTAGTTATATTTGCAAAATAGATTAACAAAGTTTTGTAAAAAGATTAACTGTTTGTTGGTCAAAAATTTGGTAATTAATTTTAGGTTGATAAGCCAGTTTTTTTGAATTTTTGATAAAGTTTGCATGTAGATTTGATGAATTAATCGAAATCGATCAATCAAAAAAACATAATTTGTAACATGAAACTAACAATAATTCAAGCAAAAATTAAATATTTGAATTAAAAGACAAAAAGCAAGATATTTAATAAAAGATTGGCTCTTCAAGCTTTAGCAAAAAGCCTTTGCATAGTTTTTTTTGTAATTTTATATTTTTATTTTTTTAAAACTAGTATCAACAAAACTGTCAATAAATCAGACACTAGTTTTGATAATAGTTGCTGCCTAATTTAAAGCTTATAAATGTAATTTTATTGCGTAATAATACGTAAAAAGAAAAAGGATTCATGGTAAATTAATAGCTTAAGTTACGTAGGACACAAGTAAATTTACAGAAATTTACCTTTAGACTATACTGCTTGCAATAGCCAAAATGCTTTGCAGTTGACAAGCGATATGAGTCATCTTACGTAGTTAAGCTAATCTTTGGGTGGTTAGCTGACTTGAGTTACTACCAATAAATATCTATAGAGACAAATACTTTAGACAAATTAAATAACCATAATCTCCAAATAACACCAACCAACATAAAAACAATGGCGAAAAGTATAAGTACTACAGGTTTTTCTAGATCGCGCACAAAAACTGCTCAGCGCCAAGAGCTAGATGTCAGTATTTTTCTGGTATTAGCGATCGCGGCAGTAATAACTTTAGTCGTTTATTTGGTTTTATTGCCATTTAAAACTACTGCTTGGGGACTAATTCTCTTTGAAAGAGGCTGGACTCAATACTTCGATGTTTACTTTGGCAGCATTGTAGTTGCTATTGCAGCGATTAAATTTGTCAGAATCAGAAAAGAATTTCAAGCTTTAAGCAAAAATTGGTTATCTCAGCGTCTTTCGGTCATTTCTTTAGAAGAACCGAATTCAGAGCAAGTAATCAATCTCCAGCAAAGCTTAGCTAAAGACGGTAGTTTAATTGCTTCTCGTTGTAGCCGTGTCATTAAAGCTTACATGCAATCGGGCGATCGCAAATCAGCTTCAGAATTTGCTGTTGATGACTCTTCATTCTACCTTAGCGCTTCTGAAGCATCTTATTTATTTCCCAGAGTATTAATTTGGGCAATTCCTCTGTTAGGGTTTATTGGGACAGTAGTAGGAATATCTCAAGCTGTTAACGGCTTTTCAGGTTTCTTGAAGAAAGCCGAACAAATCGACCAAATTAAAGATGGGATTGGTACTGTCACCAATGGTTTAGCCATTGCTTTCGATACAACCCTGCTAGCTTTGTTTGTCAGTATCTTGGTGATGATTCCTTTAGTGCTGGTAGAGCGTTACGAAACTAAATTACTGCTGGCGATCGATGTTTTTATCAACGATAAACTCTTACCCAGACTCAAAGATAGCTCGGAAACTGTTGACGAAAAAATGATTAACGCCGCAGTTAATCGCGCCATTAGGGAAAATCTTCCCAGTCCAAGAGATATTATCCAACCAGTTAACGACTATGCACAGCAAGCAGTTCAGACTTTAGCACAAAGCTTTTTGCTAGAACTCAATAAAGTGCAGAATATCAGCAACAAGATGGCTGAGCAAATTAATTATGTTAATGAGGCTACCTTAAGTAAAGTCCAAGATATTAGCTTGAAACTACTAGAGCAAATGGCGTTAGTCAAAGAAGATGCGCTCAAAGACAGACAAGAATTTTTGACTTTCTTCCAACAACAAAGCTTGACCAATCAAGAGATAGTTAGAGAAATTCAAGAAACTATCGAACAAGCGAAAGCTAACAATTCTTCTGTTTCTTCTTCAATTTTATCGATCGCTAATGGTCTACAAGCACAAACCGAACAAATTAGCCAACAGTTAAATCATGCATCTGGTGCGCTAGAAAATCGCGTAGCTTCTCTAGAACAGTGTATTAGTAAATTTGCCGAATTAGCACAACTACAGCAGAGTTTAGAGCAGAATATCCAAGCTAACGGACACAACGGCGATCTCAAACAAATTCTTAGCGAAATGCAAGGTAGTTTTGTTCAGTTTCGTAGCGCGATCGAACAAATGAATAAACCGCGTCGCATTACTTTACTAGAACAAGATCATCACGAGAGTTAAACCGATGGTAAGAAGAAAAATCTCTCGGAGGAAAATGGAAGTAGAACTATTTCCATTTCTCTCGATCTTAGCTTGTACGATCGGCACTTTAATTTTACTGATCTTGGTAATGACTTCTCAGGCGATCGGCAATCAAAAAGAAGTCAAGATTGTTGCCAAAAGCGAACGAGGAGAAAATCAAAATAAAACTCCTCAATATCTTGAATGTCGAGACAAGGGTGTAGTTGTTCATCCTAGTAAGCAATTGATTCCTAAAAATCAATTAGTGCAGAAAAATTCACCCCTAAAAAAATTACTGGCGCAAATCAAGAGCAAAGGAAAGAACCAATATTTAATTATTGCAGTTAGACCTGATGCTTATGACGTTTTTAAAGCAGTTAGGAGTATGGCAGAACTTGAGAAAATCGATATCGGTTACGAACCACTCGATCGCGGTTGGCAACTTCAAGTTGGAAAGTAAAGGGAACTCTTAACAGGGAACAATTATGAAAACCAGACGTACTCGCAAACTCGATCGCCTCAATCAAAATTTGGACTCTTTTTTAGACACTCTCACTAATACTGTTGGTGTATTGATGTTTGTGAGTCTGTTTGTTAGTTTGATCGCCGTACAAGCAGGAAAAACTCGTACTACGGTGGTAACGCCTTTAGTTACTGAAACTAACAAAAAACCACGCTTTTTTGAACTTGCAGCTAATAAAGTTACTTATATAGATGATGCAAGTATAGATAGGCAAATCGAAAAAGTTTTAGGTGAATCATCTTGTCGAAAGCCACAAGAACCCGCCACTAATGAAGACATGATTGCTTATAACGACTACATGTTAGATGTTAGAGAATATCAATTATGTTTGTCGAATCAAGCAGAGCGCTTAACCCGCTTTCGACCTTCAACCCCTTACTATCAGGCTCGTTTAGTAGACAGAAAAGCTTCGGCGTGGCTTTACGAACCAGTTAAAGATAAACAAGGTGAAGCGATCGCCAGCTTAGTGAAAGCAGATTCAGAATTCAATCAAGTTTTGTCCAAACTAGATCCTAGCAGAGATTATCTGGCTATGATTGTTAGACCTGATAGTTTTGAAGCTTTTCGACAAGCTCGCCAACTAGCCTGGAAACAAGGTTTTAAAGTAGGTTGGGAACCTCAGAATAGCGGCGTACCAATTATTTTCGGTTCGGGTGGTAGAAATATTGGCATTCAGTAGTAATTTTCTCAAGAATTTCATCTTTAAGTACATTTGTTCATATATTTTAGCCTGCAAGCTGTGTGTAGAGTAAATTGTAGATGTCAATTCTCGAAAAGAAATACATGATATGACACTAGCTCAATTGCTTTCAACAAGTGATTTAGAATCAGAACCAGGTGATATGTTGCGAAACCCCTTGAATGTATACGAAAAGGCGGAAGCAATGGCAAATAGATATCGCCAACACGTATTGTCAAAGCTAGTGGACGAGTAGAAAGACATCACAAGTCGCTACATTTATTCGGAAGCAATTCAAAGCGATCGCGAAATTATTTGTGTCACATCGGTTAGTGCGATCGCCGACTTTGTAGCATAGCGATCGTTCAGGTTAAAATGACAAGGCAGATCGACTTATTCTCCCAACCATTCTTGACGAGAAATTGCTGCTTGACGTAGTATCCTTTGCAATAGTCCAACGCCAATATCACCTTGATGGGGATTGGGAATAATTAGAGTAAGTTCACCGCGCCGCATTTGTGGATGTTTCCCGCCAGCATAAGGCCCTTCAAAACCTAATTCTCGCAGTCTTCGTACTAAATAGTTCCAAGATACTGGAGTTAATTGCGACATTCTTTTAAATTAATGGAACTTCCTCCGTAATTTGATTGAGATCGATATCCGCTATTACAGGAATAAATAATCCTAAACGTAATCGTAGAGCAATCCAATCACTAAGAGCTTCCCTTAATTCAGTTCGACATCCTTCTAAAGTAGGATGATTTGCCCACACTCCCTGTAATTGAGGAATTTCACCCCAATAATTTCCATCATCTTCAATAATCTCGTAATTAGCTAATTCTATTGCCTTGTCTATGTAGCTGGCTAGCATTTATTTATTAGGATGTTCAATTATGCACTTGGATAAAAAGGAATTTTACTTTCCCTAAACTACTTTACCCTGCTAAAGTTTATCTCGTCTTGAGTTCAAAGAAGAGTTTTCTTCCTTAGAGGATGTCTGAAAAGTCAGAAATAATTTGCGATCGCGATCGCGGGAGACAAAA
>CAZJTL010000128.1:0-15285 GCA_964548905.1 uncultured bacterium | reverse complement strand
TTTACTTTAACTTGTGTGTACACGGTAGCGCCTTTTAGGAGAGGGGGCTGGGGGGTGAGGTAAACCTTGGGATATAAATGCCCAATACGTTTTTGGGCTTCATCTCGCATCCACTTGCCGTAATAGCGCACATCCTCCGCTAAACCCTGTGCGCCATGCCATGCGTTTAAATTCTTTTTCTGCTGCGCTTCTGGATTAACTGGTGGTTGATTAGCAAACTTTGGGGGAATTTCAATTAATGCTTTAGTAATCAAAACTGCCACTGGATTTAGATCGCTTCCATGCGCTTCTAATCCCAATCTTTGTGCTTCCAAAGGTATCGAACCACCACCACAGAAAGGATCGTAAACTGGTGGTGCATACTTACGTAAATATTCTCTTACTTCTTCAGATTTTGTTGGTGGTTCGTCGCCTTGTTCCCAAGCCAAACAACGAGCAATTTCTTTCTGTGCTTCTTCAATGATGGGCGAATTGCCATTCGCCCCTACCTTAATATCATCCCAAGACACCAAACCACGAACAGTTTGGGTAGATTTATTTTTAGTTTCAAGATTCTCAATTCGACCAATTAAATCGTGTAATCTTTGACGTTCTTTTCTTTGTTCTTCTTCTGTCGGAAACTTATCGCGATGTTCTGATGGATCGTCTACCAATGAAGCGAATAATACTGCCCGACAAGCTGCTAGAGGTCGTCTTGCCCACCATAAATGTAGCGTAGATGGATGTCCATGTCTTATCGATTTTTCTCTGGCTGATTCTTGATTAATTGCTTCCAAAGGTAAGGAAACTTCAATTAATTTTTTACGATAAAACATAGCGGCTGACCATTATCCTATTAGTCAACCGTTTTAACATTTAATTATTATTTAAACATCAGTGATATTAAGACAGTAAATACTATTACATATATACTTATCAAACTAAATTCTTCTCTCGACCCATTCTTTTCCTCCAGGTAAACTAACAAAACATTCTTGAACAACAGATAATAAATCTTTAGCTGAATAATTATAAGTTAGGTCAATTAATGATGTAGCTAACACTATAATTTGTTCGATATTGACTATTTCCTTTAACTGATTAGGAGTATAAATTCCGCCGCCGACTTCTATGCTAGCTTCAATAATTGCTACTTCTACAGCTTCTTCTAAATAATCAGACCATTCATTCTGGTTGATATAATAAGATTTTTTATTATCTTTTAAATTCAATTTTTTAATTTGTCTAATTGAATCAGTAATAGAAGCAGCCCAAGAATTTGTCAAACGTTTTTCTACTTGGTTTTTAATTAAATGAATGACTAATCGTACTAAATAAGATTCAATATTGCGTAAAATTGCTTGCTTGCCCATTCCTTCCAGTTCATCAACGATCGCTAGTGCATCTCGATAGCGTCCCTCGACTATACTTTGTCTTAGCTCTATTAATTCCTGAACCATAGTAATTTCAAGTTAATTTTTTGATTAATTTTTAGATAATATTTGTTCTTTCACCCAAGCTCTAAATTCTTTCATAGTCTTATTTCTTCCTTCAATTCTACATTTGTTTAGATATTGAGGAATTACTTCTTTAATAGAAAATTGAGGAAAATTTGAACTGAATTCTGACTCTACATACTGACCATCTTGCAATAAATTTATTTGTAATTTACCATTTTCAAAAAGCCAAAGTTCGGGAACACCTAACGCTTGATAAATATCGAGATGAGTGCGAGAGGTTACATCAATTTCTAAAGCTAAGTCTGGAGGTGGATCGATAGCTAAATCTAGACGATCTTTTCCTCGAATAGCTGCTTCATTTTGAATATAAAAACAATTATCGGGTTCTATACCTATATCCATTAATTCATTTTTGAAAGTAGTAGAACCCAAAGTACAAAATTCGATATCTAGTTCTTCTAGTAAAGCTTTAATTAAATCGCTAACAATTTCTTTATTAACTTCGTGTTCTGGTAATGGAGTCATAATTTCTAAAGTGCCGCGATCGTAAGCTATTCTAGAGGAACGTTTTTCTTCTAAATCTTCTAGAACGGCTTCAAATTCTTGCCAGCTTAGATCTGTTAATAATACGTGCTGTCCTGGCGGCACATTTATTTGTTTGAGTTTTACTAGCATTTTTCCATTTAAAGTCTAAATAGTTGTTGTTTGGAGCTAAGTTTGTTGAATTTAGTATAACGAGAATACTTCATTACTTATTAGATTTTCCTGGATTAATAAATTACCTCGCTTCGTTGCCATAAATCTTTCAAGTTATAGTTGACGCTGCTTGCACCAAAATCAGGTTCTTTTTGAAACGGTTGTTTGACATAACGAACTAGACAATTTTTATTTGTGCCGCATTCTTCAGATTTGGGAACTTCTACCAAAGCTAAAATGTAATCTTCAGGCTTATTCAAAGCAGTTAAAATCTCGTTTTTAGTAACCGTTACCGTATCCGAACCTTCAATTCTTCCTTTGACTTCAATAAACCGCAAACGTCCAGTATCGGGGATTTTCGATTCAATATCGTAACCGAGATTGCGATCGCTAACGTCTTTTGGTTCGTATCCCAATTTTCTTTCTACTTCCATTACCGCATTCATTGCCAATTGTTCGACCCGTTTTTTGTCTTTGGCAAAAGTATCGATGGTTGCTTCTGTCTTACCTTGTAGACGATTTAACAAGCCGATCGGCACGATTAAAGCGCCGCCTACTACTACTGGAGGAAGAGGAGATAAACGACGTTCTCGTTCTAATTCTTCGGTTCTTCTTTGCAATCTTGCTTGCAGTTCGTCGGCGCGTTGTCTGGCTTTAGCTGAGTTGAGTTTGGCATTTGTTTTACCAGCTAATTCTTGCATTCTTAAGTCTTCCGATCGCATATCCCAATAATTAATTTCTTTGGTGAGTCGATCTTTAACAGCAGCTAGAGTTTTGTTAATTAATTCTTCTTTGTACTGCTTAATCTCTTGAAGGTGTTGGGTAACGATTTCGGCGATCGCATAAGCTTTAGCTTGAGACTCGATATCTTCTCTTAAGAAAGATTGTTTTAGAATTGATTCGATCGCACTCGATTCTTCTTCTTGAAGAGGACGATAATCTAAATAAGGAGCATAACCAGAGTTGTTAACTCGAAATTGGGAATCTTCAGTAGATGGTTCTATTTCTACATACTGCATCCTGCGGGAAACAAGGCGACGTTTACCACCAGATTCAGTATGACCATCTTGAATGCTATGTTCTAAGTAAACTAAAACTCGAATGCGATTGCTTCTATCATTTTCATCTACTAAAATACTTCCCTGTTTGAGAACATCTCGATATATCTCTAAAATCAAGTCTAAAGTAGCATCCAGCAAAGAATGTCCTGGACAAATAAAAGCTGCAAGGGGTTTACCAGAAAGGCTGATTAAATGCTTATCAAAACAGATCCTTTCGTAGCGAGTGAGGATCGATTCTCTAGTACTAATCAAACGACCTCGATTGCGGATAATAGCAGGAACGTGAGTTATTTCATAACGTCTAGACTCCCGTTCTCGAATGCTTCCACCCAACTTTTGAAAAGCTTCGAGGAAAAAAGAACCAACAAAATGGGGTTGCAGTTTTCTCAGTATATGCCCTGCGTTCTGGAAATAGAGGTGTACCATCAAACTTGAGTAAATCTTCCTTTACCAATCGTCGCATCAAGTCCGAAGTATCAACAACGTGAACCCCATCGCGAAATTTTCCTTCAAAGCGATCGCCATCCAACAACGCCATAAATAACTGAAAATCTTCTTCTTTACCATTGTGCGGGGTAGCACTCATCAGCAAAAAGTGACGAGTAATGCTAGCAAGAAGTTTTCCTAACTTATATCTTTTGGTTTCCCTAACTTCGCCACTGTAAAAAGAAGCTGACATTTTATGCGCTTCGTCACAGATAATTAAATCCCAGTCTGTTTGTTGTAGTTTCGCCTGTAAATTGTCATCGCGACTGAGTTTATCTAACCTGGCGATTAGCAAAGGAATTTCTGCTAAAGCATTTCCAGTACGTGCGGCTTCGATGCGCTCGTTGGTTAAAATTTCAAAAGGAAGATGAAAACGTCGATCTAATTCTTCTTGCCACTGTATTGCCAAACTACCAGGACAAACAATCAAGCAGCGATTTAAATCTCCTCGAATGAGTAACTCAGCAATCAGTAACCCCGCCATAATCGTTTTTCCCGCACCTGGATCGTCAGCCAGAAGAAAACGTAGTGGTTGACGAGGTAACATTTCCCCGTAAACCGCAGTAATCTGATGGGGAAGGGGTTCGACCAAAGAAGTATGAACCGCTAGCATGGGATCGAATAGATGTGCTAGTCGAATGCGATGGGCCTCCGAAACCAGACGTAATAGTCCGCCGTCAGCGTTAAAATTCCAGGGGCAGTCTCGTGTGATAATTTCCAGTGTTGCTTCTCTGTCACGATATAGTAGTTCATTATTTAAGCAACCGTTGGTTTCTCTGTAAATCAGTTCGATTACATCAGAGCCAAACCATTTCACATCAACAACCGTCACCACTTGGTTAGGTAAAACTCCTTTGATGATCGTTCCTTTAGTTAAATCTTCTAGGTGCATTTGGCAATTATCAAAAAATTTGTGTTTTATTCTCCTCAAATTTATCCAATCTTCTCTTTAAAAAAGATGCTTTTAATTGCTCAAAGCCTTTTCATTAAATAAATAGAAGGTTTTTAAACGGACATTTCGCAGGTAGGTTAACAAATTAAATAATATTTTTGGCAAGCGTTCCCAAAAAAGCGTAAAATCCACAGACGAACATCGGTGAGATTAGAAACTTGTGGTTGATGATTGAGATAAACCAGCAAACATAAACCCATGACCATTGCCAAGGTTGCCACTCTTCGAGGGGTATTAACAAAAACGCTCGAAACCTGTACTAATTATTTGTTGCGGATGCTTCTCTATTTGCCTATCTATTTCTTCAACTATTCCAATTTGGTCGATAATTCCTGCTACTATACCTAAGTGGTCTAAATTTTTAACTCGGATCTCCACAATAGCTCATTTAAACTCTTCATATTAATACCCTACCTTTATTCGTCAACCTGCGAAATGCCCGTTAAACCTATGGCATCTCACCTGCAAGTAACTTGGCTTTTCTAAGTAGGAATTTAAGTACAGTCTCTTCTTTGGTAATAATATCAGCGCTGCCTTCCATCCCTAATTGAAGAGAACAATGGTTATCACCTTGACTTAAAGAATTGTTTTCTGGCTCGATCGCCACTTCGTAAAAAGAACCCATCGCACTCACGTTTTGAATTGAATCGGTTGAGTTGGCACTTGCAGGCGATCGATTATTTTGAGGTGTAACAGCATCAGGAGGAATTGCTTTAACTTTACCTTTGAAAGTACCGTAGTCTGTGTAAGGACAAGCTGATATTCTAAGCTGTGCTTGTTGACCTTGTTCTACCTTACCAATGTCCTTAGTAGGAACTAAAGCCTTAACCATTGCCGAATTATTACTAGGGGCTATTTGGGCGATTTCCTCTCCAGGTTGCACGGTTTGATTGATGTTACGCAGATTGAGTTTAGAGATAGTACCGTCTGCTGGTGCAGTAATCACGGTTTGCTTCATTTCAGTTTCTATTTGTTGCAACTCGCGCTTATCTTGAGACTGCTGTTTTTGAATTTCAATTTTTTGCTGAAGCAAAGCTTCTCTTTCCCTTTGTAAAGTAGCTTGACTGGATTTCCCCGAAGCTTGCTCTTGAGCGATCCGTTCTGTCGCGATCGCCATTTCTGCGCTGGAGGGATTGAGAATTGCTTTTGCTTGTCTTACTTTCGCGTTTGCAGCTTCAACCGCTTGTTCTTGCTGCCGAACAGCTACTTCTACTTCCTCCAATTGATCTTTAGACAGCGCCCCTTCTTTGGCTGCACTCTGATAGCGATCGCGCTTAGATTTTGCACCATTTAAGGCTGCTTGAACCGATCTTAAATTGGCTTCGGCTTCTTGGAGACTGGTAACGGTGGTAATACTTTTATCTTGATGTTCTCGTTGAATTCGAGTTAGTTCGGCTTTGGCTGAGGTGACAGCGCGGTTATTGCGATCGGTTTCTGCGATTATTTGGCTACTGAGGGCAAGAATTTGCGCGTTAATTTGGACGAGTTGTAGTTGTGCTTGTTGAATTTTGTTTTGCAGTTGGCTTTTTTGTGTTTGTAGACGAGAATCGTCAATTGTAGCAATAAGATCTCCTTTTTTGACAACCTGATTTCCTTTGACAGCAATATGTTTAACTTGTCCTAAAGAAGCAGCTTGAACGATTCTCAATTCACCATCGGGACGAACTACTGCTTGTGCTTTAACGGTTACTTTGTATTTGGCTACTGAGGCAACGGGAATAGCTAGGGCGACAACCGCAACGATTGCTAATCCGCCAAAGCGAATCCAATTATGAATAGGGGGGAGAAATTCGTTTTCTGAGATTGAGGGCAATGAGTTAATATTCATGATCGGTTGGGGTGTAGGGATTAGGGATTAGGGATTAGGGGTTAGGGGTTAGGGGTTAGGGGTTAGGGAACTAGCTGCAAGCTGACGGCTGAAAGCTGATGGCTGATGGCTATTTGCTAAGGAAATCGTGCCATCGAGGAAATCTAAATGTTCGCCTGGAATTTCTAATAAGGTTTCTGGAGAACCTTGAATTTTTAAGTGTCCTTTCTCTAGCATCACAATCCAATCTGCACGTTGAATTACTTTGGGACGATGAGAAATAAGAATGGTAGTTTTGCCCTTGCGGTGCTGGTTCAGGCGATCGAGTACTTGTGCTTCGCTGACTGGATCGAGTGCGCCTGTAGATTCATCTAAAATAAGGATGGGTGGTTCGGTAATGATCGCTCTGGCTATGGCTAATCTCTGTTTTTGACCGCCAGAAAGATTGGCACCAAATTCCCCTAAAACTGTTTGATATTTATCGGGAAGTTCGCTGATAAATTCGTCAGCACCAGCTATTTGACAAGCTTTGACAATTTGCTCGAAGGTGATGTCGGGATAGCTGAAGGTAAAATTTTCAATAATCGATCGACTCCAAAAGTGTGGTTCTTGAGGTACTAAAACAACCTGTTGGCGCAAGCATTCTAAAGATAAATCTTGTTGATTGTAGATACCATAACGGATATTGCCAGATTGAACGGAATACAAACCAGAAATTAGTTTAGCGAGAGTACTTTTACCACAGCCAGACTTACCAATTAACGCCGTTACTTTACCACTAGGAATAGTTAGAGAAAAATCTTCTAAAAGATCGACTCTACCCGCGTGGTGAAAGTTAAGATCGGAACAAATAATATCTGTATCGCCAGAAAGTTCTGCCCAAGGTTTTTTGAAATCGTTATCGTCTTCTGGAGTAGCGTCAATTACTTCTGTTAAACGTTGGATGACAATCTGTGCGGTGATAAATTCGTCAACTAAACCGATCGCTGCACTTAAAAAACCGAGAAAATTACCACTCAATCCGTTATAGGCAATTAGCTGACCGATACTTAAAGTTTTACCAATCACCAAGAAACTACCCATCCAAAGCAAACCAACATTAGTCAAACTAGAAAGAGTACTAGTGATAGTGCCAGTGTAAAGTCCCAGTTTCATCGTCGTCCAACCCAAATTAGCAAGACGACCATAATTAGATTGATATTCTTGCCAAGCTTGGGGTGTAGCTTGAGTGGTTTTGCCAAAACCGCTCGTGTTATCTTCTGGTTGTTCGTAAAAACGGTTATCATCTGGGGTGAGTAGCAACATTACGCCATTCGCCCAATTAGCAACCAACTCACGGCGAGTTAGGTAACGAATCCCTACCGCAGGATCGGCAATGATATATTTTTTCCCTTTTTGACCGTATAAAACTACCCAGTGAGTACCTCTCCAGTGAATAATAACTGGTAGGGGAGATTGTTCCAGGCGATCGATAAAATCATTGTCGGCTTTAACTTGACGAGTATGGAATCCGAGCGCATCTGCACCTCGATTTAAACCTAGTAGAGTAGTGCCTCTCGCGCCCGTTCCGACTGCTTCTCTGATTCGCGCGATCGCAAAGGTGCGTCCGTAGTTTTTAGCAACAGTAGCGATACAAGCAGCACCACAATCTTCTTCACTATGTTGGAGTACGATTGGATATTTCATCTTTATTTGACCTCTTGTGTGGAGATAGGATGAGATAATGACGCTTCAGTTATTGCAGGCTGTTGGATAGTTGAAGAATCATAAGTTGGAAGTTGCACTATTAAAAACAGAGTTAGCATCAAATGTTGTAGGATCTCAATTTTCATCTTCCTTATTGATCTTGTGTTCGATAGCCTTAATCTATCTGAGAAGAACAGTCACACACATCCAATAAATGTCACGATCGCACCCATTACATTTGTCACGTTAGAGGGAGCAGGGAGCAGGGAGCAGGCAGCAGTTAGGCAAAAGGCAACAGGCAAGAGGGGATACTTAGGGAAAAGGCAGTAGAGGTAATGTCTCGATGCTCCAAGGGAGTAGTGAAGAGTGAGTTATTTTGGTGAAAGACTGACACTATGTGGACTCTTGAATGCTATTCGTGCTTCTGCTGTCTGTAGTGCCGTCATAGTTTTAAAGTGTTCGCTTTCATACAACTGGAAGAGGTGTATCGAGCCGTAGGTGAGTACCGATGACAGTTTAATGGCGGGGTCATCATCAAAAAATTGGCGTTGCTGAATGCGAAATTTTAAATATCTATAAATAATTATTTGTTGATCCAGTTAATCATGGTATCAATAAATCAACATTGATAAATGAGAAATATTTTTAACAAGTCAAAAGTTGTTTTAATCGAGCCTAATTCCTGATGAAGTCTAAAAACCTCTAATTAATTAGGAATTTTCCAAGAGGAGGAAAAAAAAGGTACTACGATCCTCACAATCGAGAACAACGATATCGAAGACATCAAAAGATAGGAATTTACCTTAGTTCGAGTTAAAGGATTTCAACAAATAGGAGATCTAAATGAACTGTCATCAGTGTCAACAAAACTGTCACTCGGTTAAACAAAAAACTAGCTGGTGGAGACGGTTAACCAAAAAGCATCTTCCCGAACCCGTGCTAGCTGTAGACGGCAACATAGCATTAGTGGGAACGCCTAATGTAGGCAAAAGTGTCTTGTTCAATCGACTCACAGGAATGTACGTTGACGTTTCCAACTATCCAGGAACGACGGTAGAAGTAAGCCGAGGCATAGCCAAAATTAAAGACTATCAAATCGGAGTTATCGATACTCCAGGAATGTATTCTCTCGTGCCAATTAGCGAAGAGGAACAAGTGGCGAGAAACTTGCTGTTACAGGAATCATTAGATGTAGTGGTTCATGTGGTAGATGCCAAAAATCTAGGAAGAATGCTGCCTCTAACCTTCCAATTAATCGAAGCGGGATTATCTGTAATTCTGGCAATCAACATGATCGATGAAGCCGAACAACTAGGTTTAAAAGTGCAAAAAGAGGCTTTACAACTGGAATTAGATCTTCCTGTAATCTTGATGTCTGCCACTTTAAATCGAGGTATTAGAGAACTCAAACAAACCCTACTCCAATACTTATCATCTTCCTCAGCCCAACCCTTAACTAATTTCGAGGTGGCAACATGACCGCTCAAATTATCTATCCCGAGCCGATCGAACAAGCGATCGCCTCAATTGAACAATGGTTGCAAGGTTTAGGAGAAAACAATCTTTTCAGGCAGTATTCGCGATCGTCCCGTAGCTTGGCTTTACTCCTACTACAAAAAGACCCTACTCTTTGGCAGAGTCTAGCCAAAAATCCCCAACAGCAACAAGAAATTGAAATATTGCTGACAGTAGCTCAAAATCAATTGCAATATCCCGTAGATTTAGCGATCGCCGAAGCCCGACAAAAACAAGCCCGACTCCTCGAATCGATAACAATTGAGAAAACTAAAGCAGGTAGTAATTCTCTTACCGAAACCCTGCACCGCCTAAGCGTCAATCCCATTACAGGCTTTCCCCTCCTCATGGTAATTCTCTATTTTGGAGTTTATAAATTTGTTGGTGAGTTTGGGGCAGGAGAATTAGTCGATCGCATCGAAGGTTTTTTTGAGGGGCAAATTAACCCAGTAGTGAATCGACTTGTCGTTCAAATCTTACCCTGGCAACCCCTACAAGATTTAATTGGCAACGATTACGGCATCATTACGTTAGGAATCCGCTATGCCACTGCGATCGTCTTACCTATTGTCGCTACCTACTTCCTGATGTTTTCCCTACTCGAAGACAGTGGTTATCTACCTAGGATGTCTTTAATGCTAGATCGTCTGTTTAAATCCATGGGGCTATCGGGACGGGCGGTAATTCCCATGGTTCTTGGCTTAGGCTGCGATACAATGGCAACGATGGTAACTCGTACTCTAGAAACGAAAAGAGAACGTTTAATCGCTACGTTTCTTCTCTCTTTAGCCGTTCCCTGTGCGGCACAGTGGGGAGTTATCTTAGGACTATTGGCACAAAAACCAGCAGCCTTAATAGTTTGGGCAGGATTGATTATTTGTATTTTTCTAATTGCTGGCTACCTGAGTGCTAAATTGTTTCCTGGGACATCGGGAGCATTTTATTTAGAAATTCCCCCTCTAAGACTACCTAAATTACAAAATATTCTCACCAAAACTTGGGTACGCATGAAATGGTACTTTTGGGAAATTTTACCTTTGTTTATTTGGGCATCAGTCTTAATTTGGTTGGGAAGACTGACAGGTTTATTCGATATTATTATTCGGGGGATAGAACCGATAGCAACTGCGATAGGAATGCCTGCAACAACTGCCTCCGTCTTTCTGTATGGCTTTTTCCGTAGGGATTACGGTGCAGCAGGATTGTTCGATCTTCAGCAACAAGGTGCTTTGACAGGGAATCAATTGGTAATAGCTGCGATCGTCCTAACTCTCTTTTTACCCTGCATCGCCCAATTACAAATCATGATTAAAGAACGAGGGTTAAAAACCACCACCGCCATGGTTGCTTTTATTTTTCCCTTTGCTTTTTTGGTTGGGTACTGCGTCAATTTGGGTTTTAACATATTAGGAGTAACGTTATGAACGCATTATCTCAAGTAAAAATTGGTCAAGTCCAAACAGTAGCCGAGTTGCGAACCCAAGAAATCATGGTAAGACGAAAACTGATGGCTATGGGCATTACTCCTGGTAGCAGTCTAATTGTAGAACAGCGATTCCCTTCCTATATCATCAAAGTCGGCTATACCCGTGCAGCTTTAGATCGAGAAATTGCTGCCAGTATTTTCGTTAACTAAAGCTTCGATCGCAAGAGAAAATAACTGATGACATCAATCGCGACTCATTCTCATTCACCGAAATCCCCACAATGGTATCGTCCTACATTTTCCCCAGAACACGGAGTTTACGTGATGCTCGTGGTATCATTCCTCACGGGGGCTGCTGCCGCGCAGCAGTGGACTTGGACGACAACCCTAGCACTCATCTGTGGGTTTTGTGGCTTTCAAGCAGAACATCCACTAGTATGGCAAATTAAACAGCATAAAAATTATCAACCAAGATTGTTGCTGTGGGCAAGCCTTTATGGCGCGGTAGCAATCGCGATCGCACTTTGGCTTGTGTGGCACAACTCTAATATATTGCCTCTGCTGCTAATTTATTGTGGAGCGATCGCCGCCTTAATCTTTGATGTGTTTTCAGTTCGGCATCGCCAACAAAAATCTAGGTTCAACGAACTAGTAACATTTGCTGCTGTTTGTCTGTTAGCCCCGTTGACTTATACAGTAACCACTGGCACGATTTCCCAAGTGGCGATCGCCCTCTGGATACTGAATACTTTATTTTTCTCTAGTGCCATTTTTACCGTCAAGTTACGCAAAACCAAAACTGCTTCGATCGTTCCAGGTATTATCTTTCATGGAATTGGAAGCGCGATCGTTCTGGCACTTTGGCTGACGGGATGGCTATTACCAATTACAGCTTCTGCATTCGGGGTGGCAGTTGTGAAATTTATCTCGATCGTTTGGCAAAAGAACTGGTACTGTACGGCTAAAATTCAGCAAGTGGCATTACTGGAAACATTCTCAAGCTTGGCGTTTTTGGCAATTGTAGCTTTGTCACTGTTACCATCCTATTTGTCCGAATGATGATTCAATAACTCCCATACTGCATTATCTGTATCTACATCGATCCACTATCTGCGTTTATCCGTGTTTATCTGTGGACTTTTTTATGGCATCAAATTAACTGCTCCACACCCACTGAAACTCTAAAAATAAGTCTTCTTAAGACATTATTTACCTAAAACAGATTTTTTCTTAATCTATAAAATAGAAGTGAGTAAAGAGCCATGACAGCTACAACCTCAACTAATAACCTCAGCAACCTCTCTACTGAAGAAGCAGCAGTGCAACTCGGTGCATTTTTAAAAGAACATGGAGAGATAGAAACAATTCTCCCAGTGGTAATTGGAGTCTTTGTCACCAGTCAGTTTAAACTAAGAGGAGCAAACGCTTTGCTAGTTAACTTGTTAGTAGCAAGTTTAGCGCGTCAACTATTTACCCAACTCAAACAACAAGCACCTCAAGAAAATTCTCAAAGTGTCATTCCTAGTTTTACTACAGAAAAGACAGATACATCTGACGCTAATCTAAATTACTACGCGATCGCTCATGCCGTTCCCGGACGAGTTCGTTTGCAAATACCTCAGCTAGCTATCGATGTCGATTTTACCCATCGTTTACAACAGGCTTTAAATGCCGATGAGTATGTTAAAAAAGTTCGGATTAATCGTTCAGCAGCTTCGATCGCAATTAATTATAACAATCAAGGATTATCCGATTGGGAGTTAGGTTTGCGCTTGATGAATATTATCAATGCTGTTCGACAAGACAATCGAGTTTCTGTCTGATGTCATTGGAGGCAGTGGGCAGAAGGTAGAAATACCTATTACTTATTACCTATTACTTAATTGATGCACATACATACTTTAGAAAACTGGCAACATTCCCATGATTTTTGGGTAGATCGGGAGCAATCTGAGAAAAAGACCCAGATCGTGATGATTTTGACCGCCGTTACTATGGTAGTTGAAATTGTTACTGGTTTGCTGTTCGGCTCGATCGCGTTACTGGCTGACGGTTGGCACATGACAACTCATGTAGCAGCTTTTAGTATTACTCTCTTTGCCTATCAATATGCTAGAAAAAACGTTAATAATCCTCAGTATACCTTTGGCACGGGCAAAGTTAGCGTTTTAGGAGGATTGGCCAGTGCGGTTGCTTTGGGGGTAATTGCTTTGGTGATGGCATTGGAGTCGGGAATGCGTCTGTTTGAACCAAGTCCAATTCAGTTCGATCGGGCGATCGCTGTTGCGATAATTGGTTTGAGTGTTAATCTAATTAGTGCTTGGTTACTGCAAGATCGTCACGACCATCATCACGAAAACCATCATCATCAAGATCACAATCTACAAGCTGCCTACGTTCATGTTTTGGCGGATGCTTTAACTTCTATTTTGGCAATAGTTGCCCTTTGTGGAGGTAAGTTTTTGGGGTTGATTTGGCTGGATGCATTAATGGGATTTGTAGGAGCAGCAGTTATTACTAAATGGGCTTACAATCTAATTCAGGATACCAGTTCCATCTTGCTGGATGGCACAGTTGATAAGCAAACTCGACTGGCTGTCTTAACTGCTATTGAAGAAGATGCCGATAACCGCGTAGCAGATCTACACCTGTGGTATTTAGGTCAAGATAGCGTAGCAGTAATGGTTTCTCTAGTAACTCATTATCCGCGATCGCCCGAACATTATAAAAATCTGCTCCAACATATTCCATCTCTTGCCCATGTCTCCAGAAATTGCCAATTGGTCGAGTTTAACTTTACCTGTTTTTACCACTATTATTAGTTGGTTGAGTAATCAAAGTAGATTGATTTGGTTAAGACCGATCGCTCTTGTTAGTCTATTAACTATAACCCTACCCATAGCTAAAAGAGCCAGTGAAAGTTTATGGTGCGATCGCAGAATTAATATTGATTGCTTAGATTTACTAGCGGTAGGTTTGAGTTACGGACAGGGAAGATTGGCGACTCCTGCTTTAGTCATTACGCTACACGAACTAGGGGATTCGATCCGCGATCGCACTGCCCGTTCTACAGAAACTCAAACAGCAGATCTTCTCGATGCGATCGGACATTTTGCTTGGGTATTACGAGACGGAAAACCAATACAAATCGCAAGCGATCGCGTACAACCAGGCGAAACTGTAATCGTTTATCCTGGCGAACAAATTCCTGTAGATGGAGAAATTCTTAAAGGGCTGGCTACGATCGACCAACAGCAACTTACAGGCGAATCGATGCCAATTGTGGCTGATGTAGGAACGGTGGTTTACGCTTCAACTCTAGTTCGTTCTGGACAAATTTATATCCGTGCCGATCGAGTAGGAAAACAGACTCGTGCTGCTGCGAGTCTCGAACTTTTGCAAAATGCGCCCGTACACGATTCCAGAAAGAATGTCTGCCGAACAAGTGCTAACTGTAGCTGCTGCTGCGGAACAAAGGATCGCCCATCCTGTCGCAGAAGCGATCGCTAATTACGCCCAAGCCCAAAATATTGATATTCCTCGTCGCGAACAATGGAACTATGAAGTAGGTTTAGGCATTCGCGCTACGATCGCAGGACAAGAGGTTTTAGTAGGTAGCGATCGCTTTTTAACTCAAGAGGGAATCAGCTTAGAATGTCTAGAAACTATAATTTTTCCCTTGCGTCACACCTGCGATCTAAAGCAGAAATCTGTTACTTCAGAATGGTTATCTTTAATCTATGTCGCTTGTGATGGCGAATTGCAAGGTGTCATTCAATATGCCGATCCTCTACGTTCAGAAAGTCATGCTTTGATTCAATCTCTCCAAGCTTCCAATCGAGAAATTCATTTACTGACGGGAGATAACCAGCAAAGAGCTAAAATAGTAGCAGAGGAATTAAATATTCCCCTCGATCGAGTCCACGCTCACGCTTTTCCCGAACAAAAAGCAGCGATCGTTCGCGATTTAAAACTAGCTGGTAAAACTGTCGCCTTTGTCGGTGATGGCTTGAATGACTCGGTTGCCCTAGCTTATGCAGATGTCTCAATCTCTTTTGCCAATGGTTCGGATATTGCCAGAGAAATAGCTGATGTGGTGCTGATGAATGACGATCTATCTACCTTAACAGAAGCACTCAATATTGCTCAAGAAACCAAAAAATTAATCGAGCAAAATACGCTGCTGGTGGTTGCTCCCAATTTAATGGCGTTAGGTT
>CAZJTL010000127.1:0-15447 GCA_964548905.1 uncultured bacterium | reverse complement strand
ATAGGTCTTGAATTATTTTCTCTTATTTTGTTCTGACTTTTGCAAGAGGTCTAGTAAAAGCAAGAGAATCTTGCGGTTGACGAGTAGCAGTAATAATTGTCACGGGGTTGAGAGGAGCAAAACGCATTAAATCGCCAACTGCAACAGAACGAGATATTTGCAGTTGTAATAGACGATAGTGCCAATTATGTTTGTTAAACCACTCCAAACTGATGTTGAGATGTTCTAATGTAGCTAAAGCTAGAACGATCGCGCCGTCAGTAACTAGTTTTTGAGCGCACACATCTAAAACTTCTACTAAATTACCGCCGCTACCACCAATAAAAATACGATGTGGTGGGGGGAGATGATGGAGGCTTTCAGGAGCAGAGCCATAGATTACTGATACATTATTTACTTGTAGGCGTTGACAATTTTGTTCGATTAAAGTTTTTCCCATCGCCGATCTTTC
Source organism: uncultured bacterium (assembly GCA_964548905.1). Lineage (GTDB taxonomy): Bacteria > Cyanobacteriota > Cyanobacteriia > Cyanobacteriales > Xenococcaceae > CAZJTL01. Next base: position 14,996 of record CAZJTL010000127.1, on the reverse strand, counting down.
GATCGCATAAATTTTAGATGTAGGACACAAACGAGCAACTTCTAGGGAAACAGTACCAGTTCCCGCGCCAATATCCCAAACAGTCTGGTGTGGCTGTAAGGATAATTCTCCCAAAATAATCAAGCGAATTTCTCGCTTAGTCATTAATCCTGGTCGATCTTCAAAGCTAACAAAAGCGCGATCGGATAATCCTAAAATTGGCAAATGTTCGTTGTTGAGAGTTTGGATGGAAGCAGAATTCTGACGTAGTAAAATGATGACGTTAAGAGTAGAAAAACTGTCCGCTCCTAAAAAAGCCAACTTAGCTATTTTTTCTGCGGGAAAATGAGTCACTTTTTCTTTGTCATCGCCCAAATTTTCACAAATCCAGCAGTCGTACTTAGCAGATAATTCTAAAGATAGATAGAGACGAGCGATCGCGCTAGGATTGTTAGTACCATCTGTAAGTACAGCAATTTTTTCTACTCCCTGCTGTAATAATTTAGTCAATTCATCGAGAGAACGCCCGTGAGCGCTGACAATGCGAGCATCTTGCCAGGGAACTTTAATTTGGCTAAAAGCCAGTTGCACGCTGGTGACATGGGGATGAAAACGTAAATTTTGAGCAGGGATATTTTCTAGAAGCAAACGCCCCAATCCAAAAAAAAGCGGATCGCCACTAACCACGATGGCAATTCGTTCATTGCTATTTTGTAGTTGACGTAGTTCCTCGATCGCCTGATTTAAATCGCTCAAAACTAAACGCACTGTAGGATGACCAGGAAAATAGCTCAAATGACGAGCGCTACCCACTAATAGAGTAGAATTTTGGACTATTTGCTTAACCTTGTCGGTTATTCCAGCCGTACCATCTAAACCAATACCAACAATGTCTATTTGTGCCATCTTGCGATCGGAAAACTTCCAGCTTACAGTCCAGATTCTAATCAATATTAATAGGTATCAGCAAATTGGTTATTGGTTATTGGTTGTTTGTTGTTCATAGTTCATTGTTCATGGTTTATTGAAAGGAGGCAGGGGGCAGGGGCAGAAGGCAGCACGTCCTCCTTCGTCGGAAGAGGAGGAGACAAGGTAGAAGAGAAGACAAGGAAGTTATCCCCCTTGTCCCCCTTGTCTTTTTAACGCTCCCCTAAACTCCTACACCCCACACCCTTACACCCCTAACCCCTAACCCCTAATCCCTATCCCCTATCCCCTTTTAAAAATTGGTTTTGCAAATTAAGTTTGATAATGTTACAATGATAAATTGTGTCTAATCCATACAATTCATGCCTAAACTAAAAACTCGTAAGGCGGCAGCAAAAAGATTCCGCGCTACAGGTGGCGGTAAAATCTTTCGTCGCAAAGCTTTTAAAAATCATATCCTAGAACATAAAAGCGCCGAACGTAAGCGTCGTCGTCTTTCTCAACTTAGTTTGGTTGATGAGGCTGACGAAAAAAATGTGCGCTTGATGTTGCCATATATGTAAGTTTAGCCATCAGCTATCAGCCGTCAGTTAGAGAAAACAATAGCAAACGCGAACAAGCTTATGCTAAAAGTTTTTTTCCTCAAAGATAATCCAATAAATTCAAGAATAAAGTCAATTCTCAAGTAACCATGACCAGAGTAAAAAGGGGTAATGTTGCCCGCAAGCGTCGTAAAAAAATTCTTAAACTAGCTAAAGGTTTTAGAGGAAGCCACTCTAAACTCTTCCGTACAGCTAATCAACAAGTAATGAAGGCGTTGCGAAATGCTTATCGCGATCGCCGCAAACGTAAGCGTGATTTCAGAAGACTGTGGATTACTCGCATCAATGCCGCAGCTAGACAAAATGGCATGAGCTACAGCCAATTAACTGGTCAATTGAAAAAAGCAAATATTCAACTCAATCGTAAAATGCTAGCTCAATTAGCCATGCTCGATCCAGAAGCATTTACCAAGGTTGTTGAATTGGCTGGAACAGCAAAGTAAATTAGCATCTAGAAGTACAATGCAAGACTTCAATTAACTCGGTTTCCCTTAGAAGCCGAGTTATTGTTGTTTAATAAAGCTAGGCGAAAATTGGTATGCTCGTCGATCGCTACTGCAAAAAAATGAGTAAGAAGCAAAAATTAAATTTATCTTTGGCAATTGCATTAATTATCAGCTTTTCAATTCCAACTAAAGCTGTCATAGCTGCCGAACTTAAAGAAATTATCGAGCGAGAAAAGCTAATTGTAGCCGTTAAAGATAATTTACCTCCTCTCGGTTTTAGGGACGATCGAGGTAATTTACAAGGTTTAGAAATCGATCTTGCCAGACAATTAGCCAAAGAATTATTAGGAAATGCTGACGCAGTAGAGTTACAACCTGTAGCCAATCAAGACAGACTCAAAGTAGTACTCGATGGCAAAGTAGATCTGGCGATCGCCAGAGTCACCGTAACCTCTTCTCGCTCTAGATTGGTAGATTTTAGTCCCTATTACTATCTCGACGGTACGGGATTGGTTACCAAACAAAAGTCTGTACAGCGCTTGTCAGATCTAGCTGAAGCCAAAATCGCTGTACTTAAAGATTCGAGTACTATTGCAACGATCCAGCACGAGTTACCACAAGCGCAATTAATTGGTGTGAGTTCTTATCAAGAAGCATTAAATCTCTTAGAAACTAATGCCGCTCAAGCGTTTGCTGGCGATCGCAGTTTATTGACTGGCTGGATACAAGAGTATCCTAACTATCAACAATTGCCCGTAACTGGATCTGGACAAGCCCTAGGCGTAGTTATGCCCAGAGGTTTGCAATATACCGAACTACGCAATCGAGTCAATCGGGCGATCGCAGATTGGCAAAAATCTGGTTGGTTGCAACAAAGAATTAAGTACTGGCAACTTCCCTCGTCCAACTAGGGTGATAATAAAAAATGAATGATAGCCCTCAGCAGTCAGCAGTCAGCAGTCAGTAGTCAGCCTCTCTGAAGGCAGGAGGCAAAAACCTGAAAGCTGAAATGCTGATAGCTGATAGCTTAAAAATAACAAACAACCAATAACAAAACTATGAGTGAAAATTTACCAATTGCCTATTTATCGGTTTTACTGATTTTGCTTGGCCTAAGTGCGGTGTTTATTTTATTGCAGATTGTTAAAACCCGACGAGTGGAGGGTGCTTTCTCAAAATTACAAAAAAAACTCAAAGACCAAAAAGGGACTGCCAAAGAATATTATGAGTTGGGCAGTATTTACCTAGATAAAAAATTATTCGTACAGTCAATTAGCTTATTTCAAAAAGCTCTCAAAGCAGAAACAGAAGTCGAACCAGAAAATCAAGCCCTTATTCACAACGCTCTAGGCTATGCTTATTTCGCTCAAGAGCAATATGACATTGCGATTAGGGAATACAAAGAAGCTTTGAAACTTTATCCTGACTATGCGATCGCTCTAAATAATTTGGGTAATGTCTACGAAAAGAAACAGCTTACAGCCCAAGCACTCGAAGTATACGAACGAGTACTGGCGATCGAGCCTGATAATTCTACTGCTAAGCGTCGCGCCCAATCTTTACGCAAGCGTTTTGTCACTACCTAAATATTTAATTGCATTTAAGTTACAAGAATTATGCAAAATGTAACGAAATGCAAAGTATAATGAGTACGAAAATAAAGAATTAATTTAGATTTAGTATCTTCAAAAGCAAACAATGCGAGTAGCGATTGCCGGAGCAGGCTTGGCGGGACTTTCTTGCGCTAAATACCTTGTTGATGCAGGACATACCCCCATCGTCCTTGAAAGTAGGGATGTCTTAGGCGGCTTAGTAGCCGCTTGGAAAGACAAAGATGGAGATTGGTACGAAACTGGACTACACATCTTTTTTGGCGCTTATCCAAATATGTTGCAGCTATTTAAAGAATTGGGAATTGAAGATCGGCTGCAATGGAAAGAACATTCAATGATCTTCAACCAACCAGACAAACCAGGCACCTATTCTCGGTTTGACTTTCCTGACATTCCCGCGCCTTGGAATGGGATTATGGCGATTCTTCGCAACAATGATATGTTGACTTGGGAAGAAAAAATTCGCTTTGGTATTGGTTTAATTCCAGCTATTATCAAAGGCCAGAATTATGTTGAAGAGATGGATAAATATTCTTGGTCGGAATGGATGAAGAAACAAAATATCCCCGATCGCATTGAAAAAGAAGTATTTATTGCCATGTCGAAGTCTCTCAATTTTATCAATCCTGATGAGATTTCCGCTACCATCCTCTTAACGGCGCTGAATCGTTTTCTTCAAGAAAAAAACGGTTCTAAAATGGCATTTTTAGACGGCTCACCTACAGAGAGATTATGTCAGCCTTTGGTAGATTACATTACTGCTGGCGGCGGTGAAGTGAGACTCAACTCACCAATTAAAGAAATTTTGCTCAATCAGGATGGAACTGTTAGAGGTTTGTTACTCAAGGGGGTTAATGGTACTGAGCAAGAAGAAATCATTGCTGATGCTTATGTCAGTGCGATGTCAGTGGACATCCTCAAATTGATGCTACCCCAACCTTGGCAAGCTATGGAGTTCTTCCAAAAACTAGATAGTTTAGAGGGAGTACCAGTAATCAATATTCATTTATGGTTCGATCGCAAACTCACTGATATCGATCACCTGCTCTTTTCTTTGTCGCCCTTGTTGAGCGTTTACGCGGATATGAGCAACACCTGCAAGGAATACTCTAACCCCGATCGCTCGATGCTGGAATTAGTCTTAGCACCAGCTAAAGATTGGATTGGTAAATCGGAAGCAGAAATTCTAGATGCCACCATGAAAGAGCTAGAAAAGCTTTTTCCACAACATTTTAGGGGAGACAATCCCGCTCGACTTCTGAAATACCATGTTGTCAAAACACCGCGATCGGTTTACAAGGCAACCCCTGGTAGAGAAGCCGATCGTCCTCCTCAAAAAACTCCGATTAAGAATTTTTATCTAGCTGGTAGCTATACCAAGCAAGAATATTTAGGAAGCATGGAAGGAGCGGTATTATCTGGAAAGCTAGCAGCTTCTGATATTGCTTGCGATTATGAAAACACTGCTTTTGAGCCAATATCCACAAGCGATCGCCCAACACTTATCAGCAGTTAATACCAACCTGATGAAGATTAATTAGAATTGTTGATTTTTAGATGGGTCAATAGAATGAGACAATTCTAGATGGCTAATGCTTATTAACCAGAAGTACGTCGGTACTTTACCAGAATAAAGACAACTATTCAGCCTGCGATGAATGCTGCAATTGCCTAAACCTCAAAGTAGAACAAAACTAGCTAATCTCGAAGAATCATACGAGTCTTGCCGTCAGATTACGGCAGATTACGCAAAGACTTTTTATCTTGGCACATTATTGATGCCAAAAGAAAAACGTCAAGCTGTCTGGGCGCTTTATGCATGGTGTCGGAATACTGACGAGTTAGTAGATGGGCTAGAATCCCAATCTACAACCCCAGAAACCTTACAAAAATGGGAAAAACAGCTTGAATCAGTCTTTGCTGGCACACCTATCGACAATTTTGATGTAGCGCTAGTGGATACAGTTGCCAAGTTTTCCATGAATATTCAGCCATTTCGAGATATGATTGCTGGACAACGAATGGATTTATATCGCAGCAGATATCAAAGCTTTGAGGAACTAAAACTATATTGCTATCGAGTTGCAGGTACAGTAGGATTGATGCTTACTGATGTTTTAGGGTTAAACAGCAATAGTTTTAATGCTCCGTGGGAACCAAAAAAATATGACCCCACAGAGGAAGCAGTTGCCCTTGGTATAGCAATGCAACTAACCAATATTTTACGAGATGTGGGAGAAGATGCCCAAAGAGGGAGGATTTATTTACCGCTGGAAGATTTAGCTTTATTCAATTACACAGAAACAGATTTATTAACAGGAGTAAATGATGATCGCTGGAAGTCACTAATGCACTTTCAGATTCAAAGAGCAAGGAAATATTATAATCGAGCAGAGGCGGGAATTCGTTTTCTGATTCGAGATTCTCGTTGGCCGATTTGGTCTGCTTTGATGTCATATCAAGGCATTCTCAATGTTATTGAACGCAATAACTACGACGTATTTAACCAACGAGCTTTTGTCAGCAAATCTGAAAAGATGATTTCGTTGCCTATTGCTTGGTTGAGGGCGCAAGTGCTTTAGGCTCTAGTGGGCTGCACAGCTAAGGGACTTTCGCTCAAATAAGATGCCATTTAAGAAGGAATAATAGTGACATCCCACGGTGGTAAACCTTCAGAAGGTTGCCAAAATTGTTGAACAGATTTTAACTCGGATGAGGGAACGATGAGAATATATTATTAATTTTGTGTGCCTACTTATTCGATTTGTATAGTTGCAAACGTTAACAAGAAAGGGTTTGATAGAAAGTTACGAGACAATTTCTGACCCCCTATGACTCTTTTCTTGAAAGAGAAGATGTATCAAAGCTATTATCCAAATAATAATCTGAATAGATTCAATTTTTCCTCCCACATCTATCATAACTATCACACTTCTTGGCAACCACAAGGTTGCAGCAACCAAGATCGACATTAAGATATTTATTTTATTAGCCTTAATAAAGGCTATTCTAATTAGAGCTAATAATAAGAAAATTAGCATAATGTTGTCGTAGAATCTGTGATATACACAGATTCTGGCAATAACAGAAGCAATAGCAAAGAGAGTAAATAAAGAAGAATTTTTCCAAAATGAAAAGATAGTTACTAGAATTGTAACTCCTGCCAAGCCTAATATGATTGTTGCGCTTTGAGCATTTATACCAAAAATCGTTAAGAAGTTAATTCCTGAAGCCCCTCGATCGGCAAAATATTTAGATTGTTCTATGACACGAATAATCATAGAAATAGGATCTACTTTAGTGACCAACCAAATGCTCAGAGTAGCGAAACAAATATATAGATAAAAAACTAAAGTTGCTCTGAATCGCTTGCGGACTATCAAAATAAAAAAGTAAAGAGCTGAAATATTTGGCTTAATCATTGCCAGACCTAAAAGTAAGCCAGCCCAAGTATGTTTACGTTTTTCAAGTACCCAAAAAGTACCTATTAAAAGAGCGTTAATAATGATTCCATATTGACCATTATTAAGGGTTGTAGTATGGCTACTGATTGCTAGAGTGGAAGACATTGAAAAGAGAGCTTTTATTTTTCCATAAGGAGAACCAACTTGATAAGAAAAGACGGCTAAGATGAAAACTGAAATCAGGTTGAGTAGAGCAAAATATAAGCGGGTTGTCTGCCAAGAAATTCGAGGGATGAACAAAAATCCTGTAAAAAATGCCCAGGGAGGGTATCCGCCCGAATCGATCGGACCAATCTCAGGGTTAATATTAGGAGAGTCTTCTCTAATATCGTAAGGATAAAACCCGTGATAGATATAATGTTGCTCTTTCCATCTTTCCAAAAGATCTCTGGCACCATTATTGTTATCGAATATTAAGTTATAGAAGCCCTTGGTAAAGTAAGATAAGCTGAGCAGAATTAAAAAAATTGCTATAAAAAAAAGAATTATGTCCGATTTTGCTTTAAAAGTATTAGCTTTCATATAAAACAAAATTCTTTCCTTCTTACCTTTTTTTCTATCCAATCAGTTATATTTTTGAAGGCAACTTCATGTAAGCTCGCCCGTAAAAAGCTTGTTATAAACTACTAGCTGTAGTTGATTCTCCGTAATAATGGTTTGCCAAATCGTCCTTATAAAGCTGATTTTGTAAACTCTTAGCTGCTATAGATTGTTTTTGCTTCCATTCCTCTTGAGTAAATTCCTCGTGATAGGAACGTTCTGCGTTTACTTCCCATAAATCTTGCTGTTGTTTGCCTAGTATGTTTTGCACAGCTAGAATTGCTGTTAGCATGGAGTGGTCTTGGTTATTGTAGCGGTGCATTCCGTTGCGTCCCACTGTTTGCAAGTTATCAAACATTTCGATGTAATTGCGAATAACCTGTAGGTGTTGATAATAATCCCGATCGTAGACTGGATAAGCTTTGCGTTGACGCAAGACAGTTCCATCTTCAACTGCACTAGCATCAACAAGACCTAGAGTTGCCAATTCTTGCGTTGCCAGATCGAGCAATTCAGTATCAGACAATTCCCAGATCTTATCTCCTTCACTACAGAAATACTCCATCCCCAAACAAGTTTTGCTAGGATCGGGAACCATGGCAGGACTCCAGTTCTTAAAATTTTGGATGCGACCGACTTTAACATTTGGACTGTGGATATAAATCCAGTTGTCGGGAAACAAATGTTCGACATTGACGATTAGTGAAACAATAATAAAGTCACGATAGGAGAGCGATCGCGCTGCCTGAATTACTTCATCTGGTAAGGCTGGTTCTAGGCTCTGAACCAGTTTAGTGACTGGCATACTAGAGATGAAACGATCGCCAGTAATTTCTTGGATTTCTCCCCCGTGCTGAACGATAACTTTCGTGATGCGACTGCCTTCTCTTTCTATGCGAATAACTTTTGCCTTAAGCCAAACCTCTCCACCTTTGCTTTCTACTATTTCCTGAGAGCGTTCCCACATCATTCCCGGTCTCAAAATAGGGTAGTCAAATTCCTTGATCAAGCTTTTTGCGTTGGTTTTGCCAAACAAGAGATTGATAACGGCTGCTTTAAGCGACATACCTTTGATACGCTGTTTTGCCCATTCTGCTTGAATTTTATCGCAGGAAATGCCCCAGACCTTCTCAGTATAAGTCTTGAAAAATGTTTGATAAAGACGTTCGCCAAAGCAGTGAGTAACCCATTCTTCAAAAGTTTCCGGCTCAGGACGATCGAGCGACGCTTTTATTTTTTCCTTGCAGTAACTCCACAAAATCATTGCGCTGTCAAGCGCTCCTAGATTCGAGAGAGTATTGAAAAAGGATAGTGGATAATCAAAGAACTTACCCCGATAATAAATTCGGGAAAGGCGAGGAACTTTGATAAAATTGTCTCCCAGGATTTCTTTCCACAGTTGCTCGACTTTTCCTACCTTGGTAAAAAAGCGATGCCCGCCAATATCAAAACGATAGCCTTTGTAGATCTCTGTGCGAGCAATACCGCCCACTTTATCTGATGCTTCGATAACGAGGGGCTGAATACCTTGCTTGACTAATTCGTAGGCAGCAGTCAAACCTGCGGGTCCCGCTCCAATAATAACGACAGGATAATGTGTCATGTTATTCACCTATAATTTTCAGATTTTGGTTATGGAAAGTTGCATACAGCAAATGGCGGATAATACCAATCGCAAATGCTAGTCCGCTGTAAAGGTAGTAAAGCCAGTGCCAGGGAATGGTTTTAATTGCAAATAGTATTCCGCGCTTGTTATAGAAAAATCGATAAATTGAATAATTGATACCCAGAAGTGTGATGGATAAAACCAAAGTAGCTATCCAGACCAAAGACCACCACCATGCTGCTACTAGAGTGACTAAAAGTGCATAGACTAATATTACACTCGCTCGACTAGACCACTGTAGATTCAAATCTTTGACAAACTGGCGATCTCTTAAAATTAGAGCCGTCCAGGGAAGTGCTCGATAAAAAAAGTCTGCTCTTAATAGAGATATAACTTCCCATCGCTTAAGATGCTTGACTTGAATAGTTTTACCAAGCTTAATCCTATACCCAGCTCTCTTGAGGCGATAGCCTAACTCAATGTCTTCAACGCAAGGTAGGCGATAACTTTCATCAAAACCACCCACGGTTAAGAAGATGTGACGGCGAATGGCACCACAGGCACCCCAAAAGGTTGAAGCTTCCTCTGAGGAGTTTTGATGAGTGTAATGGTGCAATAAATTTTTATACTGGGATAAGAAATTGCTAGCGCCAGGAGCATCGTCGTAAGAACCAATCAGTGCTGCCAAGTCTGTTTCCTGTTGAAAAGCAGTCACTACCTTACTGATGGTTTCAGGATCGATCTCCACATCAGCATCTATGAAAAAAAGAATATCCCCCCTTGCTGTTTGCGCTCCCAAATTCCGAGCTTTAGCCGGGCCCCCAGATCGAGGAACTCGAATTACCTTTGCACCCAATTTCTCAGCGAGAAGCCAGGAACCGTCAGTATCGCCATCAGCAACGACAATAACTTCATCTGCCGTTGGCAAGGCTTTAGCTAGACTCAAAAGACATCGTTGAAATTTATCGCCTCCATTGTACACAGGAATAATAACCGAGATAGTTAGTTCAGTAGTAGAAATTTTCATAAGAAAATTCAAAATTTGATGCCAGTATGAATAATATGAATCAACATTTTGGCTATGTAATTTCACATAAATATAAGGAACTGTTCAGTTAGATTTTGTTAGAATCTTGCTTCGTATCTTAGCCTTAATAATTAAAATGTCGTGTAAGATTTTTTATTTTTACAGACTCTTCATTACTCAAGCTAGTTTTTTAAATTAATTATAAATTACTCTAATTAATTAAGATGAAGTGTGATTTCAGGAGTTGACATTAGATTTAATGATGAATATGGTGGTTTTATAACAGTAAAAATATCAATATTATTTAACAAAAATGAATCAAATAAAACCAACTATCCTGGTGACAGGAGGAGCAGGATACATCGGATCTCAAACCGTATATCGACTACAAAAAGAGGGCTACCAAGTCATTATTCTTGACAACTTGGTATACGGACATCGAGATTTTGTTGAGAATATATTGCAAGCAAAACTGATTATAGGAGATATTCAAAATAGAGTTTTACTGGACGAGCTATTTACTACTTATTCGATTGAGGCTGTCATTCATTTTGCTGCTTATGCTTATGTTGGGGAATCGATTGTTAACCCAGATAAGTATTACTACAACAATGTTGCTGGAACTTTAACACTTTTAGAAGCAATGTTAGCAGCATCAGTTAAAAAACTGGTGTTTTCTTCTACTTGCGCTACTTATGGCATACCCAAATTAATTCCTATCACTGAAGAACATCCTCAAAATCCTATTAATCCCTACGGAACTAGTAAGTTGATAGTAGAAAAGATACTGGCTGATTTTGATGTAGCTTATGGATTAAAATCTGTAGTTTTTCGTTACTTTAATGCTGCTGGCGCAGATCCCTCAGGACGACTGGGAGAAGATCATACCCCCGAAACTCACTTGATTCCCTTAATGCTATTGACGGCCTTGGGCAAACGAGAATCTATTTCTATATTTGGTACCGATTATCCAACGCCAGATGGAACCTGCATTCGAGACTATATCCACGTTAGCGACTTAGCCGATGCTCACGCACTGGGATTAGATTACTTGCTCAAAGGAGGCGATAGCGAAGTCTTCAATCTAGGGAACGGCAATGGCTTTTCAGTTAGACAAGTAATTGATACAGTCAGCAGGGTGACTGGTTTGTCCATTAAGGTTGAAGAGTGCGATCGCCGTCCTGGCGATCCTCCTATTTTAGTTGGCAGTGGGGAGAAAGCAAAAAAAGTTTTAGGCTGGCAGCCTCAATATCCAAACCTCGAAGATATTTTGTTCCATGCTTGGAATTGGCACCAAAAACGTCACGCGCAGAAAGCAATAGCAAACGAGATGCAGATTAGTAACTCATCTGCCAATTTACAGTTTTTTCAAAATTCCAGACAAACAATTTCGATAAGTCATGGATAGTTATCACTCAGCTAATCATGTTCCATTAGTCTCAGTTATTATCCCTGCTTATAATGCAGAGACTTTTCTGGAAAGAACCTTAAATTCAGTTGTCTCTCAAACTTACAAGAATCTGGAAATTTTAGTCGTAGACGATGGTTCCCAAGATCGAACTGCTGAAATTATCAAATCAATTGCTGAAAAAGACCAGCGTGTCATCCTTTTACAACAAGCAAATGCAGGTGTAGCATCTGCTCGTAACTTAGGCATTCAAAAGTCTAAGGGAGAATTTATTGCATCTATTGATGCTGACGACATTTGGTATTCCCAAAATATCGAAAAGCAGGTGCAGTGTATGCTGCAAGCAGATACATCTGTAGGCTTAGTCTATTCTTGGTCAGTAGATATTGATGAAGACGACATACCGACTGGAGAATTTCGTGCTGCCAAAATCGAAGGCAAAGTTTACAAGACTCTAGTGTGTCACAACTTTTTGGGTAATGCTAGTGCTACTCTAATTCGACGGATTTGTTTCGAGAAAATTGGGTATTATAACTGCCAGTTAAAAGAACAAGATGCTCAAGGATGTGAAGATTGGGAACTTTACCTACGCATTGCCGAGCATTATCAATTTCGAGTTGTGCCGGAGTTTCTGATTGGCTACCGTAAGATTGCTAGTAGTATGTCACGAAACTACCACAAAATGGCTAAGTCTCACGCTTTAATGTTACAGGATATTCAAGAAAAACATCCAGAGATTGCCAACATTATTTATCAGTTGTCGAAGAGTAGCTTTTATATGTACTTAGCACGGCAAAGCAGTCAGTTTGGGAGTCATCGCCTTACTTTATTTTGGCTTTATCAAGCTTTAAAAGCAGATTTTATTACACCACCTTGTCGCTATGGCTTTTATACATTATCAATTAAAAGCATTTTAGGGTTAATAGCCGAACAAACTTTATCACAAAATAGTTCAAAAGAAAACGCTTTTGCTCGATTCAAAAGATGGTTAGGAGCTAATAACCAGGTCATAACAATTGCCGATCTCGAAAAAAGAAAACTAAGCCTTAAATTCAAGCTTTTATTAGGAAGTTTATTGCACCGTTCAATTGATTCGATGATTTAAGAAATAGGAATTCAAAATATTATGCTTTATCCGATTAAAGTTGTAGACATTGAGTTGAGTCGCCCTCTCATCGATATTCAAGGATTAGAGGGGTATATGGGACTCCAAGCACTGGTAAGGTTATATGGTGTTCCTCTTGGGTATGTAAAAGCTCCGATTACTAGCGATCGGTGTACCGCACAAACCTTAAGTAAATTGATTCTGGAACAACATAGCTGGAAAATTATTAATTGCTTGTTAGAGAATGGATTAGCCGCACCACAAAACCCAGAAGGGTTGTGCCTCGAAGATTTATTTGATGTACCACCCCCAGAGTGTCAGGAAATTTTGCCGTTAGTAACCGTAGCAGTATGTACTAGAGATCGCACTGCCGATCTAGCTCTTTGTTTAGATTCTCTCAGTCATCTTGATTATGCTCATCTGGATATTTTAGTAGTAGATAATGCTCCGACTGATGAGGCGACGAAAGAATTAGTACAGACTAAGTATTCTAATGTTCGCTATGTCTGCGAACCTCGTCCTGGCTTAGACTGGGCAAGAAATCGAGCCATTATTGAGGCAAAAGGTGAAATTATTGCTTACACCGATGACGATGTAATCGTCGATTCAGGATGGGTGAAAGCGTTAGCTCAAGTTTTTGCTGAAAACCCTGAAGTTATGGCAGTGACTGGTTTGGTTGTGCCTTATGAACTAGAAACTGAAGCTCAAGTGCTGTTTGAGCATTACGGAGGTTTTGGACGAGGGGTTGAACGTAAATGGTATCGCCTCTATCCAGGTGATAAGATGCCTTGGCAATGGCTAGGAACGGGGCAATTTGGGACAGGAGCAAATATGGCTTACCGTCGCCGTCTCTTTGATGAAATTGGTTACTTTGATCCTGCATTAGATGTGGGAACTGTAACCAATGGCGGCGGTGACTTGGAAATGTTTTTCCGCGTTTTAAAAGAAGAGCATACTTTAGTTTATGAACCCAAGGCGATGGTGCGTCATCGGCATCGACGGGACTATGCAAAACTGCGATCGCAATTAGAAAATAATAGTCTTGGGTTTTTCTCGTACTGTGTGCGTACCATACTTACTTATCCTGAAGAATGGCAGTCTTTTCTGCGACTAGCGATTTGGTGGGTAGTGTCTTGGAATCTCAAACGGCTTTGGGTTTCTTTGAAGTATCCCACTCGCTTCCCTAGGGATTTAGTTCTAGCAGAATTTAATGGCTGTTTTCCAGGTTTAACTAGATATCAGAAGGCTCGAAAAAATGTAGCTAAGATTACTGACTTCTTTGGCGAGTTAGAAAAGAAAATTGACTCAAGTAAGAAGATTGCTTCTTCCAAGCCACAAAATCTCAGCCTCAAAGCCAACAAGAGTGTAGCAGTAAGGACTATTGATTTTAGTCAACCCATAAGAGCTTTAACAGATGTGACAGATTACTCCAATGTGCGAATTTTTGTAACTTGGCAGCAAAAACTAATAGGAAGTATTGATATTAGGAATATTTATCAGCCTATTAGTGCTAGTCACTTAAAAGAAGCAATTGTCGAGCAGTTAGGGCTAAAACTTCTTGAACCTTCTTACCATCTCGATCGAGATAATCTTTGGGCTGAAGCATTGTCTAACCTAACTAAGCACTTCAATTCTACTAAAGACAACAAGTTATCACTTATCGATGAACATTTATCGGCTAACATTACGGTGTCTATTGTTGTAGCTACCTATGACCGACCAGAAGATCTTCGCAAGTGTTTAAGCAGTTTAATTGCTCAAGAATCAGCTCGGCAAGTTGAAATTATTGTTGTTGATAATAATCCCTCTTCTGGTTTAACTTCAACCGTCGTGACTGAGTTTCCAGAGGTCAAACTAATCACTGAAAAGCGCAAAGGACTATCCTATGCTCGAAATGCTGGAATTGTTTCCAGCCAAGGCGATATCATTATTACTACTGATGACGATGTCACTATGTCTAGAGATTGGCTAGAAAAGTTAGTCGCTCCTTTTGCTAGACCTGAAGTGATGATTGTTACAGGCAATGTCTTGCCTTTGGAACTAGAAACAATTACCCAGCGATTCTTTGAAAGATATGGGGGTTTAGGGCGCGGCTTTAAACCTTTTGAGGTCAATGGAGAATGGTTTGAATCTTTTCCTTGCAAGCCTTTACCAACTTGGCATTTGGGTGCAACAGCTAATGCTGCTTTCCGAGCGAGTATTTTTGTTCACTCCCAAATTGGTTTAATTGATGAAGCACTTGGTGCAGGAACACCTACAGGGTGTAGTGAAGATACCTA
>CAZJTL010000126.1:0-15699 GCA_964548905.1 uncultured bacterium | reverse complement strand
TTAGGACATTTCATTCTTTACTATTATCAGATCATCCCGCAGGGATGCAACGCCTATATTTTTCTGTGCGTTACCAACCATTTTCAGCGAAATGAGAAATTAAGCAAATTTTTAGCTAACCGATCTGAAGCGATCGCAAAATCATAAAAGTAATAGCGCCTAAAAGTGCGGCGACAGGAACAGTAACTACCCAAGCAAGTACTACAGATTGTAGAGTTTGCCAACGTACTTGTTTGAGATTTTTAGATAAACCAATACCCACAACTCCACCGATCAGCGCGTGAGAAGTGGAAACAGGTAAACCGAGACTAGAAGCAATTAAAACCGTAATCGCCGTAGCCATTTCCGCCGAGAAACCGCTACTGGGTTGGAGAGAAATAATTCCTTCACCTACAGTAGCAATCACATTTTTTCCTTGTACTGCCAAACCTGAAACTATTCCCAAACCACCTAAAATTAAAATCCACAAAGGTACGGTAAAACCAGTCAAAGGAACAAGATGATGATTGATAATGTAATTAATTGCAGCTAGAGGAGCGATCGCGTTACCCACATCGTTAGAACCATGGGCAAAAGCGACGAAACAAGCACTAGTAACTTGAAAACAAGCTAAAACTCGCTCTAAAGTTTGATTTTTATCCTCATGCTCTTGCCATTGCCCTAATTTTTGCCAAGCGATCGCACTCAAGCCGATCGCAGCCATACTAGCAGTCATTAAAGATAAACAACGACTGGGAATAGGTAGAGATTGCCAAATAGTAAGTTGAAACAGAGTCGGAAAAACAATAACTCCAAAAACAGCAAACAGAAGCGAACTCAACCAAGGAATCCATTCTTGTAATCTTTGCAGAGGATCTGAGCGATCGAGAATACCAATTTTGAGCAAATTGTAAAATAAGGCAGCGATCGCACCACTAATTACAGGAGTAACCAACCAAGCAAGGGAAATTAAACCAATATTATGCCAGTCGATCGCCGATTGTCCGATCGCTACCCAACTAAAACCAGCGATCGCGCCGACAACTGCATGAGAAGATGATACAGGTAAACCTCGACTAGTAGCGATTTGTAGCCACAAGCCACCAGCTAACAACACGGAAACCATTCCCAAAACTAATAACTGAGGCTGATTGGCAAACAATTCTGGATTCGCCACCTCAGTTGCTAGAGTAGCAGAAACTCCTCGACCAAAAATTACCGCCCCAGTAAATTCAAGAATACCAGCAACAATTAGTGCTTGTTTGAGGGTAATTGCTTTTGAACCTACAGAAGTTCCCATCGCATTGGCGACATCATTAGCCCCCAAATTCCAAGCAACATAAAAAGCCAGCGCAACGATCGGAATTAATTGAAATAGAATTAACAAAGTTGAATCTCGATATTGAAATAGAAAGTTCCCAGAGGATCGTCTATCGACATAAACAGAAGTTAGTTTCAGGCGATTGATTCTCTAGTATTCATACAGGGACTTTAGCTATTTTTATGAAATACGGACGCTGAAAGCGATCGGCACCTAGTTCAAAGTAAGGATAGCAAAAGATATATTTAAAACAAGTGGTAGAGGAAAAAGATAGCAATGCTGCGCTTAAAGCCTTGGCAATGGATAGTCTTAATCATACCGATCGCGGCGATCGTCATGTTTGTGTTGCTAGCAGCAGGAAGGCAAATACATCAATGGGGCATTAATTGGATCTGGGGTGTATTTACGCTTGTTTTTGTTGCTTGGCGTTGGTTGTTGGTAAGATGGACGCGATCCCAGTTGGAGCAAGTAGAAGCAGCGATCGCAGAAGTGAGTAAAGAACTCGAAACTGCTACAGAAACTATGCCTGTGCTACCAGTAGAAGGAGACAGCAGCGATCGAGCGGAAGCAGCACTGGAGTTAATTCTCAATAAAACCCAAAGCGATCGCCTGATTTGGGAAGATTGGCAAACATTTTGGCAAAGATGTCAGGAACTTGTCCTGGCGATCGCTCACATTTACAATCCAGAAGTCAAATATCCCTTGCTCAATATCTATATTCCCCAAGCATACGGATTAATTCGAGGGACGGTAGACGATCTCGATGTGTGGATGCAAAAACTATCTCCTGCTCTCAATCAAGTATCGATCGGACAAGCCTATCAAGCTTATGAAGTTTACCAAAAGTTAGAACCTTCCGCCAGAAAACTCTGGCAAGCATGGGGTTGGGCGCAATGGCTTCTCAATCCTGCGGCGGCATTAGCAGGGAGAGTGAGCAAAAGTTACGGCAATCGAGCAAATCAGGAATTATTAGTAAATTTAAGTCAATTATTACGAGAAGCAGCGTTGAGGAACCTATCCCGACAGGCGATCGCACTCTATAGTGGGATGGCTACTCCTACACTAGCTCCTAAGCTGAAATCTGTTTCTCCTAAGCTTCAAACCCAAACTCAAACACTGCGGGAAATTCTCGAACGTGCCGAATCTCCTGAAATAATCTCCCAAAAACCTGTCAATATTTTGTTAGTAGGGCGCACAGGTGCAGGAAAAAGCAGTTTAATTAATACTTTATTTCAAGCAGAACTAGCGAAAGTTGATGTTTTACCCAGTACTGACAAAATTCAAAATTATCAATGGCAAACTCAAGCTGGAGAGACTCTTACGCTTTGGGATACACCAGGTTACGAACAGGTAAAGCGAGAGGATCTTAGGGAACAAGTACTAGACTATGCTACCAATGCCGATTTGTTACTTCTCGTCACCCCCGCACTCGATCCAGCCTTACAAATGGATGTCGATTTTCTCAAGGAAATTAAAACGGATATTGAAGATTTGCCTGCAATTGCTATTGTCACTCAAGTCGATCGCCTGCGCCCGATCCGTGAATGGCAGCCTCCCTATGATTGGCAATTTGGCGATCGCCCTAAAGAAATCGCCATTCGCGAAGCTACTGCCTATCGTTCCCAACTTTTAGGCGATTTTTGCGACAAGATTTTACCGATCGTAACAGCCGATCTCAACACTAATCGAACTGCTTGGGGGACAGATCTGCTTTCTCTAGCATTATTAGACGCGATCGCTCCTGCCAAACAGCTTCGTCTCGCCCGCTTTTTGAGAAATTTGGAAACCCGTACTGTCGCTGCTGCTAAGATCATCGATCGCTACACCTTGCAAATGGCAACTACACAAGGATTAACCGCCCTACTCAAAAGTCCCTTACTTCAGTTTATCTCTACTCTTTCTACTGGACAACCAACTTTAGCCTATCTTCTCGCCGAACAAATTCCTGTAGAACAGTTACCGATCGTGATTGGTAAGTTACAGATGGCATACGAGTTATATTCTTTATTGAATACAGATGAGGCGATCGCTTTCGATCTATTATCTTTATGGTCGCTATTATTGGAAAATTCTGCTAGTCCCGATCGCAATGCCTGGGCGTTTGGTCATGCTTTGGTAGAGTATTGGACTCAGAATCTTACTATCGAGCAATTACGAGAAAGATTTAAAAATTATCTGTTTTCAGCTAATTCTTATCTCAAATAGATGAGGTACAAAGCAAAATTCTTATTATCTGCTGCCTGCTCCCTATCTACTACAAGGTGCATCTCACTCAACCGAGAATTGCTATACCATCTGCTTGTAGTGAACCCTTAAGGGGGAGCATCCCAGTTTTTTGCAACGAGAGTAAGAATTCGGTGTTAGACTACAGCTAACATAAATCACTCCATCTGCAACAACTGGCTCGGAAAACTTTTCTAGATTGTATGTAATTCCTGTACATATTTTCATCAGTCAGCTTAGGATTGCTGTATTTAAATTTCCTTCTCAAAAAGCCGTTCTAATTCCGATCGCTGTTGACAACTACATTGCGTTAAACCCAGTCTAGCTGCTTCAATTTCTTGATATTCCTCAGAGGCAATCGACATTTTCTTAATTAACCATTGCCAGAAATTAGGCAATTTAATTCTTTCTTGAGATAAAGCTAGCAACTCCATTGCTTGTGGTTTTATCGATGTTTTTTGAGAATTTTTCTGATAGTTGTGAGTAAGCGTTATTAATGCTTTTTCTCTCAATTTATACTTGATTCTGTCAGGCTTAAGCTGTAGACAATCGGGGCAAATATCACCTTGTAATAATCCTCGATCGTTATATACCAACGTTCTAATTTTATTAGCAGGAAATACGCGATCGCATACTAAACATTGCAATCGATCGGGACAAGATTCATGTTTACTTTCTAAGCGAACTTTCATAATTTGTTATTGGTTATTAGTTGTTTGTTGTGTGTTATTTGTTATTTATTTTTCTTATTTCTTTGCCTAGAGAAGGCGAAAAGCACTGCTTAATATCTATGCTTACTATTTAATTTTCCTATCATTGCAGGTAAATAGTTTAGTTACTACATTTTTATTTAAAAAAAACTGGTTTTGATTAAGAAAAATTAATAGCTATCAGCTATCAGCTATCAGCAGCTTACTTTTGATTTCCCTGTTTCCTTTCTTTTGCAATCAACCATTAGTCATCAGCAATGAGCAATGAGCAATGAGCAATGAGCAATGAGCAATGAGCAATGAGCAAATCGTTTATAATCCACCCAGAATCTTAATTGCTTAATTGTTATGAAAAATTTAGATTTCTATTAGCACTGCTTAACTTACGAAGAACTTTTTTGTCAGAATAGTAGAGTAGAGCGCTATTCAATCAGATTGAGACATTGAGATCGAGCCAGACAAAATATGGTATAAAAAGATTTCCCTTCTTTTCAAAAACCTAAATTGGCTTTATATCGATTTGCAAGAGACTAGAGGAAACACAAGTAATGCTAGAACAATATCGTCAACACGCAGCCGAAAGAGAGGCTATGGGGATTCCCCCCCTACCTCTAAACGCCCAACAAACCTCCGAACTGTGTGAGTTATTAAAAAACCCGATCGCAGGAGAAGAAGGGCAATTAATTACACTTCTGCGCGATCGCGTTCCTCCTGGTGTAGACGAAGCAGCATACGTTAAAGCAGGATTTTTAACTGCTATTGCCAAAGGTGAAATTAAATCGCCTTTAATATCTCCTCAAGGCGCGATCGACTTGTTGGGAACGATGGTAGGTGGTTACAACGTTCATTCTTTAATTGAATTCCTCAAGTCTACCGATACTAATCTAGCTAGCGCCGCCGCCGTTGCACTGAGTAAAACCCTATTAGTATTTGATGCTTTCAACGATGTCGTCGCTTTAGCCGATATCAATCCCTATGCCAAACAAGTATTAGATTCTTGGGTGAATGGCGAATGGTTTATTAATCGTCCCAAGTTAGCCAAAGAAATTAAAGTTACTGTTTTTAAAGTACCAGGAGAAACCAACACAGACGATTTATCTCCTGCACCTCACGCTACTACTCGTCCCGATATCCCTCTTCATGCTTTAGCGATGCTAGAGTCGAGAATGCCAGGCGCATTAGATACGATCGCCCAACTCAAACAAAAAGGATATCCTCTCGTTTATGTTGGTGATGTAGTCGGTACTGGTTCTTCTCGTAAATCAGCGATTAACTCTCTACTCTGGCATATTGGTGAAGATATTCCCTTCGTTCCCAACAAGCGATCGGCAGGATATATTTTAGGTGGTAAGATAGCCCCTATTTTCTTCAACACTGCTGAAGATTCTGGTGCATTACCGATCGAATGCGATGTTAGCAAGATGGAAACTGGGGATGTAATTACCATCTATCCCTACCAAGGCGAGATCGCTAACGCAGCAAGGGAAATAATTTCTACTTTCACTCTCAAACCAGATACTATTCTAGATGAAGTTCGTGCGGGTGGACGTATTCCCTTACTAATTGGCAGGGCATTAACCGATAAAGCCCGTCAAGCAGTAGGATTAGAACCAAGTCCCTTATTTACCCGTCCCACCATGCCAGCAGATACAGGAAAAGGATTCACTCTGGCACAGAAAATGGTTGGTAAAGCTTGTGGTGTAGCTGGTGTTCGTCCTGGTACTTCTTGCGAACCTCACATGACTACCGTTGGTTCTCAGGATACCACGGGACCGATGACTAGAGATGAACTTAAAGAGCTTGCCTGTCTTGGTTTTAGCGCCGATTTAACCCTACAAACCTTCTGTCATACCGCCGCCTATCCCAAACCAGTCGATATTAAAACTCATAAAGAGTTACCAGACTTCTTTTCTCAACGAGGTGGAGTAGCTTTACGTCCTGGTGATGGTATCATTCACTCTTGGTTAAATCGGATGCTGCTACCCGATACAGTTGGTACTGGTGGCGATTCTCATACTCGTTTCCCCTTGGGTATTTCCTTCCCCGCAGGTTCGGGTTTGGTAGCGTTTGCGGCTGCTTTAGGAGTTATGCCTCTAGATATGCCAGAATCGGTATTAGTCCGCTTTACTGGGAAATTGCAGCCAGGTGTGACTCTGCGGGATATCGTTAATGCAATTCCTTGGGTAGCCATGCAACAAGGGAAACTAACCGCTGCTAAAGAGAACAAACAAAACGTTTTCTCTGGACGGATTATGGAAATGGAAGGTTTACCCGATCTCAAAGTAGAACAAGCATTTGAACTAACCGACGCTACCGCCGAACGTTCTTGTTCTGGTTGTACGATTAAACTGAGTGAGTCAACCGTAGCTGAATATCTTCGTTCTAATATCGTGTTGATGAAAAACATGATTGCCAGAGGATATCAAGATGCGCGTACTCTGTTGCGCCGTATTGCCAAAATGGAAGAATGGTTAGCTAGCCCTCAGTTAATGTCTGCTGATGCTGATGCCGAATATGCAGATATCATTGAAGTAAATTTAGACGAAATTAAAGAACCGATCGTTGCTGCACCAAATGATCCCGATAACGTGAAATTAATGTCTGAATGTGCAGGCGATCGCGTGGATGAAGTTTTTATTGGTTCTTGCATGACCAATATCGGTCATTATCGGGCTGCTGCTAAAATCTTAGAAGGTGCTGGTCATACTAAAGTACGTTTGTGGATTTGTCCGCCTACTCGCATGGATGAAGCGCAATTACGTGCGGAAGGTGTATACAGTGTCTTTGGCGCTGCTGGTGCAAAGACGGAAATGCCTGGATGTTCTCTGTGCATGGGGAATCAAGCAAGAGTAGAAGATAATGCTACTGTATTCTCTACTTCCACTCGCAACTTCAACAATCGCATGGGTAAAGGTGCGCTAGTTTATTTAGGTTCGGCAGAATTGGCGGCGGTTTGTGCGCTTTTAGGTCGTATTCCTACCATTGAAGAGTATATGGAGATTGTCAAAGAAAAGATCGATCCCTTTGCAGGCGATTTGTATCGCTATCTCAATTTTAATGAGATTGAGAATTTTGAAGATGAAGGAAGAGTAATTCCCTTGGAGAAGATGCCCAAGATTGAAGATATTTTGGGTATGCCTGTTTAAGCTGCATACCAGCTAATTTGCTTAACTCCAATCTTGCCGATCCTTATTCTCATTACGAGTTTTGTAAACTGGATTTTGGTGATGAATTTGACGAGTTTTCTGGTAAAGTTGCTCCTCAGTCAATTGCCATCGGTTCAAAATTGATTCTAAATCTTGTTGCATATCTCTTGCACCTGGGAAACCTTGATAGCGAATCCGTAAACGAGCTAATTCGGCTAAATTACGATCGCTAGGTTCTTCTTGTAAAAGTTGATTGATAATCTGGCGATCGCTCTTTTCTAGAGGATGAGTTTGATCTCGATCTTGGCTAGGACTCATGATTAATTTTAATTATCAGTAGGGGCAATCCCTTGTGGTTGCCCTGGTGTAGGGGCAATCCCTTGTGGTTGCCCTAATTTCTTGTAGTTGCTCTGGAGCAGACGGATACTAAGGACGCGCAAAAAAACTTATAATAATATATCTCGATCTTAATTCGTCCGTTATCTACATGAGAGCGTCTCGTCACTATCACATTGTTACTTTTGGTTGCCAGATGAATAAAGCCGATTCCGAAAGGATGGCTGGCATCCTCGAACATATGGGTTTTCAATGGTCAGAAGACCCTAATAGTGCTGATGTAATTCTCTATAATACTTGTACCATCCGCGATAACGCCGAACAAAAAGTCTATTCTTATCTAGGCAGACAGGCAAAACGCAAACATCAACAACCAGATCTAACTCTAATTGTCGCTGGTTGCGTCGCTCAACAGGAAGGAGAACAGCTATTACGCCGCGTACCCGAACTAGATTTGGTGATGGGACCGCAACATGCTAATCGCCTAGAAGACTTACTAGAAGAAGTTTTCGCTGGCAATCAAGTAGTTGCTACAGAAGAAGTTAATATCGCTGAAGATATTACTAAACCCCGTCGCGATAGTCAGGTGACAGCTTGGGTGAATGTAATTTACGGTTGCAACGAACGCTGTACCTATTGTGTTGTGCCTAATGTACGCGGTGTCGAACAATCTCGGACTCCAGAGGCAATTAAAGCAGAAATCGAAGCCTTAAGTAGACAGGGATATCAAGAAATTACCCTACTAGGACAAAATATTGATGCCTACGGACGAGATTTACCAGGTAGTACTCCAGAAGGCAGGCACAAGCATACTCTGACAGATTTACTTTACTATATCCATGACGTGCCTGGAATCGATCGCATTCGCTTTGCTACGAGTCACCCCCGCTACTTTACCGAAAGGCTGATTAAAGCTTGTTACGAATTACCCAAGGTATGCGAACATTTCCATATTCCCTTCCAATCGGGAGATAATGACATTCTTAAAGCCATGTCGAGGGGATATACTAACCAAAAATATCGTCAGATTATTGAGAAAATTCGCGAATATATGCCTGATGCGGCAATTAGTGCCGACGCGATCGTTGGATTTCCAGGTGAGACAGAAGAACAATTTGAAAATACCCTCAAATTAGTGGATGATATTAGTTTCGATCTGTTGAATACGGCTGCTTACTCTCCTCGTCCAGGTACACCAGCAGCTTTATGGGAGAATCAATTAAGCGAAGAGGTAAAAAGCGATCGTTTGCAGAGATTAAATCACCTAGTCTCTCAAAAAGCACAAGAGCGATCGTTGCGCTATCAAGGCAGAATTGAAGAGGTACTAGTAGAAGCCCAAAATCCCAAAGATCTTACTCAAGTGATGGGAAGAACTAGAGGTAATCGTCTTACTTTCTTTGCAGGCGATCTTAACGAAATGAAAGGGAAGTTAATTCAGGTCAAAATTACTGAAATACGACCTTTTAGCTTGACTGGCGAAGCAATGTTAGCCAAGATGGTGCCAGCTTAATTATTTGGCGTTGCTGATTTGATGTATCAAACTGAAGCGTAATATGTTCGTAGCTATTAGCTATCAGCTTTCAGCTTTCAGCTAGCTGCTGACGGCTAAGAGGGCAACCATAAAGGGCTAAGAGGGCAACCATAAAGGATTGCCCCTACAACTGAGGACTTCTGGTTATCATACTCTGATTCAGCAACGCCAATTATTTATTTGCCGATCGAGGTAAGGCAGGCGATCGCCATAGTATTCTGTCAACTTTAAAGTGAGGGATCGAACTTGTTTGTAGTGAACCCTTAAGGGTTGACTACGAACCTATCTCAATTTGGACAGACTAATAGCTTCGGATGATCGAAAGTAAACCTAATTTGGCAAACTCTCTGTTAAAAAAGAAGAGTTGTACGATCGTCGATTGCTTATGCCCAGATCGGATTACTATGCATATAATGCATCGGACTTACCTGTAACTTCAGAAGGTAGAATTTATCATCTCAACTTACTTCCATCTGAACTAGCACCCAATATTCTTTTGGTTGGGGATCCAGATCGAGTTCCTTGGATTGCTGAAAACTATTTAATTGACATTAAAGTCGATCTTCAGCATCGAGGTTTGCGATCGATTACGGGAAAAGTTAAAACAACTGGGATCGGAGTTTCGATTATTACCTCTGGAATGGGAACTCCTTCTCTAGAAATCGTACTTCAAGAAATATTTGCTCTCAACGAAATTAATCTAACAGCCAAAAGCCGTAAATCAGAATATTCTGGTCTAAATTTAATTCGAGTTGGTACTTCAGGAAGTTTACAAGCCAATATTGCTTTAGGAACTTCCATTATCTCTAGTTACGCGATCGGCATGGATAATACGGGATTATTTTACGAAGCAGCTTTACCAGACGAATATTGTTATCGTTTGGAAAAGAAAGTAAAAGAGGCGATCGCGATTAATACGCCTTTATCATCGCGATTTTTTGGCAGAATTTCCCCTTATGCCAGTAAAGCCTCTCCCGAAGTAATTCAAGCCTTAATCGATGCAGCAGACAATTTAGGTATTGATTACCGCGTTGGTATTACTGTTTCTAATAGCGGTTTTTTTGCCAATCAGGGAAGAGATATCGCCAGAATAGTACCTACGATTAAAGATCTTGATACCATTTTTGCCACACTAGATAGTGGCATTCCTAATAATCGTTTTGAGAATATGGAAATGGAAGCTAGTTTCTTGCTTCATTTTGCTGGTGGTTGCGGCTATCGTGCAGGGGTAATTTGTCCGACGATCGCCAACAGACATGAGAATACTTTTGCTGATAACTATCTAGATTTTATTAAAGAAGCAACTGAAGTAGCTTTACTGGCTTTGTCTAAACTGAGCAACTAGTAAGTTAATTGTTCATTGTTCATAGGGATAGGACTAAATTGCTATAACTCATTTATAAGCTATCTTAAAAACTCCAAATTCAGCGATCGATTAAAGGTAAATCGAGGTTCTTTAACAGGTATGATAGAGTGCTATAGCCATGATTTTAAAATCTTTTTCATGCCACAGGAGAACATAAGATGTTAACTCTAAAAATCGTCGTTTATATCGTAGTCGCCTTTTTTATCTCTTTATTTGTTTTTGGTTTCCTCTCCAGCGATCCTATCCGTAACCCAGGTCGTAAGGATTTGGAATAAACAAGCAAGGCGATCGCCGAATCTTAGGCACTTGAAGGGGCAAGCTAAATTATGCCCCAATTTTTTTGAGTTTGTGCTATCGTCGGGTGTGCTTTGGTTGTCACTGAGGAGTTATTTCCATGACTTTACATTTGCCTCCGCCCGACCCTCCTGCACTGGTTAATTTTTTAACAGGGAGCAGGGAGCAGGACGGCGCTCAAGAATCTGAGGAAACCTCAGATTACGCGCCTCGACCAGGGAGCAGGAAGGCTTTTGTCAATACTGCCAAACTAGAAACATCTGTTCTAGTTGCACAGCGACGATTGGCTACATTAAAAAGTCAGTCATCAACAAGCCCAGGAAGTTTTGACAATCTAGGATTGCGCTTGGAGCAAACCGAAGCGACTCATTTGATTACTCAAGAACGACAGGGTGAGAAGAGAGAATTTCAGCTTCCTTTAGGCGATCGCCAAGAAAATCGACCAGTACAGCCGAATCAACCTGCTAATGTCGAAAAAGTTGACTTAGTTGAAGTAGTTGCTAACCAGCAAGAGTATGACGATCGCCAACAAGTAATTACCGCTAAAGGTAATGTGGTGATGAGATTTGCTCAAGCTGTCCTCACAGCCGATCGCTTGCAAATTAACTTAGTCGATCGTATTGCTGTAGCCCAGGGGAAAGTCGTTCTCAAACGAGGAGAACAGGTACTTAGAGGCGAACGCTTTGAGTATTATTTTGTCCAAGATCGAGGTACGGTGACTGAGGCTAATGGCGAAGTGTACCAACCTTCCCTTACTGAAGATACCACTCCTAGCGCTCCCGTGAGCGAAAGTTCAGGAATTATTCCTGGACAGAGTTTGAGCGATCGTCTCAGTGCCAACCAACCACTACAGCGAATAACAACCTCAGAAGGATATCAATTTGTTGCTGGTAGCAAAAGAGATTTTAATCTGCTATCGGGGAGGGGTGGAGTTGATAACCCAGGTGCAGGAGGAATTGTCAACCGACTGCGCTTTCAAGCAGATAAGTTAGATTTTGATGGCGATAATTGGAGAGCAAGCAAAATTAGAGTCACCAATGACCCTTTTTCCCCACCAGAATTAGAAGTTAGAGCGGATGCAGCTACACTACAACAAACTACCCCTCAAGCCAATCGCTTAAAAACCAAAGGTTCGCGCATTGTTCTCGACCAAAAAGCTAGAGTTCCCCTGTTATTTGCTAACGATTTTACTTTCGATCGACGACCACAACAACCAGGTTTATTTCGATTTGCTTTTGACGGGGATGAGCGTGGCGGTTTATTTATCGAACGCAACTTTAGAGTTATCGATAACGATGTAGTATCTTTAAAATTCAAACCCCAATACTACTTACAAAGAGTTCTCTCAGGTAATGGAGATATTTTAGGTGCTTCGGTATTTGGGTTAGACACCAATTTTAGTGCAGTTGTAGATCCAAGAACTAATTTTTTAGTCAGAGCTAGTATTTTTGGTTTTGATAACTTTGAGGAAAATATTAAAGGGAAAGTAACCCTAGCTCGAAAATTAGGCGATTTAAATCGACCATTCGACCTCAAGCTAGAATACGGTTATCGCGAACGTCTCTTCAATGGTTCTTTGGGTTTTCAAAGGGTACGCAGTCGGCTTGGGGTAGAATTAAAATCACCAGAACTGGCGATCGCAGATACGGGAGTTAGACTAAACTTTCTCGGCTCTATTCAAAATATTAATGCCGAAACAGACCGTGAAAGATTACTAAGCATAGATCGCAACGACGATCGCATCAATCTCACTCGCTATCTTGCTTCTGCTTCTTTAAATCGAGACTTTCCCCTTTGGGAAGGCAAAGCTTTGCCAGCAACTAAAGATGAGGGATTGCGTTACACTGCTACACCCGTACTTCCTTACATTCAATTAATTGCTGGTATTGATGGCACAAGTAGTTGGTACAGCAACGGAGATACACAACAATTTATCCGTGGTAAATTCGGAATCGAAGGACAATTCGGTCATTTTTCTCGCTCTTATTTGGACTATACAGGGTTTAGAATCGAATATTCTCAAGGTATTGTGGGCAAGCGATCGCCTTTTAGGTTCGATCGCTTTGTTGATGAGAAAACCCTTTCTGTTGGTATTATCCAACAAATTTATGGTCCCATTCGTGTTGGCATCCAAACAGCCTGGAATTTAGACGATAAAGACGAGATTAGTACCGATTACATTCTTGAGTATAGTCGTCGCACTCATAAGGTAGTTTTACGCTACAATCCAGTTCTAGAAATTGGTTCAATTAGTTTCAATATCAGCGATTTCAATTGGAGCGGGGATCCAGAACCTTTTGATAGTGGCGATCTCTAAGGGAGCAGGGGAAGCGGAGGGAGCGGAGGAGGACAAGGAGAAGTAATGAGTAATGAGTAAAAAACTTCCTACTTTCCTCCTGCCTTCTGCCTCCTGCCTCCTGCCTTCTGGAGGCGGGAAAATCTGAGGAAACCTCAGATTTGTTTACCCGCCGTCCTTCTGCCTTCTGCCTTCTGCCTTCTTCCACTAAAGTGGAGTAATACTAGCAATCTTACCGCCCTGACGCTGAACTCTCTGCATATGAGGGGTCAGCTCTTCATAGGGAATAACCACAGCTTTGTTGACTCGGCGGACTTTAGGATAACCTGGACCACTAATTCCTGCAACTTCAACTCGGAAGAATCGACCAGATCCAAACGCTTTTGAGCCACCAAAAGCACTGAAAGATGCATCGCCTTTGAGTGCAGGTAGGAAAGCAAAGCCCCCTGCACCACCTGAAGGAGGTACTACCGCAGAAGCTGTATTACGAGCTAGATCCTTAACCAAGCGAGGAGCTTTGCCAATCAATTGCGCCCGATCGCTACTGGCATAGCCCCGATAAAGCTGTAGTAGACGGGGAAATCCAACTGCTCTCTGACCAGCACCTGTAGTTACCAAGTCTCGGTAGCAAGGTACAATATTTTCACCAAAGTTTGTCTGATATTCGGGAGAATCAATGTAGGAGTCAATGTCCGCATCGAACCCTTTAGATTGATACAGATTCAAATGCTCTGTGATTTCCGACTGGTCATAGGGTGCGCGTCCTAGAAGGTGCTTAAAGTTATGCTCGATCGCCCGACTTTGGAAATTGTTGTGGAAAAATTTCTCCTTGTACAGAGTTGATTTAGCAACTTGACGAACAAATTCCTGCACCGTAATCTTGCGATCGCGCAACAACGACTCAGAAATAACAAGACGTTCTGACTTCAGAAGATGAGGATTACCTAATACTTGCTGATAAACAGCAAGTATTACTGCTTCAATATCTCCCGCAGTCGCATTGGGACGCAATTCTACTGGAGAAGCATCACTAAATGGCGATGTTCCCAGACGAGATGCTGCTGTTGTAATAGCCACCTAAAATTCTCCTTCAATAAATTTGTAATAAAATGACTAAAAATGGATCGCTTAGATCGCAAAAGGGGGATCGGCAATCAGTTAAAACCTCCTGACCTTGCTAATTCCCCCCGTTCGCCATATCTAGACAGCAGTAATACCGACTACCTTAGTGCCAGAACGATTTAACTGTTGGAGCTTAGTCGTTAATTGGTCGTAGGGAACCAGTAGTTCAGTCGTAATCTGTCTTACAACTGGTAAATTGGGAGATACCGATCGCATGATCCGCAGTCGATAGACATCCCCACGAGAACCACCCAAACTACCAGAGAGTGCAGCAGGAGAAGGAGCATCGATTGGGGTTGACGAATTTCTGGCTACTTCCCAGGTTAATCGAGGCTGTTTTTGACCCTGTGCGCGATCGCTGTTAGCATAGCCGCGATAGAGGTGTAACAAACGGCTAAAGCCGATCGCTCGTTGTCCTGGGCGATCGACTGCAAAATCTCGATGATAGGGAACAATGTTATCCCCAAAACTATTTTCATATTCTACCGAGCTGAGGTAAGAGTTAATCTCAGCTTCATATCCCTGCGAGACAAACAGATCCAAATGATAGGCAATCTCAGCTTGATCGTAGGGTGCGCGTCCTAGAAGATGCTTATGGTTCAACTCAATAAAGCGAACATGGAAGTTGGGATATAAAAACTTCTTGCGATAAAGTTCTGATTGCGCGATCGCTCGAATAAAATCTCGTACCGTAATCACGCCCTGCACCAAAAGTGACTCAGCCCCCACTAATCGCTCTCTCTTCATCAGATGCTCATTGCCTAGCACCTGTCGGTAGGCTGCCGAAATCACCGCTTGAACTTCATCTTGAGTCCAATTGGCTCGCAATTCAACGGGTTCTGCTTCCTCAAAGGGTTTAATCCCCAATCTTGCTGACTCTTGTAAGCTAGCCATGTTTTTTCCCCCAGGCAAATCATCTATAAACGATTTTTTTACGTATTTTTAATTTCACTGCTTATAAAGTTGCTCGGAACGATCGACAAAGCTACCGCATCGATGAGATCTACCGCTCTTTCCGAGCAAAGCACACAATTTAAAGTGCGTTGATGATGTAGTCGATATAGGAATTGATTTCAAGTCCTGGATCCCCGGTTAAGCCATGGTTAGCCTTGATGTACTTGAGCGCTTCAGCATACCAACTGGGAACCAATTCAAAGCTGCTGTGCATTTCAGACAAACCTGCCAACAGATATTCATCAGCAGGTCCGGTACCTCCAGCAATCAGACAATATTGAATGATTCGCACATAGTAGCCAATGTCGCGCAAGCACTTGGCTTTACCGCGAGCATCAGAAGCATAGTTGTTGCCTGGTAGGGAGGTAGTGTAGGGAAACTTTTGGTAAACTGCATTAGCAGCGCCTTCAGCTAAGCTTTG
>CAZJTL010000125.1:0-15727 GCA_964548905.1 uncultured bacterium | reverse complement strand
CACTGTATTGACTTTCTGAGTTCATAAAAGTATCGCTAAAATTAAATCTTAATTCGATGATATCGTTTTTAACATCAAAGCCCTGGATCTCATCAAAATTTAATACCTTGGTGGTAGTCTCGCTAATCACATTGCCAAAACTATCTCTAGTTTTGGTAGTTTTTAAGCTGGGTTTTTTTAACGAGTCGATACTAGAGAAAACAAAGACATCGCGATCGAGATCGAAACCATCAGCACTAGGCATACCAGTAATAGGATCGAACTTGGCATTACCGCCAATTAAAGTATCATTACCAAGACCACCAATGAGGCTATCACTGCCTAAACCACCAACTAAAATATCGTTACCTTGACCGCCATCGAGAGTATCATTACCTGATTGACCAAAAAGTAAATCTTTGTTTTCGTTTCCCTCAAGACTATCATTTCCTTTGCCGCCAAACAGAGTATCGAAACCCAATCCACCTTTAAGGGTGTCATCATTAATGCCTCCGTCCAGAATATCGTTACCAGATCCGCCTTCCAACCAATCTCTACCCGTATCACCAAACAACAGATCGTCCCCTTCTTCGCCCATGAGGGTGTCTTTGTCACTACCGCCTCTAAGCGTATCGTTTCCTTTACCACCTAATAATAAATCGTGACCATCTAAACCTGCGATTATATCAGCACCTTCTCCACCAATTAAGGCAGGAAAGTCAACAGAAAGTCCGCGATCGTTTCCATTTGTTCCTATTAAAAATAGTTGAGGAAAATCGATTTGACTCGGATCGGTAATTAGTAAATTGGAAACCATATAAATCAGGGATAGCAGGCAGTAAATAAAGTTTTTTTACTAAAATGATGCTAACAATAATAGATTTAATCGACCAGAACAGAATTGATTTTTAAAAAATAGGTAAATAACATTTTTGTTTTATCCACTAAGGCTTAAAAAGCGATCGAGATAGATTTTTGATTGGTTAAATTCACAGTAATTTTAAATATTTTTGAACTTAACTTTAAAAACCAGCTAAAGAAAAACCCCTAAATTCTTGGAGAATTCAGGGGAAAAACCAGATTAAACTAAAGTAAAAGGATCAACTTAGCCCCAGGTATTAGGATGACGGGGTTCGCAATCAACAAAGCAGAAGTTAGCTTGACCTAAATCTTCAATATTGACATTTTCGAGAACGATAAAGCTTTCGTTTAGTTTAGCACCACCAGTTAAAGAACCTAAGTGACCACCTAAACCAAGCTCAGGAGCAGCACCAATGTAGGTGTTACCACCTTTAGAGAAGAAAGCAGACTGAGCTTCGCCATGTTCGTTGACAGCAGTAGAAGAGATCATCGCATCCTTGAAGTAACGATACTTATCGTCAGCACCTAATTTCATAAAGGCTTCACTGAAGTCAAATTTCAATTCAATGACATCGTTTTTAACATCAAAGTCTTTGATGGTGTCATAGCTAGGTCTGTACTTAATATGCTCGGTGACAGTACCAGAAAGTGGATCTGTTTCTTTGTAGTATTCTTGAACAGGACCTTCAAAGCTATCTTCGCAAGAAAAGACAAACACGTCTCTAGATTTATCGGAATATTTACCAACGATAACTTCAGTGGTTTCTACATGAGTCCAAGGATTTAAAGTTTTATTGACGCTAGCATCACCACCAACTAAGATATCTTCACCTTCGCCACCGATAATTCTGTCAGCACCTTGACCACCAACAACAATGTCATTTCCTTCGCCACCATAAAGACCACCTTCAATGTGAACTGGTCTGTGTTTGACGGTGACAACGCTATCCTTATCGTTACCTAAGCCACCGAAGAGGATATCTTTTCCTTTACCACCTTCAAGAAGGTCGATACCAGCTTCACCTAAGAGAAGATCGTTTCCTAGATCGCCATATAGTTTGTCGTTACCAGTACCACCATAGAGAGTGTCATTACCTTCGCCACCATATAATTTGTCGTTACCGCTATCGCCGAAGAGGACATCATTTCCTTCTTCACCTTCGAGAGTGTCGTGACCGTTGTTGCCTCTGAGGGTATCGTCACCTTTATCGCCTTTGATTTTATCGTTTCCGTCTAAACCAACGATGACATCATCACCGATAGTATTGAAAATATTTTTACCAGTAATATCAATTCCATTGGTGCCGATTATTGTTGCTTGGGGGATATCATCTCGAGCTGGGCTATCTGTGATGTATTCTGAGGGTAAATTTGTGGGTAAGTTTTTTGCAACCATTATAATATTCTCTCTGATTTCTGTTTATTTTTGTTAGCTCTGATTGAGCTTGTTTTGATGAATTAATACTAGCAATAGTTATTTTTCTAAGCAAGTGTATTTACGGATTTTTAAGTTAATGTGAATAGAACTTTAAGCCTTGCAAAAAGGCAGCTTTGATATATTTTTTGATTTTTTGTTGCACGAAGTTGTTATTATTTTTATTTCTGCTTTTTCTGGTCTTTATCAAAAAAAACTACTTTATATTTTCTTGATATAAGTTTATCAAAAGCTTATCTTGAACACTGGTTTATTGGCAAATAATTAGGGAAATAAAAAAGCCCTTTTCCGTGTTTTCAGAAAAGAGCTACTTAATAATGGTTCATTGCTAATTGTTCATGGTTCATTGCAAAAATAAGGCAGAAGGCAGAGGGCAGAAGAAAATTAAAGTCTAAAGTCTAAAGTTTTTTACTCATTACTCATTACTCATTACTTCTTCCCCTCTCCCCGTCCCCCTGTGACTATTCTCTCGATTGAGAGTCTCTACGTCCGAGTTCGTAGATTCCACAAGCCATGCAAGCTAAAACTCCCATGCTAATTGACCAACTACGACCTAAACCTATCTCTACACCCCAGTTGCAGAAGCCACCGATTACTAAAAAAGGAATGATGCTAAATACTGAGGCATAAAAAGCATTTTGTGACTCTCTAGCAGGACGGGTTTTTTCAAATTCTTCAACAGAAGTATAGAGCGATCGCTCGGCAAAATTAAACCATCGATCTAGTTGTTCGGTAAACCAATCTTTAGCGGTAGATAAACTCAAATAAAGAGCTAATGACCACAGACAAGTTCCTGCAATAGCAACTGTATCTAAGTCAATTTGAAACGGCATAATTTCATTTAACATGTTTTTAAATAGCGTATTTTAATGATTAACGACACTTAAGAGGCTATTTTGCCCGCAAATCCTCATTTAATCGCAATTATTGCTAATAATCGTTCATAATTAAATGTTGCTCCTAAATTTGTTGAATAGTATATTACCTTTATTTGATGTTTTTTTGATTTATTTAACAATTAGTGTCTCAGTGCTTTCTCGGTAATTTGATCGGGGAATTTTATTTAATATATCGCTGAAATTACTAGTCTGAGAAAATGCAATCGATAAAAGTATGAAGATCGTTCTCTGGTTAAGACAAACCGCAACAAATCCTAGATTTAGATTGCATCGTTTTAAATTACTGTTTTTGCTTATAGCTCTTAGCTACGCTGGCGAAGGACTAAGACAAACAAAAATTGAGGCATTAAATATTCCCCAAAAACAAAAATTAGAAGTTGCAAGTACTTGGAAGTATGCATCTTTCCCAGTCGAAAATTTTCAAGGCTTTACTTCTCCATTCGGGTATCGCATCTCTCCTATTACTGGACAAAAACAATTTCATAGCGGTTTAGACATGGCTGCACCTATTGGTAGCTACATTCGCAATTGGTGGGACGGTACAGTAGTAGAAGTTTCAGACGATACTGGTTGTGGAACTTCGATTAAGATTCAATCTGGTAATTGGCAACATATATATTGTCATTTAATCGGCTACGTTCAAACTACTGCTGACGGTCGGCGTTATTTGATTGACAGTGATGGCGGTATTCAAATTCAACAAGGACAGCAAATTCCTGTTGGCGCTAGAATTGCTAGAGTTGGGATGACGGGTAATACAACGGGGCCTCATCTCCATTGGAGTCTTAAATACAACGGTAATTACGTAGATCCCTACTTAATTGTCAGAGAAATGTCTCAAAGAAAGACTGCTGCTCGGTTAAATTAGGAACTAGAGACTAGGGGTTAGGTTATCTATTTCTATATCTATTATTTCGACTTAAAATAAGGATATAAAGATTGGGGATCGACAGACGAGGCTGCTATGTTAGTCGTTCTTACAGAAGAGCAAGTGATTTCAGTACAGCAAATTTGCCACAGTTGTCTGTTAGCCAATAGCGCGGGATTACCTCGTTGGCGACAAGGAAAACTCTGTTGTGGTCATTTGTTAGGAAAATCGGGTCAAAGCCAACCTGAAATTTATGAGTGTGAGATGGGATTTAAAATTGCTCAAGTTGACTAAAAGGATAAATATATTATGAGAGATTAAATTGCGCTATCGTTAAGGATGTAACTATTTAAATTTTGCTAATAATTACTAGGAGATGGTGTAATGACCTGGCGAGGTACAACGGATTTTAAAGATCGGTTTTTTGCAGCACTTGTGTATGTTATACCTTTAATAGCAGCTCTACCATTCGGTGATTTTTTAATTAATCAGTTTGAATTTTTCAAGCTTCTAATAATTCCATTAATCCCCTTTATTGCCATATATAGCATTAGTCCTTTTGCCAGTCTAATTATATTCTTTGTCTTATTTTTAGCCGTAGTGAGAAACGAAAGAGTGAGCCATTTTATTCGTTTCAACACCATGCAAGCTATTTTGGTTGATATCTTGATTTTTTTGGTTGGCTTTATCCCACAACTACTCAGTCAATCTTTGGGAGACAGCCTCTTGTTGAGAACTCTTTATAACGTTGTATTCCTAGGAACTTTGGCTGCTTGTTTTTACAGTATCGGTCAATCGGCTTTAGGACGCTATGCAGAAATTCCTACTATTTCAGAAGCAGCTTACTCCCAAGTGAGATAAAAGCTGCAATCCTCAGACAATTTAACAATTGAGAGCAGGATTAAAAAGAAAAAAGAGTTTTTTTCCTGTCACCTGTTCCCTAGTGTCTAGACTGATTCTGCAACTTGATTTTCTAAATAACCAATCCCTTCAATCTCGACGCGAATGCGATCGCCTATCTGAACGGGAGCAATTCCTTCTGGAGTTCCCGTTAAAATGATGTCTCCTGGCATCAGCGTCATAATTTGAGAAATATAAGACACTAGTTCTTCTGGGTTGAAAACCATTTCTGAAACCGATGCTGATTGTTTAAGAACGTCATTTAAAAAAGTTTGTAATCTGGCACCAGAACTCAATTCTCGGACTATCCAGGGGCCAAGAGGACAAAAACTATCAAAACCTTTAGCTCTAGTCCACTGACCGTCTTTTTGTTGCAAATCACGAGCAGTTACATCATTCGCGATCGTATATCCCCAAATTTTATTTCTAGCTTGCTCTGGAGTTAGGTTGCGACAGCGATCGCCTATTATTAGCGCTAATTCTCCTTCGTAGTCAACTCGATGAGATTGTACGGGATAATAGATCGGTTGATTCGCTGCAATAACCGTAGTAGGAGGCTTGAGAAAGAGTAAAGGTTCATCGGGAACGGTTGTTCCCATTTCCGCAGCGTGATTGGCGTAATTTTTACCAACAGCGATAATTTTAGAAGGAGCGCAGGGAGCAAGTATCTGATAAGATTCTAGCTCTAGCTCGATTTCGCTTGGTTGTCCTCCTAGCCAAGGTGGAGCATCAAAAACTTGAACGCTATGGTTTAATAGTAACGAACCGTAATAGATTTGTCCTGTATTAGTTTTGACTCGGACGTAGCGTTGTGCCATAGATTTGGAAGGTTAAAACTTGAATAACTAGCTCGATTGACTGAAAAAATTTTTTTAATCTCGACGTTTTTTATCTTAGGTCACTAGCGATCGAGTTGAAAGTAGTGATACGATTGTAATTCCTTGCTTCTTCAGCGATCGTTAGATTTAACACACTATTGTTTAGATCTGAGATCTCAATCTTATGCAGAAGCCTTATTGTCCACAAGGAGATAAATCACATGAGTCAAAATTATGAAATGATGTACATTCTGCGTCCAGATTTAACCAACGAACAGGTTGATGAGGTTGTCAACAAGTACAAAAGTTTCTTGGTTGAGGCTGGTGCAGAGAATCTAGAAATTCAAAATCGTGGGAAAAGAAGACTCGCTTATCCAATTAAAAAGCATTTGGATGGCACTTATATTCAAATGAATTATCAAGCTGATGGTAAACAAGTTGCACCTCTTGAGAGAGCAATGCGTCTGGGTGAAGAGGTAATTCGTTATTTAACTATTAAGGTTAAAGAGCCTCAAGCTCTCGCTTTAAGCAGTGGTGAAGCAGCAGCAGAGGAAGAAGAGTAGTAGCCTGTCAACCATAATTGATGGGTATAAGATAGGATAAGACAGACAAGGAAGAGATTACCTATTTTTTATCCCTCAAATTAAGCTTGACGTGCCAGTAGTAGGACAATAATTATACGTGCGTTCCCAGAGCGATCGCATGATTCCTTTGGGAAATTTAGTCACAGTTACTCCTGCTACTGGCGCACAAACAATTAATCGCTACTTGTAAGATATTTTTTCCTCAATCAATTTTTGCAGCCAAACATTGCGATCGCTAATTCCCTGCTGCTTCAAAAAGTTATCCAAGGCTTCTCTAAATTCTCGGTTGCAGCGAATTCTAATCTCGACCGAATCTTGATATTTCTTAGGCGCTCCCGCACCTTCTCTTTTTCCACCGCGTGGCATAATTCCGTAGTTTTTGATAAGTTGTCAATAATTATCTTAGACAAATATTTTAGCCATGAATAACTCGACGGAAAATAAACAAGAATCAGTTTGGGACTATCCTCGTCCGCCACGCTTAGAAGCTGTATCTCAAAAAATTCAAGTTATTTTTAATGGAGTTACGATCGCTGAGACTGAGAAGGCATACAGAGTCCTAGAAACCAGTCATCCTCCCGTTTATTATCTTCCTCCCCAAGATATTCAAATGGAGTACTTGGAATTAGCTCAAGGACAATCTTTTTGTGAATGGAAAGGATTAGCTCGGTATTACAATATTACTGTAGGCGATCGACAAGTTCTCAAAGCAGCTTGGTTTTATCCGCAACCGAGATCAGCTTTTGCTCCTATTCAAGATTATCTTGCTTTTTACCCAGGCAAAATGGATGCCTGTTATGTGAACGGCGAACTAGTGACACCGCAACCAGGCAACTTTTATGGTGGCTGGATTACAAGCCAGATTGTAGGACCATTTAAAGGAGAACCTGGGACTTGGGGCTGGTGAAAACTTTCAGCAGGATTATTTAAGATAATTGATAATGGCAGACAAGGCTCCTAGGTGGAAATCCTTAAGTTAATTTAGATTTATTTTATTTAAGGGCGATCGATCGACTATAGATTAAATTAGAAAAGCAAATTTGAGTTCTCTAAAGATGAGCGCGTCGTTCTCATCAATTCACTCTGGGGAGATTGATATGGGAGAGTTGAACACAGCTACACTACTGGTTCAGTGCTTAGAAAATGAGGGAGTAGAATACGTTTTTGGACTTCCTGGGGAAGAAAATCTACATATCCTCGAAGCATTAAGAGATTCGTCAATTCAATTTATTACTACTCGTCACGAACAAGGTGCAGCTTTTATGGCTGACGTTTACGGACGTTTGACAGGTAAGGCAGGTGTGTGTTTATCAACACTTGGTCCTGGTGCAACTAACCTAATGACGGGAGTTGCTGATGCTAATTTAGATGGTGCGCCCCTAATTGCAATTACGGGACAAGTAGGTACCGATCGAATGCATATCGAATCTCACCAGTACCTCGATTTGGTCGCTATGTTTGCTCCTGTGACTAAATGGAACAGTCAAATCGTGCGACCGAGTAATACCCCAGAAATTGTCCGCAAAGCCTTTAAGCTCGCCCAATCTGAAAAGCCAGGTGCAACTCACATTGACTTGCCCGAAAATATTGCTGCCATGCCAGTAGAAGGCAAACCTCTCAAAAAAGATGGACAGGAAAAAACCTATGCTTCCTATCGCAGTCTCAATACTGCTGCGGCAGCAATTTCTAAAGCAAAAACTCCTATTATTCTAGCTGGAAATGGCGCAATTCGCGCCCAGGCGAGCGAAGCTTTAACGGAATTTGCGACTCAACTAAATATTCCCGTTGCCAATACGTTTATGGGGAAAGGTGCTATTCCCTATACCCATCCTCTCTCACTTTGGGCAGTAGGACTACAACAGCGCGATTATATCAGTTGTGCTTTTGATGAAACAGATTTAGTGATTGCGGTTGGTTACGATTTAATTGAATATTCTCCCAAGAGGTGGAATCCCAAGGGTGAAATTCCGATCGTTCATATTGGGATGACTCCAGCAGAAGTCGATAGTAGTTATATTCCGATCGCCGAGATTGTTGGAGATATTTCTGATTCGCTGATGGAAGTAATGAAGCGAGCAGATCGTCAGGGGAAAACCTCACCATTAGCTGCTAGAGTACGTGGGGAAATTATCGCCGAATACGAAGACTATGCTGACGACGATGGCTTTCCGATCAAACCGCAGAAGATTATTTACGATCTGCGTCAGGTGATGGATGCTGAGGATATTGTCATTTCTGATGTTGGGGCGCATAAAATGTGGATGGCGCGTCATTATCATTGCGATCGCCCCAATACTTGTTTGATTTCCAATGGTTTTGCAGCGATGGGCATTGCTATTCCTGGTGCGATCGCGGCTAAGCTAGTTCATCCCAACAAAAAAGTAGTCGCTGTTACTGGTGATGGCGGTTTTATGATGAATTGTCAGGAATTGGAAACGGCATTGCGTGTAGGCACTCCTTTTGTCACTCTCATATTCAATGATGATGGTTACGGTTTGATTGAATGGAAACAAATCAATCAATTTGGTCATTCATCTTTTGTTGATTTTACCAATCCCGATTTTGTCAAATTTGCTGAAAGCATGGGATTGAAAGGATATCGAGTCAACTCAGCAGCAGAATTAGTTCCAACTCTCAAACAAGCTCTAGCTCAAGATGTCCCTGCTGTGATTGATTGTCCTGTAGATTATCGGGAGAACATTCGTTTTTCGCAAAAAGCTGGCGATCTAATTTGTCGGATTTAAAGAAGGCAGAAGGTAAGTAGGAAGTAGGAAGTAGGGGCAACCGCAAGTGGATTGCCCTCTCTGTAGGAAGTAAAAAACTTATTACTCATTACTTAATTACTTTCCCCTACACCCCTACACCCCACACCTCTACACCCTAACCCCTACCCCCTAATCCCTACTTCCTAGCTAGGCGATCGATAGTTGACAATATAAATTAAGAGGAATGTTGCCATAGTGAGCAGTAATGTGGTGAGCAAAAATTTAGAGAAATGCTATCAACTTTTGGGACTAAAACCAGGAGCATCTCTTCAAGAAATCAACAAAGCCTATAAAAAATTAGCTTTGATTTGGCATCCCGATCGCTTTCCTCAAGAAGATCGAGAACAGCTACAATCAGCAGCAGAAAAGTTGAAAGAAATTAATCACGCTCGCGATCTGCTGCGATCGTATCACGATCGACATACTTCCTCTTCCCATTCTCAACCCGCATCCAAGCCAAAAACCTACAGTCGAACTCAACATCAACAAAGCTCAAAAAGCTCAAAACATTCCTCACACTCGTCTTCGTCTCATTCATCTTCATCCTATTCATCTTCGTCCCACTCGTCTTCGTCTCATTCGTCTTCGTCTACTCGTTCATCTACTCACAACCCACACTCGACTAAGGCACAATCTAAGACAGAAAATGCCAAGACAGAAAATGTTCGTTCCGATCGCTCCAATCCCAATCCTACAAGCTCTTATCAAAGACCCTACCATAAAGATTTGAGTGGAATCGATCTTAGTGGAGCCGATCTTAAGGAAAAAGATTTCTCTGGTAGAAATTTAAAAGGTGCTAATCTTCAAGGTGCAGATTTAAGCGATAGTTTTTTGCATAAAGTCATTTTGGAAGAAGCAAACTTAGCAGGAGCCAATCTTTTTCGCGCTAACTTATTGCAGGCTAACTTAAGAAATGCTAATTTACAAGGCGTTAACTTAATTGGAGCCGATTTAAGCGGTGCGGATCTAAGTGGCGCCGATTTGACAGGCGCAAAAGTAGGCTTTGGTCAAAAAATTATGGTTAAATTAACAGGAACTAAGCTTACAGGAACAATTCTTCCTGATGGTTCTGTTCATAGTTGAAAGGGGATTAGGGTGTAGGGTGTAGGGATGTAGGGGAAGCTTCGGTGTGCGGAGCAGGCGGGGGGAGTAGGAAGTAAGTAATAAGTAATGAGTAATAAGTAATAAGTTTTTTACTTGCTACTTGCTACTTAAATCGACCCTTCTGCCTCCTGCCTTCTGCCTTCTGCCTCCTGCTGCCTTTCCCTAAGTAAAGTTAACATAGAATTAGGTTTAGATAAATTAACAACTAAAGAATGTCCTCAGAAATACAGACCGAATTAGCAACAGCCGTAGAGCAAAGACGGAATTTTGCGATTATTTCTCACCCAGACGCGGGTAAAACTACTCTCACCGAAAAACTCCTACTCTACGGGGGAGCAATTCATCAGGCGGGAGCAGTCAAAGCTAGACGAGCGCAACGTCAAGCTACTTCAGACTGGATGGAAATGGAGCAACAGCGCGGTATTTCGATCACTTCAACGGTTTTGCAATTCGACTATCAAGGTTTTCAAATTAATTTATTGGATACCCCAGGACACCAGGACTTTAGTGAAGATACTTATCGCACCCTCGCTGCTGCTGATAATGCGGTGATGTTGATCGATGCGGCAAAAGGTTTAGAACCTCAAACTCGCAAGTTATTTGAAGTTTGTCGGATGCGATCGCTGCCTATTTTTACTTTTGTCAATAAGCTCGATCGCCCAGGTAGGGAACCTTTAGAGTTACTCGACGAAATCGAACAAGAATTAGGTTTACAAACCTATGCCGTCAATTGGCCGATCGGCATTGGCGATCGCTTTCAGGGTGTGTTCGATCGCACTCATCAACAAATTCATCTGTTTGAGCGACGCGCTCACGGTTCTAAAGAAGCTGCTAAAACAACGATCGATCTTGGCGATCCCAAAATCGAACAATACTTAAACCAAGAGCTTTACTATCAACTCAAAGAAGAACTAGAAATTCTCGAAGAAATTGCCGCCGATTTCGACTTAAACCAGGTTCATGCCGGTCAAATGACCCCTGTTTTCTTCGGTAGTGCCATGACTAATTTTGGGGTACAGTTATTCCTCAATAGCTTTCTAGAATACGCTCTCAAGCCAGAAGGTCGCAACTCTTCTCTGGGAAAACTCGAACCCACCTATCCCGAATTTAGTGGCTTTGTGTTTAAGTTACAAGCGAATATGGATCCCAAACACAGAGATAGAATTGCTTTTGTGAGGGTGTGTACGGGTAAGTTTGAAAAAGATATGACCGTTTCCCACGCTCGTACTGGCAAGACTGTTAGACTATCGCGTCCACAAAAATTATTTGCTCAAGGAAGGGAATCGATCGAGTCTGCCTATCCTGGTGATGTGATTGGTTTAAATAATCCAGGTGTATTTGCGATCGGCGATACAATTTATAACGGCAAAAAGCTTGAATATGAAGGAATTCCCTGTTTTTCGCCCGAATTATTTGCTTACTTAAAAAATCCCAACCCATCCAAATTTAAGCAATTTCAAAAAGGAATTCAAGAATTGCGCGAAGAAGGTGCAGTGCAAATCATGTATTCGGTAGATGATTTTAAGCGCGATCCCATCCTCGCCGCCGTCGGACAACTACAATTTGAAGTCGTCCAGTTTCGCTTACTCAGTGAATATGGAGTAGAAACTAGATTAGAACCTCTCGGTTACAGTGTCGCTCGTTGGGTGACTGGTGGTTGGGATGTACTGGAAAAAGCAGGTCGAATTTTTAACGCGATCGCCGTTAAAGATAATTGGGGGCGACCAGTTCTTTTATTTAAAAACGAATGGAACTTGCAACAAGTAAAAGAAGACCATCCTGACCTAAAACTAGAAGCGATCGCCCCTGTGGGAGCGGGAATGCAGCCAGAGAATTAGAGAGCAGGGGAAGCGGGGGGGGCAGAGGGGCAGGGGAGAGGGGGAGCAGGGGAGAATAAAGTCTTAAGTCTTAAGTCTGAAGTAAATACAATTAGCCATTAGCCATTAGCAATATCCTAAATTTTCAAAACTTTACACAAAGTTTACAAAAATTTTACCTATTTGCAATTAAGCTTAAAACCGAGACAGACTAAATTCTTGATTCTAACTACAGAATCATAGATTACCACAGCGTAACCTAAGAAATAGTCTAGAAATCATCAAATTTTAGGTTCCATCCCCTTAAGAGTTATTTTTAGCTATCATGTTTGACTGCATTATTATTGGTGCTGGCCCTGCTGGGAGTACAGCAGCTTATCATCTAGCCAAAACAGGACATTCGGTATTAATTGTTGAAAAAGCATCGTTCCCCAGATATAAACCTTGTGGTGGTGGTGTATCACCCGCGATCGCCCAATGGTTTGATTTTGATTTTGCGCCAGTTATAGACAACACAGTTAACAAAGTAAAATATACTTGGAAAATGGGCGATCCCGTCGAAGTAGCATTACACGACGTACAGCCTATGTGG
The DNA here is from genome assembly GCA_964548905.1 of uncultured bacterium. Taxonomy (GTDB): domain Bacteria; phylum Cyanobacteriota; class Cyanobacteriia; order Cyanobacteriales; family Xenococcaceae; genus CAZJTL01. The sequence goes on along the minus strand of CAZJTL010000125.1, from coordinate 3,105 downwards.
ATGGTACGCAGGGACAAATTTGATAATTTCCTTGCCCAACAAGCTCAACTCAAAGGCGCACAACTAAAAGACAACGTAGAAGTAGTCGGCGTTAAATCTAATGGCGATCGCTGGCAGGTTTCTACAACAAATGGTACTTTTGAATCTCGCTACCTGATCGCTGCTGATGGTGCTAACGGACCCACAGCAAATTGGCTCGGTTTTGAAGAACGTGTTAAATTCGTATCTTGTGCTTTAGAAATCACCACAGCAGTTCCTGCTGACAGACAACAGACTGCCATGTTTGACTTTGGTTCTGTCAAGAATGGGTTTTTATGGAGTTTTCCCAAATCAGATGGGTATTCAATCAGTGGTGCTTTTGTCAAAGGCAAAGGCAAAGCTCAAGATTTACAAAAGCAGATCCAAAGTTATGCGAGCTTCTTAGGTGCAAATTCAGCCAACAGTCAATATACTGAGTGTGCGATGAATTTGTGGACAGAAAGTCAACCTTTGCATACCGATCGCGCCTTGTTAGCAGGAGAAGCAGCAGGAATGGCAGATCCATTAACTGGTGAAGGAATTCGTCCCGCTATTTTTACAGGCTTACAAGCAGGAGATGCGATCGCTGCGGCACTAGCACGAGATAGCAATGCTTTGGCTAACTATACTAAAACTATAAGCGAACAATGGACATCGGACTTAGTTTGGGCAGGAAGACTTTCAGGTATGTTCCATCAATTCCCCAAAATTGCCTATAAAGTCGGTGTCAAAAGACCAAGTGCCGCTCAACTAATGGGTAAAATTCTCTGTGGAGAATTACGTTACTCAGAAGTAACTGAAAAAGCAATGAAACGGATCAAAGGAAGTTTGATTCCAGGTATGGGTGGTTAGTCTATAATATGTTCATGGTTCATAGTTCATAGTTCATTGAAAAACAGGGAGCAGGGACGGCGACGGCACTCAATATGGCGAAGTAAATTCGCCATCCGTGCCTTCTCACTATGGCGACACAGGTTCGCAAGGCGCGGATTCTGAGGTTTCCTCAGAATACAAAGCGCCGCCATCCGCGCCTCAGCAGGGAGCAGGCAGCAGGTAGGCAGGAGGCAGGAGGCTTGTCCTCCAGAGTCGTCAGAGGAGGAGACAAGGTAGAAGAGAGACGGGCGCTTAAAGTTCGGACGCAGGTTCCTTTCCCCGCGCCCTCGACAAGGAAGAAATCCCCCTTGTCTCCTTGTCCCCCTTGTCTTTTTAAGGCTCTCCTACACCCCACACCCCACACCCTACACCCTTTCTAATCCCTAATCCCTAGTCCCCTGTCCGCTAATTGAGCCGATCGCCCTGGCAATGGTTGTGGGATGATTGAAAGTATAGAAAAAACAGAAAAAAAGCTTAGCGCTAATTTGTAGAGCATATTTGTCATGCTGAGAAAAATGTAGAGGAATGCAATGCAATCTGCGAAGCGTTTCACTTCATGACGAGCGGTATAACATCTCGCTTTTTAACAAACTAGCCGATCGCTACTATCAACCAAGACGATGTTTAATAGCTCAGAGACTACAGCCATACTTTTCATCATCCTAGCAGCGTTTGGCATTCTTGCCTGGGGTTTTAATCGTGCTAGACCATTTGGTAAATTAGGGATTCTAGCATGGTTGCAATCAGTATTATTGATGGCTCCTTGGTTAATCTTCTTTGGCTTATTTGCTGTTGGTATTTATCTCAATTTAGTCAGCATTCTATTTATCTTCCTAATTTCGATAGGGATTTATATCTGGCTTGGTAGGCAATTGCGTGCTATGGGACAAGATGCTATTTTGCGAGAACGCGCAACTGAGAGATTAAAAGCTGAAGCCGAGCGATCGAGTGAAGATCGAACAGAAGAAGCAAAGAAAATTGCTTTAGAAGTTCTGCCCATTCCCGAAGAAGATTTAAGCAAAATTAAAGGCATTTTTGGCATTGATACTTTTTTTGCGACAGAAACTATCTCTTATCAAGAGGGAGCAATTTTTAAAGGGAATTTGCGAGGAGAACCCAGTCAAGTACATTCTCGTTTAACTGACAAATTAACTGCTAGCTTGGGAGATAAATATCGATTATTTTTGGTAGAAAGTCCAGAAGAAAAGCCTGTTGTTATCGTTCTTCCCAGTAGTAATGACCCCCAACCAACTACTCTAGCTCAGAAAAATTTAGCACTAGTTTTGCTAGTTGCAACTATTGCTACCAGCCTAGAAGCATCAGGATTATTGCTTGGTTTCGATCTTTATAGCAATTTGGGTAGATACAAAGAAGCACTTCCTTTATGTCTCGGTCTTTGGTCAATTCTTGCTGCTCACGAAATCGGACATTTAATTATGGCTAAACGTCATCAGGTTCGTTTGAGTCTGCCTTTCTTTCTACCTACCTGGCAAATAGGTTCGTTTGGTGCAATTACTCGTTTTGAATCCACGCTTCCAAATCGGAATGTATTGTTTGATATTGCTGTGGCGGGACCAGCTTTTGGTGGTATTGTCTCTTTAATTATGCTGTTTGCGGGTTTAGTTCTTTCTCATCCAGGCAGTTTGTTTAAAATTCCCAACGAATTTTTCCAAGGATCGATTTTAGTAGGCAGTTTAGCAAGAGTCATACTTGGTTCTCAACTACAAAATGCTCTAATCGAAGTTCATCCTCTGGTAGTAATTGGTTGGTTGGGTTTAACGATTACTGCCTTGAATTTATTACCAGCAGGACAGTTGGATGGAGGAAGAGTTGTTCAAGCCATTTACGGACGCAAAACAGCCAGACGCGCCAGCATTGCAACTCTAGTTATTTTGGGTTTAGTCGCTTTATTCAATCCAGCTAACCCTATTCCCCTCTATTGGGTAGTTCTGATTTTGTTCTTGCAAAGAGATTTAGAACGTCCAAGCTTGAACGAACTAAGCGAACCCGATGACACCAGAGCAGCTTGGGGCTTACTAGCACTATTTCTGATGCTAGCTACTTTAATTCCTCTAAGCCCTAGCTTAGCAGGTCGTTTAGGAATTGGGTAAGTCGTAATTTTTCAAGGGAACAGGGAACAGGGGCTAGGGGTTAGGGGTCTTTCAAGGGTAGGTTTTTAATAAAATAGAAAATGTCGCGATCGCAGTGCATAAT
>CAZJTL010000124.1:0-15743 GCA_964548905.1 uncultured bacterium | reverse complement strand
ATCAACCCGATCGGGTTGACTACGAACCCATCAAATCAATCTGGACGGACTACTAGAGTTCTGTCAAGTTTTAAATGAGGGGTAAAACTGTTTTCAAACTTCCCCTACCCCCTAACCCCCTAACCCCCTAAACCCAGCCTTAACCCATCACTTTATGGTTGACAGACTACTAGAGCTTATAGCTCTTTACCTGAATCCGATCCAAATCCCACTAAACAGAACGCCAGCGACCAACCACTCCTGTAAACAGGTTAACAAAGTACAGATTGGAATCAAGTCCAGTAGTTATCTGGGCAATACCTTGCATACCTGTAGCAAACTGCCTAACCGAGGTAACTTGATTGTTATTGTCAAGAATCAAAGCATTGACTATTCCCTGACCTATATCAGTATAGAATAAGGCACCTTGATAGACGGAAGGAAAGGCATTACCAGTGTAAAAATCGCCCATAATTAGAGCAGTAGCTCCCTCTGAATGGTTACGAGCATAAATTCCTGCTGTAACTGATTTACCACTGGCATAGAAGGCTTGTGCTTCAGGAAGAGAAGAATAGTCTCTCGTTCTAATACTCACACCATTTCCGCCTTCAAAATAGGGCCAGCCAAAGTTGACTCCGCGACCTGTATTGACCTCTTCCCATGTAGTCCAACCTACATCACCAATAAAGGGTGTGTTTGTCTGTTTATTAATCGTGAAACGGAAGGGATTGCGTAGACCATAATCATAGACCTTAGAGCGATTGCTATTCGGGTCATTGTTATAAATGCTAGTCGGGTCAATATTGTAGAAGGGGTTATCTGGCAGGCCTTGACCAGTAAGTGGGTCAATCCGCAAGATTTTACCAGAAAGGTTGTCAATGTCTTGAACTCGAACCGCCCGTGGATCGACACGATTGTAAGAAGTTCCATCTCCATTACTCACAAATAGAGAACCATCAGTTCCAAAGCGTACCATACCAATGGAATGGGATTCACTATCTGTCGCTAAATAGTCCTGGATATTTGCACCTGAAGCGGTAATTCCTGAAGGTGCAATGGTAAAATCATCAGTACTGTTGCCATCAGGTCGGCTAGTATTCTGCCAAGTACTGTTTTTACCGAGGAGAATAACCTCACTGCCAGCAATTGCTGTAGTGTAGTTGGTAGCAGGGTCAGCAGTGACTCGAATCAAACGAGATGGACGGTTGCCATTTCCGTCTGGCCCAGCTAAGCCAGTTCTGCCATTAACCTCTGGTGGATCGTAGGTAAACAAGAGGTAAATATAGGGTTTGGTCGAAAATTCAGGATGAACGGCAATACTCAGCAATCCGCGATCGCGTGTATTATTTACCTGACTGCGGATATCAATAAACGGTGTTGACAGTAATGTGCCATTTTCCAGTACCCGCACAACTCCATCCTTTTGAGCGATATACATACGATTCCCATTAGGAGTCCAATCAAAAGCGGTAGGACTCGCTAAACCAGTAGCCACTGATTCTGTGACAAAGTTACCAAAGTCATCATCAATAATGTTAATTACAGCAGTATCTTTAGTATTGAGAGTTAATCCCACTGGATTGCTAAACTTGAGGCTAAAGCTTTCATTGGACTCACCTATTGTGTCATTAATGAGAGGAATGACAATGGTCTTGGTTCTCTCTCCAGATGCAAAATTCAATCTTCCCGATGTGGCTGTGTAGTCAGAACCAGCTTTGGCAGTACCATCAATGGTGGTATAGTCAACGCTAGCTGCCACAGTTCTATTTCCTCGTGTGACTGTAATTATTGCTTGACCGTTGTTTTCGTTGATGAAGGATTCAGTAAAAGTGATGTCAGTGCCATCATCATCTAGAATCGTAATTGTTGCTGTTCTTGGAGTTCCTAACTCAGCTCCTTCAGCTCGGTCTATAGTTAATTTAAAAGCTTCATCAGTCTCTACCAAAGCATCATTCAAGATCGGAATAGAGAGCGTTTTACTGGTTTCACCAGGAGCAAAGGTAACAGTACCTGTGACTGTTGTGTAGTCCCTCCCTGCTATGGCAGTATCATCATAGGTGGAGTACTCAACTGAAGATGTACCAGTAGTATTTCCTGTTCGCTGTAAAGTAATGTCGATCGTATTATTATTCTCATCAACCAGAAAATTATTTTGATTTAGACCGATGACAGGATTATTATTGATCGAGGTACTAAGTTGCCAGCTTTCAATATCTTGAGAGTTGGTCAGCCCTCCTGTGCCAGCACCAAAACCAGCATAAGCTCTAGAACCAAGAACAGAAGCGAGGTCGATCGTGTAGGAAAGCAATGCCGCATTGGGCTTAATATTATTGCTTGCCAGGAAAACCTCTAGGCGATCGGTGCTGCCATTATAATCAATCCAGGCATTGATTAAATTGCCGTTGTTGAGATCGATAGGAGCGTTTTGGGTAGCCAGAGTAGTCACGACATTACCGTCACGCAGAATAGCGATATGATTGTTATCGATATCTGAATAGCCTTCATCTTGGTTTTTGTAGGTATCGAATTCGATCGCCATGCTACCTACTCCAGTGCCGTTGTAAGCCAAAGCACCGCCAGCTCCTCCGAGAGTGTTGATTCCTGTTGCCGTATTCTGAAGCATAAAGGTGAATCCGTCCGCTCCTCCAGTACCTTGACCTCCACCCAAACGAAACTGGAATTGAGTCTGGAAGGAAGTATTGTTCTCAATGGCAAGGGCATTTTTGAAGAAGGCACTACCCCGTTTGAAGGTTTGGGCTGGAGTTAGACGCAGTACATTACCCGCTTGAACTGCATCGCCATTAAGCTGTAAATCGGCAACATTGGCGAAGCTAGTGAAGTTAATCGGCAGGGTTGTACCAGGAGGTGTTGTCGGAATATTGACTTGGAAATTCCCTAAAGTGGCAGCGACGGCAACATTACCATTGAGGTCGCTAATCTGATTAGTTTGTAGAGCGATCGTGTAATTACCGTTGTCAGCAAGATCCCAAGTTCCATCAGGAGCATTAATCTGATAGGTGGCGGTGCGGGGAGTACCATTACTATTATTGTCTAGACTAAGGCGAGTTGCCAGTTGACTAAAGCCGTTAGGCCCTGTCACTCGAATATCACTATTATCGATGCTGGCAACATTGACTGCTGTATTATCGCTATAGGTGACAGTAAAAGTGTAAGCAGAGCTGCTACTGCTAGTCAGATTATTGGCAATTAACGTTGCCGTTGGCGGTGTAGTATCTACAGTTGGTGTAGCGATCGAGGTACTAAGTTGCCAGCTTTCAATATCTTGAGAGTTGGTGAGTCCTCCTGTACCAGCACCAAAACCAGCATAAGCTCTAGAACCGAGAACAGAAGCGAGGTCGATCGTGTAGGAAAGCAATGCCGCATTGGGCTTAATATTATTGCTTGCCAGGAAAACCTCTAGGCGATCGGTGCTGCCATTATAATCAATCCAGGCATTGATTAAATTGCCGTTGTTGAGATCGATAGGAGCGTTTTGGGTAGCCAGAGTAGTCACGACATTACCGTCACGCAGAATAGCGATATGATTGTTATCGATATCTGAATAGCCTTCATCTTGGTTTTTGTAGGTATCGAATTCGATCGCCATGCTACCTACTCCAGTGCCGTTGTAAGCCAAAGCACCGCCAGCTCCTCCGAGAGTGTTGATTCCTGTTGCCGTATTCTGAAGCATAAAGGTGAATCCGTCCGCTCCTCCAGTACCTTGACCTCCACCCAAACGAAACTGGAATTGAGTCTGGAAGGAAGTATTGTTCTCAATGGCAAGGGCATTTTTGAAGAAGGCACTACCCCGTTTGAAGGTTTGGGCTGGAGTTAGACGCAGTACATTACCCGCTTGAACTGCATCGCCATTAAGCTGTAAATCGGCAACATTGGCGAAGCTAGTGAAGTTAATCGGCAGGGTTGTACCAGGAGGTGTTGTCGGAATATTGACTTGGAAATTCCCTAAAGTGGCAGCGACGGCAACATTACCATTGAGGTCGCTAATCTGATTAGTTTGTAGAGCGATCGTGTAATTACCGTTGTCAGCAAGATCCCAAGTTCCATCAGGAGCATTAATCTGATAGGTGGCGGTGCGGGGAGTACCATTACTATTATTGTCTAGACTAAGGCGAGTTGCCAGTTGACTAAAGCCGTTAGGCCCTGTCACTCGAATATCACTATTATCGATGCTGGCAACATTGACTGCTGTATTATCGCTATAGGTGACAGTAAAAGTGTAAGCAGAGCTGCTACTGCTAGTCAGATTATTGGCAATTAACGTTGCCGTTGGCGGTGTAGTATCTACAGTTGGTGTAGTAGAACTATAAAGTTGGGACTGGGGAATAATTTCTTTAGCTTGATTTGCACTCGACCAAGACAGTTGAGAAACAGCCCCACCACCTCTTTCATAATATTCCAATTGAATATCATACTTTTGACCCGCAGCTAGCGCGATCGTACCAAAGGCTTCTGTCGGGGCTTGGTCAACAAAACGGTTAATAACTTGCTGTCCGTTAACCCAGAGACGCACTCCATCATCAGAAGTGGTATAGAAGGTATAGGTTTCACTATACTTAGCTTGAATTTGACCAGTCCAGCGTGCAGAGAAAGTATCTACTCCAATAGTAGGGTCAGGAGAACCATCGCCCCAGTCAAAGTTGACAGTAGCATCAGTACGAGTCAACTTAAGATTAGTAAAGTCAATATTGTCGAAGTATTCAGCTTTTAGTCCCGTACCTGTACCAGGAGGAGTCTCAGCAACTCTATTAGCCTGGAAGCTACCTAGGTTTGCAGCTCCGATCGAGTTACCATTAAGATCGCTAATCTGATTAGCCTGTAGGGCAATATTATAGGTGCCGTTATCAGAAGGATCCCAAGTTCCACCAGGAGCATTAACTTGATAGGTCGCTATGCGAGGACTACCGTTAACGTTATTGTCTACACTGACCAATGTTGCTAGTTGACTGAAACTGTTAGGCCCTGTCACCCGAACGTCATTATTATCGATGCTGCTAACATTGACTGCCGTATTATCACTGTAAGTAACAGTAAAGGTGTAGGGGTTACTATTACTATTACTATTAGTAAGATTGGCTGCATTAAGACTAGCTGTTGGTGCAATATTGTCCAGGGGAGCATAAAGTTGGGACTGGGGAATAATTTCTTTAGCTTGACTTGTACTCGACCAAGACAATCGAGAAACAGCGCCACCACCTCTTTCATAATATTCCAATTGAATGTCATACTTTTGCCCTGCAACCAGCGCGATCGTACCAAAGGCTTCTGTCGGGGCTTGGTCAACAAAACGGTTAATAACTTGCTGTCCGTTAACCCAGAGACGCACTCCATCATCAGAAGTGGTATAGAAGGTATAGGTTTCACTATACTTAGCTTGAATTTGACCAGTCCAGCGTGCAGAGAAAGTATCTACTCCAATAGTAGGGTCAGGAGAACCATCGCCCCAGTCAAAGTTGATAGTAGAATCGATGCGGGTTTGCTTGAGGTTGGTAAAATCAATATTGTCAAAATATTCGGCTTTTAGTCCAGTGCCTGTATTGAGAGTTCCTTGATAAGCCTCAATCAATGATGGGTTCAAGGCTAAGACTGACTCGATCTTTCCTGCGGTTACCTCTAGATTCCAGTCACCGCCAAGAGATGTACTTCCAGTTAAGTTATTGGAGGCAGCTATATCGGCTCCAGTCCAATTACTAATTGTTTCAACAAACTTTAAACCATCTTCGTTTTTGGCAACATTACAGCCATAAAAGAGGATATCAGCTCCATCCTCTAAAGAGTGTGACCATTTCTCAAGATCGCTATTATAAATACTTAAGTTATGCGAGTTAAGTTGCGTATTTCCAAGTTGCAAAGTACCAGCATCACCATGAGACAGAATATGGACGCTAGCAAGATTACTGTGTTGTTCTAAAATTTCTGTAATCTGTTGTACTCCATCTCGATTGAGATCTAAAACAAATACATGAGCGCCTTGAGTTTCACTAACTAGAGTTTGATAATCTAAGACATTAGGATCGATAAAGATAATGGAGTTAGGTTGGTTTAAATTAGTGTTTTCTAACATCTCTCTAATTTTAATTTGCGTATTTATGCCGAAGAATTTGATACCTAATTATTACAAATAATAAAGGTTTTTTACGAGAAAACACTTAAATTTGCCATGAAAATTAAGTCAAAAATTGGATTTGATGTTCATGAAAACTTTAAAACTAACAATAAATACTTAAGTGAAAATACTGAATTAAATTAAACCAAAAAAAATCTCGATCGTTTGGCGATCGAGCGAACTTTTGGACAACTGTAAGGTTGCTAAAGATTGTTAATATCAAAAATACTTAAACGCTATTGCCTCTGAAGCCCTTCTACTCCTCTGCCGTCCACATCATCCAAGTCTAAATCAAAACTAAATTACTTTACCCCTTCAGGTAATATTATCTTCATCTCCCCCTTTTGGTTAACCAAAATTTTTGCGCCTAGAGAATTAACTTGTCCTAGTGCGTGCATTCTCGTTTTTTGGTCTTTAGCGTTACTAAATACTTCCATCCAAGCAAAAATTCGCGCCTTAGTAGGATCGGGATTAGTTGCTAAGAATTGGGCGGTTTCCCTGGGACGAATTGCTGCTTGTTTGCCAAAATCATCACCTCGCGCTTCTGCCCATTGAGCGCCCATTTCATAAGAATGTCGAGCAGCTTTGATGTCACCCAAAAAGAGAATTTGATCTGTACCTTTATAAGTCCAAATTAAATAAGCAAAAGGAAAATTTTGAGGAGAAATTGACTGTAAAACTCGATCCATTAAAGCTACAGTTCTATCTGGTCTGCCAGCAAAAACTGAATTAGCAGTAGATAGAGAAAGAAAAGCTTTAATAAAGCGAGGATTAGCATCAACTACTCTTTCAAAATATTCTGGAATTAGATGATATCCAGTTTTATCTCTAGCTTTTTCATCGCCAAAATATTGGATATATTGTAAGAAATGCCAATCGGCAACTAGGTTATTAAAACCAAAATAAGGTATTTTTTTTTGAACATTTAAAGCTGTTTCTAGTGATTTATCTTCTTTAAAATAATCTGAAGTTTTGTTAGAGCTTATATGCTCGGCATAATATTGTTTTTGTAAGCTGACAATGCCTAATAAACAAATTAAGGCAGTACAGCCTGATAAAAGATATTGATTTAATGAATTTAAGCGCATAATTGAATAACAAAGCCCTTCGAGTAGGGACGTTTTATGAAACATCGCTACCTATTTATATTTCCCAGATTCTTTACCAAAAATGTCATAAGGAAGTTAGCGATCAAGCTCGCAAGCGATAACCGATACCTCTAATCGTTTCAATCAGATCGTCGCCTAATTTCTTGCGTAGATGTCCAACATAGACGTTGACAATATTTGTACCAGGATCGCGATCGTAACCCCAAATGCGATCGAGCAATTGCTCTCTAGTAAAAACTTGCATGGGATGACGCATAAAGATTTCTGCTAGTAAAAATTCTCGCGCTGACAGTTCCACCAATCGATCGCCGATCCAAACTTGACGAGTGAGGAGATCGAGAACCAGTTCGCCGACTCGAAGAGTTGTTTCTTCTTTAGTTCCAGGTAGATGACGGTTGCGTAACTGAACGCGAATTCTCGCTAATAATTCTTCAAAACGAAAAGGCTTAGTAATATAGTCATCAGCACCGCCTTCGAGTCCAGTTACGGTGTCATCTAATCCATCTCTGGCTGTCAAAATTAAAATGGGAAAAGTTTCACCTTGTCCTCTAATCGCTGCCAAGACTTCCAAACCATCGCGATCGGGCAATCCTAAATCTAAAATCAAAAGATCGAAATCTTTTCCTTGTGCAACTCTAATCGCATCACGACCATTATTAATCACCATGGTTGTGAAACCCTGTGCCTGTAGTCCTGTTTCCAGAAAGGCGGTGATGCGGGGATTGTCTTCGACGATGAGAATTCGATTCATTAGTAGCAACGTTTGAGGAAGCCCCTAAAGGAAGTATGATGGTAAAAGTAGATCCTTGTCCTAAATCGCTAGCAAGCTCAACCCAACCATGATGTGCTGCGGCGATCGCCTTAACGATGGAAAGTCCCAAACCATGCCCTTCCCAAGACTGGTTTTGTTTGGTTGCCCGTACAAATCTTTCAAAAATGCGTTTTTGGTCTTCTGGGGCAATCCCTTCTCCAGTATCGCGTATCCATAAATAGGCATAATCACCTCGTACAGAAGAACCGATCGCTATCGTATCATTTTCTTGAGTGTGACGGACGGCATTTTGCACCAGATTCATCATTGCTTGCGTCAAACGCTGGCGATCGCAGGAGAGGGGACTTAAGCCTTTAGACTCTAGTTGCCAATTGCGATCGGCAAAAGAACGCGCTTTAAGATAAATCTCTTCGGTTAACCAATCTAATTCTTCTGGCTTAATTTTGAGAAATTGAGGATGATCTGCTTTCGCTAATACTAGTAAATCGTTAACTAAACGACTCATGCGATCGAGTTCGTCTATGACTAAGGCAATTGTTTCTGGCTGCTGTTGTGGGCAATATTGCAGCATCTCTAAATGTCCTTGAATTACTGTGATGGGAGTTCGCAATTCATGAGAAGCATCTTTAAGAAATTCCTTTTGTGAGTCGAAAGCAAATTGCAGGCGATCGAGCATGTCATTAAAAGTAGCAGTTAATTCGGCAATTTCATCTTTCCCTCTCACAGTGATGCGTCGATTCATGTCAGATTCAGTGATAGATTGAGCCGTTTTAGTTAACAACCTCAGAGGTGAAAGCACTTTTCCCGCCGTAATCCAAGCAATTAACAGGAAAATTCCCAAAAAAACCAGCATAATTTTAATCGTCAACCATAATGCATCTCTCTCCAGTTGAAAATCTTGAGTACTGTCTTGTAAAACGACAACTACACCTGTTTTTCCATTCCAGGCGATCGCATCGGCGACGTAAACAAGACGCTGTTCGGAGGTAGAAAGCCATTCACTCTGACGGCGATCGAGCTGCATCCATTGCTCGATTAAATGAGGATAGGGTTTAAGTAAATTAGCTGGTAAGTCGGGTGTCACTCGATAAATTCGACCATTAATAATAGTAATAATATATTCGTTGCGAGTGGGAGCATAAGCAGACAACAACTTATCAAATAATAACTCTATTGTCTGGGGTGCATAGATGCCCTTTTGACGATGTTTGTCCACAAACACATGAAATTGTTCTGCTTGCTGAAGTACAGAAGCTTCAGTTCTAGATTTAATCCGATCCCAATAAATTCCTGTAGTGGTTTTAATTGCGATCGCGGCGGTACAGGCTGTCAGTAAAAAATACCAAACCAACAAGCGAGTACGCACGCTAAATATTGCCCTGCGCCACCCAGTCAACAGAATAATTTTAGCTGTTTGTTCATTGTTCATTGTTCATTGTTCATTGTTCATTGAAGCGTGGCTAATGGCTTCCTCCGCTCCCTCCGCTTCCCCCGCTTTTCTGCTTCTCTGCTCCTCTGCTCCTCTGCTCACTCAAAGCCACCCCTTGAGGCGATAAATGAAAATGCCGATATACTCTTTAAGAGCTTGCGTTGTATGTTGCAGTTTTTCTGCTTCAGGTAAGGCGTAGAGAATTCTACTTTCGATCGTACTAGTAGATTCGAGAATTTCTTGCTCGGAGACTAAAAAATCTGTTGCTGCGGGAATAGCGCTAATTTTTTGGTGTTTGAAAATCAATAGCGATCGAGGCATGTGAGTGGCAGATGTTACTAGTAAAACGCGATTGAGATTTTTCTGTTTGAGAATTTTACTGACATTAACTGCATTCTGATAAGTATTGAGAGAATCTGGTTCTTCCACGATCGCCTGTTTGGGTACACCCATAAACTCAAGTAAAGAAGAAATTTCTGTTGCTTCCGCTCTACCACCTCCAAACCATTCAATTCTGCCACCAGAGACAATAATTAAAGGTGCTTTTTGCTCTTTATATAATTTAGCTGCATATATGACGCGATCGCCTGATTCCATAAACTCCGGTAGCTGTCTGGGTTCTTCTTGCGCTCTAAGTGCGCCTCCTAATAAGACGATCGCATCTGCTGTTGGCATTTCCTTGGCTGGTATATTTTGCCATTCCAAGGACTGTACCAAATAATTTCTTGTCCAACCATTGCTACTTGACCATAACACTACCAAAGCCAGAAAGATGATTAAAGGTAGCCAACGAGAACGTTTTTTAAAGGAGAGAAACAAAGCAATAATCAGAAGTACACAAGTTAAGCCTAAAGGATAGAGAAATAAAGGCAATAATTTGGAGAGGAATAGGAAATTCATTTAAGAAGGGGATTAGGGATTAGGGATTAGGGATTAGGGATTAGGGACGCGGAGAAGCCCCAGAAGCAGAGGAGCAAGAAAAGACTTACTGATAGCTGATAGCTGATAGCTGATAGCTGATAGCTGATAGCTATAGAACTATATTCTTACAACTTGTCGAATCTTTTGATTTTCTTGTTGATCGGCTTGAGAAATTATCGATCTGTCTAACTCTAACCGTAAATTATCTTTAAATTTTGAAAATTTTGAGCTTGTTGATGTCAGGCGATCGCTATTGGTTTCTACAGGCGTATAGTTAAGAATTGGTTGATATTTTTCTATAGATAATCTTTCTTGTTTATTAAGTCTGTTCTTAGTAATTGCATGATAATAGATAAAAAATTGCTTTTGCTCTTCTAAGGATAATAATAAGAATTGTTCGTATCTGTGATGAGGTTTATCTCCGTTCCATCTTTTTCTGATATTTCTAGAGCGACCTATATACCAAACTGTTTGATGAGAATCTAATACATAATAAATACCAGAATATTCTGGAAGAAAATTTATATTATTAAGTTCTACTTTGTCTAAATTTAAGATAAATTCATCTGCACGCATACAGAATATAGCGCTACGCGCTAGGGAACAGGGAACAGGGAACAGTAAACTATCAATGGGTTTTAGGATTTAGAAATGTCCTAACCCAAAAGCGTACTGCTATAAAATCAAAATTTATAAAATTTATAAATAAGCTGTTATGCATTTAAATTGTGATTTGTCTGTTTTTAGGGCAAGCGACTAAGCGAGCAAACAAGTCTATCTAAACCATCAAATTAAATGCGTGTCAGCTTATCAATATTTTATAGTATTGATGCTCTAGAGCAGCTTCAAAGCCTATCAAAAGACACTTAGTTTTTTTTAAGAGAATTGGTTAAGATCGAATTGCTAAATATTTGCTACAAATGAATTCGCTCAAAACTCGGAAAATACAAGCTTTTTTAATTGCGAATTGCAAATTGCGAATCGATCTTTCGTCAATCCCCTTGTGGATAATCGTGCCATAAATGAATTAGCGATCGCCTCAAGCTATAATAATCCCCATTACCAATAATTAGATGATCTAAAAGAGGAATATCTAAATAGGTAGCGCCTTGTAATAGCTGTTTGGTTAAATCTATATCTGCTTGAGATGGTTCTAAATTACCAGTAGGATGATTATGGGCAACAATTACATTGGTTGCTCCTTGTTTAATTGCTTCTCGAAAAATTTCGCGAGGATGAGCTAGGGTTTCAGTTGCAGTTCCAATAGTAATTACTTTAGTACCAATCAAGTAATTTTTAACATTTAACATGATCACAGCAAATTTTTCCTGTTGCTGCCACATTAAATCGTGACTCAAAATAGCAACAGCAGATTCGGGACTATCGATTAAAGTCTTTTCATTGGGTTTGGTCAAAAAGGTTCTTTTTCCTAATTCTACGGCTGCTAAAATAGTTGTGGCTTTGGCTGGTCCAATCCCAGGAATTGCCATTAACTCTTGTGGGTTGAGATCGCGCAGTACTTCTAGAGGATCGCGTTTATTTTTGCCCAATTCCTGTAGAATATGTTGACCCAATCCGATCGCCGAAAGCTTTCCTTTACCTTGTCCCGTTCCCAATAAAATCGCGATTAACTCCGCAGTTCCCAAATACTTTGCGCCCAATGTTAACATTCTCTCGCGGGGACGTTCGCTGCAAGGAATATCGGCAATTCTTAGACTGTAGGTCATTAAATGCTATCAATGTAAACTTCAAGCAATTTTATAGCCGATTTTTACTGAGAAATAGCAAGATGAGCTATATTTTTTCATTAATTTAGTATGCAGAGGACTCAACTTGTTTGTAGTGTCAACTTGTTTGTAGTGAACCCTTAAGGGTTCACTACGAACCTATCAAATCAATCTGGACAAATACTACTGAATAAAAGCAAAAAAAATCTTTTTTCGGCACAATACAAAAAGGTCAACTTTTCCCTAAAGAGATATGGTACAAGCTCCCACACCCACTAACACTAATGATTTAGCTCAACTGGCGATCGCCTTGATTCATCAATCTAAATGTGAGTATGGAGATATTAGGATTTGTAATTACAGATCGCAAAGCTTAAAAGCGCAAGATCGCTCCCTTTCTAATCTTGCCGATCGAGTTAGTTCGGGTTTTGGGGTGCGAGTACTACTGGATGGTGCTTGGGGATTTGCTGCTTCTCATCGTCAAACAGCAGCAGAAATTACCAGAATTGTCAATTTAGCTGTAGAAATTGCTAAAGGTAGTCGCTTGTCGCAACAAGAGCCAGTTCGCTTAGTGCCAGTAGAAGCATATCAAGATAGTTATCATACACCGATCGCGATCGATCCTTTTGAGATAGGGATTGCCCCTAAAGCAGAATTATTACTAGAAATTAATGAAAAATTATTAGCCTACGGCGATCGGGGAATTAAAAAAGCCTATTCCTTCCTCAGTTTTACTCGCGAAGAAAAAACTTTTGCCTCTACAGAAGGTTCCCTAATTCACCAAACTATTTACCGTAGCTTTCCTGGTTTTGGTTGTATGGCGATCGCTAACGGTGACGCACAAAGTCGTAGCTACGAACGTCCTCCTTTTAACCTCGGTTACGAACATATCGATCGACAAGATTTACTGGCAAATGTCGATCGAGTAGCAACCGAGGCGATCGAGAAAATACATGCAGCAGAAGCACCATCCAATACTCGAACTAATTTAATTCTCAAACCTACTAACCTGTGGTTAACCATCCATGAATCGGTCGGACATCCTACAGAATTAGATCGAGTCTACGGTTACGAAGCGAATTTTGCAGGAACTAGTTTTGCCACTACCGATAAATTAGGTAAACTGCAATATGGCGCACCCTGGATTAATTTTATTGCTGATCGCACTCAAACTAACGGACGTAGTACAGTAGGTTACGACGATGAAGGAGTAAAGGCACAGCAATGGTACGTTGTTAAGGATGGTATTTTAGTCGATTATCTCACCGATCGCGAAACTGCATATAGATTGGGTCGTGATAGCAGTAATGGTAGTGCTTATGCTGACAGTTGGTCGAGTGTGCCGATGGTACGCATTCCCAATTTAGGCTTAGAACCAGGAAAAGAAGGAGGAAGTCATACTGCTAGTTTAGAAGAAATGATTGCAGATACAGAAGATGGCATTTTAATAGATGGAATTGGTAGTTTTTCCATCGATCAGCAACGCAGGAACTTTCAATTTGGTGGCGATGCTTTTTGGAAAGTAGAGAAAGGTAAGATTGTGGGAATGCTGAAAAATGTCACCTATCACAGCATGACTACCGATTTTTGGAATAGTGTAGACGCGATCGGTAATGCTGCGGAGAGAATGCAGTATGGAACAAATATGTGCGGTAAAGGGGAACCGATCCAAATGGCGCAAATGACTCATGCTTGTGTACCAGTGAGGGTTAGAGATATTCAGATCGGGAGAGAGAATTAGAGAAAATTGAATTAGCTTCCCTCGCTTCTCTGCTTCCCTAGTCCCTCTTTTAACTTCAACTCGAATGGCTCACCAGGTTTAGGATCGATTACTTGAGTATTAAGGCTTTTTTGTGCCAACATAGTTTGAAATTCTTCAGTACTACCACTAGCACTGAGCAAAGAATTTAATAACCCTTCAAAAACAATATCCCCTCCTGCGGCTGTTGGTAAAATTACTTGAGGAGTCAACCACTGACAAACTTCTAAGGCGCTTTTTTGTCCTTTGATAACTGCACCAAGTAACGGTAGTTTTAAATCGATAATTGGGATAATTACTACATCTACAGGTGCATTTTCTTTGAGAGTGGCTGAATGATATCCATGAGGTTCGTAATAGATTTTATGTTTAGTCTGTAAATCTTGAAGCAAATAGCCATTTTCAACCAATTGAGGGCCGATCGGCGAACCAGGAATAGCTTTAATAGCAACTGCTTGATCTAGAATAAATTGTTCTCCATGAGCTAAAGAAGTGACGCGATCGTATCCTAACTTTTTAGCTACTTTCGCCGCATTTGGCGAAGCTACGACAGGAATCTGGCGATCGAGTTGCTTTAGTGTAGGTGGATGAGCATGATCTTCTAAACCCTGAGAGAGCAAAATCAAATCGAGGCGATCGGGAATAGGACGAGTAACTTTTTTCTCTCCTTTAAATAACCAAGTCAAATTTCCAAACACTAAAGATCCTACCAACCAAGGATCTAACAAGATACGCTTGTTGTTTATTTCAATTAACCAAGAATTGCTGTCTAAATAGGTGAAATACATGACTACTGGGGAACAGGGAACAGGGAACAGGGAACAGGGAGCAGGGAACAGGGAACAGGGAGTGACTTCTGTACGGGCGGCGCTTTTTATTCGGAGGAAACCTTACGTCCCTTTCGTGGCGAAGTAAATTCGCCACACGGGACTTCCGAATCCGCGCCTTGCGAATGGCAAGAAAGCCCCTACCTGCCTTCTGCATAGAAGCCTTCTGACTTCTGCTTAAAGTCCCTGAGATTGTTTTAGCAGATCTAGATTTAATTCGCATAAATGTTGGTAGGCGTTATCAATAAAACCTTTTCCTAGTAAATAACCTGTATTAGCACCAGGTACAATATAGTTAAGGGTTTGGGCATTAAAGCGATCGCGCAAGGTTTGCACGTTACGCAATTGTCTGAACCAATGAAAAGTTTTAGCAGTTCTTAAAGGAGCTATTTCATGTGCAGATTTAGGTAATAAATGCCGTCCAGAAAAGATTATTCCTCCTTGTTTTGCCCACCAAAGACAAGAAGAACCAGGCGTATGACCAGATGTCCAAATTGCATAACAATTGTCGTTAAATTTAAATTCCTTGGCAAAAGAAGTTACCTTAACTTCTGGTAATAAGTATGCCTCTTGTTCTTGAATCACCACTTCACAACCAAGCAATTCTTGCATTTGGCGCACTTGTTTGCCAATACCACCGCGATGAGTGATAAATAGCCAGCGAACGCCGCCGCGATCGAGTAAAAATTGTTGATTTTCCTGATTCCAAGTAGGACAATCTATGAGAATATTGTTATTCTCTTCTAAAATTAAGTAAGCAGTAGCACCTAAAGTATCTCGATTTGGACCAAAAGCAAACACTCCTTCTAAGATAGAACGTGGTAATTTAGAGAAATTAGAAGGTGAGGAGGTGATTTCTGCTGAATTTTGGGGCAAGTTATAAGTATGGTTTTGATTTTCTGAAGAGTTAGTTGGCATTGTATTTAATTATCCACACAAAAAGCATCATACCTATAATGAAGCTCTTTTCGATCGAGATTGGGTTGTTAACATGAAAGTCTTAGAAGCATTACTACCTTTAATTTTATTAGGTTTAATTACTTATTTCGCGATCGCTCGCATTATCCCCAATCTCAATCGGGCATCACGTTGGTTG
>CAZJTL010000123.1:0-15817 GCA_964548905.1 uncultured bacterium | reverse complement strand
GCGAATTTCAAGTTAGGACTTTTTCTTACCTGTGATCGTTTTGTCAGTCAATCAGTCTCTGCTTCTCTGCTTCTCTACACCCCTACACCCCTACACCCCTAACCCCTGCTCATAGCTATAGACATTGTTGTTTTTTGAGATTTTGTTTTTTTTTTAGATCGACAGGAATACCCAACTTTGCTTGTTGATACAAACGAGTAAACTCTTGTAAAAAATGAGTTGCTGTTTTATAGCTATAAATAACTAAAACTGTTTCATCATTTTGACTATTGGCAGCTTCAGACCAATTATGAGAACCAGTAATAACTATTTTTTCGTCAATTAAGGCAAACTTATGATGAAGTTTATCACCTGGAGGTAATTCTGGAACTCCTACACTTTGAATTGGTACTTGCCAAGGATGATTGTTTGCTTCAATTTTGCATTTATTACTAATAGCAACTCCTAACATATCTAAAGCTTCACTATAATATCTAAACGCAAAACTTGGGTCTATTAAAGCTTTAATATTAACTTGTTTTTGATGTTGAATCTCAAGTGTATTAGCTAAATTTTGTTCGCTAAAAACAAACAGAGCTAAATCTATTTCTTTTGTAGCAAGCTCTAAAATTCTAGCAATTAAACCATTACTACTTAAATACCAAGGTTCAGTAGAAGAAGTGGGCGAAAAATGGACTTCAACTATAGCATTACCAATAAAGATTTGCTGAGAATGTCTAGATGGTTTTGCCAAACCAAACTTACTATCTAATTCTCCTCCAGCACCATCTCCCCACATTAAATTAAATTCTTCTGTAAACAGATTAGCCAATTGAGGACTAGTCAATTTGAGAAGATTATTAGCATTACCTCGACTTTCTGGGCTCTGAAAATCCCCGAAAAAGTCACTCAAGGTGAAATTTGCCGAACCAGTAATGACAATTTGGTTGTCGATGACTATAAATTTATGATGCATCAAACCGCTACCGCGAGAACCGTCACTAGTATCATCAACGATCCCAATTCCTGCATTATGCAGGATAAAGATGGCATCCTTGGTATTAATTTCAGCACTAGAGAGTTGACCATCTCGATCGAAATCTACTAAGGTTTGATATTCTTGGTAACGATTGCGATCGCGTTTGTCGAGATTATTAATTTCTGTGGGGGTAAGTTCGCTAAAAGAACGATTATAGGTATTTTCTAAAATTACTCTAACTTTTACACCAGCGCGATCGCGTTCTACAAGTGCTTGAGCGAGATTGGGTAAATTTAACTCTTGTACCGCCACATCGATTGAATCTGTGGCTGACTTAATTGCTTCAATAATGATTTGCTCAAAATTATCTCCATAGCGACGAATCTGTCGATAGGGTTCTTGATATCTTTTGCCCTTAGCCTGATTTTGATTAAAGTAAACCTGAATTAATTTATCCTGTTCTAATGAAGATGGATGAGTTGACTTAAGATCCTCTCCCCAGTAAGCGATCGACAAAATAAGTAAGATTAAAATTGCCAAAAAGACTGAGATTTTAGCTATTACAGACACTATAAAGCTACATTAAGTCTTGTTATATAATTCGTTCCAATTTAATCTATCTTTTTAAGATTGTCAGCTATAAGTAAGTAGTTGGACAAAATTAAGTTTATAAGTGGAGGCAGGGAACAGGGAACAGGGAACAAAGTAGGAAGTAGGAAGTAGGAAGTTTTTTACTCATTACTCATTACTCATTACTCATTACTTCTCCCCCTAATCCCTAACCCCTAACCCCTAATTAAGGCGCAAATGCCAATTTTTCGGGCTGATAGGATTGAATTCCTTTCATATATTGCACTCGTTCAAAAGCACTAGAATCGGGACAATTACGCTGGCTCATACTACCTTGCATTTGCCCTACAGATTCGTATTCATGTTCTTCCATCCACTGAATCATTTCTCTTTCTAGCACGCTGATATGTTCGATACCGTGTCGCAGCAATACCGAGCAAATTTGGGTGATTTTTGCTCCAACCATTAACATTTTGATACAGTCTGCTCCTTTTTGAATGCCGCTAGTAGAGGCTAGATCGGCAGAAATGCGATCGTATAAAATGGCAATC
The DNA here is from genome assembly GCA_964548905.1 of uncultured bacterium. Classification (GTDB taxonomy): domain Bacteria; phylum Cyanobacteriota; class Cyanobacteriia; order Cyanobacteriales; family Xenococcaceae; genus CAZJTL01. Next base: position 13,738 of record CAZJTL010000123.1, on the reverse strand, counting down.
CAACGCATTGGTAAGCGCATTGCTTGAGGAGTACTCAAAAGGATATTCGGACGCACTTCTAAAGCTTCAATGTCAATATCTGGTTGATAGAAACGATTGAATAAAACTAAGGCATTCGCACCCGCATCATCGAGGCGTTTTGCCATGTTTGCCATATTGCTGAAAAAAGGACTTAGTTTGATGGCAATAGGAATAGTAATTTCAGCTTTGACAGCAGCAAGAATATCGAGATAGTTTTGTTCGATTTCGGCTCCTGTAGTATCGAGATCGGTAGGAATGCTGTAAATATTTAATTCCAGCGCATCAGCGCCCGCTTGTTGAATTGACTTTGCATATTCAATCCAACCGCCTAAAGTAGAACCATTGAGACTGGCAATAATGGGAATGTTCACCATCTCTTTTGCTTGGCGAATATGATTTAGATATTCCTCAGCGCCAACGTGAAAAGTCTCTGGTTCGGGAAAATAAGTAAGTGCTTCGGCGAAACTTTCAGTACCGTAGCTGAGATGGTGATGTAGTTCGTATTCTTCAAGGCGCAGTTGTTCTTCAAAGATGCTGTGTAAAACTACTGCGGCTGCACCTGCATCTTCCATGCGTTTGATGTTGTCAATGTTTTCGGTAAGTGGCGCGGATGCGGAGGGAACTAGGGGCGATCGCAATTGTAATCCTAGATAGGTTGTAGTTAGATCCATGGTTATTTGCCCATTAACTTGAAAAGATTACCGATCGTAGTCGTAACTACTTAAACATTAGCATTTCAGGAGGATGACAAATCGAAAGTTTTTGCTCGGTGAATCAAAAACAACATCAGTAAAAATAAGGAAATAATTTAGCACAAACTCAATAGTTCAGTACTTACCACCATGCACAATTTAGCTAAAGCTCCGAATATAGATATAGAAATCAATAGATATCGATTTAAAACCCAATTTAATAAATTATTTTTTTCCCGTCAGAGTTGTCCTCTTCATTAAAATTACCCAGCAGTTGATGCTGGGTTTTTTGTCTGACCAGCCCTTCGGGCAAAGCAGAAGGCTTTTATGCAGAAGGTAGAAGGTTGATTTGTCGGTGAGATACATGATTTATGCCGTCTTGTTCAAGAAGATTGGAAATAATATTCCAAATCAAACTTTTGTTGATATAATTGTAAATTTGGGACAATTTTTAGAATTAGGAGTATATTTAGATGTCTCGATATAGAGGCCCGCGTCTGCGAGTTGTCCGACGTTTAGGAGAACTACCAGGTTTAACTCGCAAGAGTGCTTCGCGAAAAAACTATCCACCAGGTCAGCACGGTCAAGCACGCAAAAAACGTTCTGAGTATGCGATCCGTTTGGAAGAAAAACAAAAACTTCGCTTTAACTATGGTGTAAGCGAAAAACAATTACTTAGCTACGTTCGTAAGGCTCGTCGCGCCACTGGTTCGACTGGACAAGTCTTATTGCAACTGCTGGAAATGCGCCTAGATAATACTGTTTTTCGCCTAGGTATGGCTGGTACTATTCCCGCCGCACGCCAGCTAGTCAACCACGGTCATGTTACTGTTAACGGTCGTGTAGTTGATATTGCTAGCTATCAATGCCGTCCTGGTGACGTAATTGCAGTTCGCGATCGCGATCGCTCTCGTCAACTCGTTCAAACCAACATGGAATATCCTGGGTTGGCTAATTTACCCAGCCATTTAGAGTTCGATAAAAATAATTTGGTTGGTAAAGTTAACAGTGTAGTTGAGAGAGAATGGATCGCTCTTTCTATCAACGAACTACTAGTAGTTGAGTACTATTCTCGACAAGCATAGAAATGTTCATTGTTCATTGTTCATTGCTCATTGCCTAGTTTTTATGAACGATGAACCATGAGCTATGGATTAACCGCCAATTTGGGACATGGTGCGAGCGTAATGTCCTGTCTTTGTACCAGAGTCTCTTTGCTTAAAATTAATCTCTGGTTTGAGCATTAGTAATTGGCGCACCTGTTCCCTCATGTCGATGGGATCGATCCCAGTTCTCAAGGCAGTTTTTAAGTCGATCTGACCAGTTTCGTTTAACAAACAGGGACGCAACCAACCATCAGCAGATAGACGGACGCGGTTGCAGCGATCGCAAAAACATTCTGACATTTGGGAAATAAACCCTAAAGTTCCCCTAGCGCCAGGAATTTGGAAAACATCGGCAGGCCCATTACCTCGCACATTTGCTTCAACTAGTCCCCATTGGTGGCGAATTTGCTCTCTTAATTCTGCTGAAGGAATCCAAGCACGTCGATCGAATAGTTCACCATTGCCAATCGGCATAAATTCAATAAAACGAACATGCCAGTTGCGCTCGAAAGTTAATCCAGCTAAATCTAGAACTTCGCGATCATTTACCCCAGGAATAATGACAACATTAAGTTTAAGCGGATCGAAACCTACTTGATAAGCAGTTTGGATTCCCTGCCAAGTTTTAACCCAGCGATCGCGTCCCCGATTACCAATAATCTTATTAAAAGTATCTCGATCGAGAGAGTCAAGACTAATATTAATTCGTCGCAAACCAGCTTGATACAGAGGTTTGGCTAGATCTGCCAACAAATAAGCATTAGTCGTCATCGCCAGATCTTCGGTTGCTGACAGAGAAGCAATATCTTTGACTAGATCGACAATACTAGGACGAAGCAAAGGTTCTCCTCCAGTCAATCTAAATTTTCTAAATCCTAAAGGAATAAAAACTTGGTTGAGAAGCGTTAGCAATTCTTGATTAGTTAGCCATTCTTGACGCAAAAGATAGTCTATTTCTGCGCCTTCAGGCATACAGTATTGACAACGAAAATTGCAGCGATCGATTAAACTGATGCGAAGATAATCTATTTTATTCATTTGTAATTTGTTGTTTGTTATTAGTTGTTTGTTATTTGCTAATGGCTAATCGCTAATCGCTCCCTCCGCTTCCCCCTGCCTCCCTACACCCTGCACCCCACACCCTATCTAACCCCTAACCCCTAACCCCTAATCCCTAATCCCTAATCCCTAGTTCAACTCAAACTCTATGCCATCGCTGGCTAGAAAATCATGAGTAAAATGGTCAACTACATTGGTATCACTAAGTTCTAAGTTATAAAAATCGACTAAATCGTAATCGAAATAAGGTCCTGCGTGCCAAGTGCCTACTTCTAGCTTAATAAAACAATCCCCAGGAATCCGAAAAGCAACTATTTCTTCTAGATCTGGTTTAGTTTTCTCTGAAGCTGGTGCAACTGCAATTAACCAGTCTTTTCCTGCTAGCGAACCCAAACATTGAGTACACATTTGATGGCGGGTGATGCGATGAAACTTTCGCCCTCGTTTGTGCAAGCGCATAATATAAAAGCGAGGAATGCCATTTTCCAAGTTTAATTGTGCGTCTCGATCGTCAAAAGCTTTGCCATCATCAGAAGCAGTAATTAACTCTCCGTAAGGCTGAAAATTTTCTGCTGTAACCAATTGAGTTTTAAGCGATCGCCGCACAATTGTCATTTTTTCTGCTCCCTATTGCCAATTCCCCACTGGTTTCAACTTACCATTTAGATCGGTTGAATGCGAGGATATTATCCAATCGGCAAAGAAAATCTAAAACTACTACCCTTACCTAATTCACTTTCTGCCTCAATTTGGCCGCCTTGTAACTCTACAAGACGACGAGAAATTGCTAGCCCAATTCCTGTACCACCAGAATAGCGAGAACGAGAGCGATCGGCACGCCAAAAACGCTCAAAGACAAACGGTAAATCTTCAGCAGAAATACCAATACCAGTATCCCTAACTTCTATCCACACCTGAAGCCGATCGCGCCAAGCTTTAATTGTAATTGAACCTGTTTCTGTATAACGAATAGCATTACCTAATAAATTAACTAAAATTTGTTCGCAGCGATCGACATCTGCCATCACAGGTGGTAAATCGGATGGACAATCTAAACTTAAAATTGGCCCATCTTCTAATAACTGATCGGCAAATTTTTTAACCAAAGATTCTAATAAAGGTTTTAAATTAACTGTCTGTAAATTAATTGATAAATATCCTGCCTCTGCTTTAGAAAGTTCTTGTAAATCGAGAATTAATCTTTCTAATCTTCGTGTTTCTCTAACCAGGCGATCGTATAATTCCGATGAGGGTTCAACTCTCCCATCAGCCAATTCTTCTAAATAACCTCGTACTACTGTTAAAGGCGTTCGCAGTTCGTGACTCAAATCGCTAATTAAATCTCTGCGCCTTTGTTCTACATCTTCCAAGCTACTAGCCATACGATTGAAGCTAGCACTAAGTTGATTTAATTCAGGAATTTCACTTCCAGGCATTCTTTCCTTTAAATTACCAGCAGCAAAATTACCCGTAATTACCTTGATATGCTTTAAAGGACGCATAATCCGTTTAGAAGCAAGATAACTAAATCCTCCTGCGGCTACTGCTCCAAACAGAAACGACCAAAAAGCACTACGATTCCAAGCGAATTGAAAACCTTCAACTAAAAAAGTTCTTGCCGAACCGATCGTAAATATGCCTCTTCTTTCTAACTGTTCTAGACGCAAGACAAACATATTAGGAGAAGAAAGTTTAGCAATAACTACAAAGCTACCTAAGCCTACCATCATCGCTAGTAGATGAGATAAAAATAAGCGCGTTCCCAGACTTAATTTGGTCATATTTCATTGCTAATAGCTCATTGTTCATTGCACAAAACAGGGAGCAGGGAGCAGGCAGCAGGCAGCAGAAGGCAGAAGGCAGAAGGCAGAAGGAATTTAAAGTCTAAAGTCTGAAGTCTGAAGTTTTTTTTACTTTCTTGTCCTCCCAGGGGAGCAGTCTTCCAGTCTCCCCCTCTCCCCTGCTGCCCTGCTGCCCTGCTGCCCTGCTGCCCCTCTCCCTGCTCCCTTTCTTCTACTATGTTTATCTAACTCAACCGAGAATTGCTATATATTGAATTAAATAGTTGTCCTCATCAAGCGAATTAAAGATGGAAAAGCGTCTCGCGGTCGAAATCCTAATTCTGCCTTGTTTCTTCGTCTGGTTTTCTTGTCCTAATGTGGTTGCTCAAGTAATTCCCGACAACAGCTTAGGAAATGAAAGCTCAACAGTAACTCCTGACGTTGCCATCAAAGAAAAATTAGTTGATTTAATTAAAGGTGGAGCAGCTAGAGGAGATAATCTCTTTCACAGCTTTGCAGAATTCCAAATTCCTGATGGCAAGAGTGTTTATTTTACCAATCCAGACGGTATTGCTAACATCATAACTCGCATCACAGGAAACAATATCTCGGAAATTTTGGGAACTTTGGGAGTTAACGGCAATGCCAATCTGTTTTTAGTCAATCCCAACGGCATTATTTTCGGTGAAAACGCTAGCTTGGATATAGCTGGTTCTTTTTTGGTAACAACCGCCGATCGCCTGATTTTTAAAAATGGTTTTGAGTTTAGTGCTAGTAATCCTCAAGCTCCCCCATTATTAACCATTAACCTACCAATTGGCTTGCAATTTGGTGCAAAAGCTGAATCGATCGTTAATCGCTCTCAAGCACTGGACAGTCAAGGCTTTAAAGTGGGGCTTCAGGTTCAACCCCAACAGAATATAACTCTTGTCGGCGGAAATATCTTCCTAGAAGCAGGAAAAATTACCGCTCCTTTTGGTAGAGTCGAGCTAGGTAGCGTTGGTCCTGGGAGTTTGGTTGCTCTAGAACCAGATGCAAAAAGTTGGAAATTAAACTTCGATCGCGCTAACAATTTTCAAGATCTTGTTTTTTCCCAAGGTGCCTTCGTTTCCACTAGAGGTACTGGCGGTGGAGAGGTTTTTGTGCGAGGTAAGCGTCTTATTTTAGCTGAAGGCTCGGATATTTTTGCCGAGACTCTTGGCGATGACGATGGAGGAATCATTAGAATTAATACTTCCGAGTCAGTTGAGCTATTTGGTGGGCCAGTTGAAGGACAATTCTTTGCTTATTTAGATGCTTCTACCTACGGTAAAGGTAAAGGAGGGAATATTGAGATTTTCACGGGACGCTTGCGCCTAATTGGTGGTGCTAGAATTCTTGCCAGCACTTATGCTCAAGGTAATTCAGGCAATGTGAGGATCGAAGCAGACGCGATCGAAATGAGTGGTGTAACTGCTAATGGTAGAAGTGCTAGCAGGATTGCCAGCGATGCACGCAAGGAAGCAACTGGAAGAGGCGGTAATATCACAATTGAGACGAGAAATTTAACACTCAGAAATGGAGCCCAAATTGGCTCAGGCACTTTTGGTCAAGGTGATGCAGGAAGCCTTAAGATTTTAGCAACTGAATCGATCGATCTAGCAGGAATTATCAGCAGAACTAAAGAAGACGGATCGGGAGAAGAACAGTTTTCCAGTGGACTCTTTGCGGGAGTTGAACCAGGCGCGAAGGGAAAAGGTAGCATTATGAGCATCGAAACCAATCGCCTACGACTTGCTGAAGGAGCAAGGGTAACTACCTCTACTTTTGGTGAAGGGGATGCAGGAGACTTAAATATAATTGCCAAAGATATTGAGGTTAATGGCATTATAGTCGATGAAATTAACTCTTTTAACGGTTTATTAGCCAATGTCGAAAAAGGTGCCGCAGGAAAAGGAGGAAATTTAACAATTACTACCGATCGCCTACGCATACTCAATGGTGGACAAGTTTCTGCCTCTACATTTGGTAATGGTAATGCTGGAAATGTCTCGATTACGGCTAAATCGCTTGAATTGAGTGGCATCTCACCAGATGGTAAATTTGCCAGTAGTTTGGCTGCTGTTTCTACAACTGCCTTTGATGCTGGTTTTCTCAATCTTAAAACCGATCGAGTGAGAGTTAGCGATGGCGCACAGATTACAGTCAGCAGCAACGATCCTAGCGCTGGTGCTGGTAACTTAGAACTTCAGGCTAATTCTATTTTTCTAGACAAATCTGGTAGTCTCAGCGCCGAAGTCAATACAGGCGATCGCGGTAACATTAATATTGATACTGGTTATCTAGAATTGCGTCAAGGCAGTAAGATTACAACCAATGCTATTGGTACGGCTGATGGTGGCAATATTTCCATCGAGAGCGATAATTTGGTTCTGTTCGATGACAGCTTAATTGCTGCTAACTCTCTCAATAATTTCGGCGGTCGAGTAATTGTCAATACTAAAGGATTGTTTCAATCGTCCGCTAGTCAAATTACTGCATCTTCTGAGTTAGGTGCCTTTTTTGACGGTATTGTCGAAACTAATAGCCTAGAAGTAGATCCTCAATCTTTGGCGGTTGGTTTACCAGAGAAAACCATTCAACCAGAACAAAAAGTTGTAGCAAGTTGCAGTACTGGTCAAGATTACAGTCTAGTAGTTTCTGGGCGAGGTGGAATTCCTGAAAATCCGATCCAAACAATCAGAGATAATACGGTTTGGTGGGATTTACGTCCATTTTCTCAAAAGTCGATCGCTCATCAAAACAGTAATACAACAATCAACAATACAGAACTAAAATTCAATAATTATTCTCGACCGATCGAGGCTCAAACATTGACAACTAACAAAAAAGGTAATCTAGAGTTAGTGGCTAGCAAAGGGCGCGACAACTGGCACAAAATACCTAGTTGTTCGATCGTCTATTGAGAAGACGCTAATAGAATTATAATGAGAAGTTTGCACCCATAAAAAGCTTGTCGCAAGGAGAAACCCGAAAATGGCGCGGATGTACTATGATGAGGACGCGAATTTAGACTTACTTACGAATAAAACCGTTGCAATTATTGGTTACGGTTCTCAAGGTCACGCTCATGCTCTCAATTTAAAAGACAGTGGCGTAAACGTTATTGTTGGTCTATATCCAGGCAGTAAATCGATTAAAAAAGCAGAAGAAGCTGGCTTAAAAGTACATAGCGTTGCTGATGCTGCTAAAGCCGCCGACTTAATCATGATTTTACTGCCAGATGAAGCTCAAAAAAGTGTTTATAAACACGAAATCGAACCAAATTTAGCACCAGGAAAAATTTTAGCTTTCGCTCACGGCTTTAATATTCATTTTGGTCAAGTTGTGCCTCCAGAAACCGTTGATGTAATTATGGTTGCACCAAAAGGGCCAGGACATTTAGTTAGACGTACTTACGAACAAGGACAAGGCGTACCCTGCCTATTTGCAGTATATCAAGATGCTTCAGGTCAAGCACGCGATCGCGCGATGGCTTATGCTAAAGGTGTCGGTGGTACTCGTGCTGGTATTCTCGAAACTACTTTTAAAAACGAAACTGAAACCGACTTATTTGGCGAACAAGCGGTATTATGCGGTGGTTTGAGCGCTCTGATCAAGGCTGGGTTTGATACTCTAGTAGAAGCAGGTTACGAGCCAGAATTAGCTTATTTTGAATGCCTTCACGAAGTTAAACTAATTGTCGATTTAGTAGTTGAAGGCGGTTTGGCAAAAATGCGCGACAGTATTTCTAATACTGCTGAATACGGAGATTATACCCGTGGCCCTCGCATTGTCACCGATGAAACTCGTGCTGAGATGCGGAAGGTTCTCAAAGAAATTCAATCAGGACAATTTGCTCGCGAATTTGTTTTGGAAAACCAATCTGGAAAAGCAGGTTTTACCGCTATGCGCCGACAAGAAGCTGCACATGCGATCGAAGAAGTTGGTAAAGATCTTCGAGCTATGTTTAGCTGGTTAAAAAATAAATAACAGGAAACAGGGAACAGGGAACAGGGAAGAGGGAATATAGGGAAGTTTTTATAACTTGTTAACTTCTTTTGTTACTTGCTTTGCTACTTGCTACTTCCTCTGCTCCCTTCTGAAAACTGATAGCTGATGGCTGACAGCTATAGTACTAAATTTTTACAATTCATTTAACAGATTCCTATTAAGATTTCTATATAAGTATTGAAAAAAAACATCACTCCAATTAATTTAAATTTTTAATTTTTTTAATTTAGAGAAAAGTTATCTATGTACTCAGCAATTTGTCTTGTTTTTTTAGATAACTTGCTTCATTTAGCTTAAAAAGTTAATACTTTATTAATTTTTCAACACGTATATTAAAGAGTTAGTAAATTAGACTCACAAGTAATTGAAATCAAAGTGGCAAACACTATAAAATCGACAATCGAATAATCTCGATTAGGGATTAAGCTTACTCCATCAACATAAAAAATCACATCAATCCAAAAATAGGAAAAAATAAGAATTATGGCAAATCTAAGAAATAGTAGAAGAGCAGCAGGAGGCTTTTTAAGGGACTTTCAGGCATTCCTGATGCAAGGTAATGTAGTCGATCTCGCAATTGCTGTAATTATTGGTGCAGCTTTTGGTAAGATTGTCACTTCATTGATTGAAGATATTGTTACCCCATTAATTCTCACTCCAGCTTTATCTGCCGCCAAAGTTGATGAATTAGCTAAGTTGTCAATAAATGGAATTAAATACGGTTTGTTTTTATCAGCAGTATTGAATTTTCTAGTTGTCGCTTTCGTCTTATTTTTAATTATTCGTGCTTTCGCTAAATTCAAGAAAAAAGAAGAGGCAATTGCTGAAGCTGAAGCTGCACCCGATCCAGTAATTCTTTCCCAAGAAAAATTAACAGAAGCTTTAGATAGATTGGCACATACTCTAGATAGTCAGCCTAGGTAATGCTTAAAGGTTAGAGCCGAGTTTAAGACTAGGTTGACTTGGCGATCCAATGTTCCCAAGCCAACTTAGCTGCACCAACAATTCCTGCTCGATTACCTAACTTAGCAGTCAGTAATTTTAAATCCATCCGAGAAGTTGGCATAACTCTTCTTTCGATTTCGACTGAAGTTGCAGGTAAAAAAAACTTGGCACTGGCACTAACACCACCACCAATAATTATTGCTTCGGGAGTGAGAATGTAAATATGGGTTGCTAATCCAGCACCCAAAAGTTTGCCGTAAGCTTGCCAAAATTCTAAAGCATCTCGATCGCCTTGTTCTGCTAACTTACCCAATTGTGCTGGTTCTTTACCCGTCGCCTTCCGAATCGCACCGATCGATAGGTATTGTTCGAGAGAACCATTATTACCACTATTACAAGGAGGACCATCAGGATTTAAAGTAATTAAGCCCAATTCCCCTGCTGCACCATAGTGACCTGTAAACAGCTTACCATTAAGAATAATCGCACCACCAACACCAGTGCCTAAAGTTAATAAGATTGAATGGCGAAAATCTTTTCCCGCACCTAACCAAGTTTCTCCCAATCCAGCACAATTAGCATCATTTTCCACGATAGTTGGGAGTCCAGTTTTTGTTTCTAACCACTCTGCGATCGGAACGTCATGCCAACCATCTAAGTTAATCGCAACTTTAGCAATTCTACCAGTAGAATCGGCAGGCCCAGGAGTACCAACTCCGATCGCCTGACAATTCCCATCTTGATTTAATCGATCTACCGCATCGGCGATCGCTTTTATTACCAATTCTGGTGTCGATGGTTGTGGTGTCTCAACACTTAAAAATTGCCTCAGAGTGCCATCTTTAAGAAATCTACCTAATTTGATCGCCGTTCCACCCAAATCTACACCAATTACTTCAGTATGGTTCATTTTCAAAACAAGTCACTATCCCTAAACCCTGCTCCCTGTCGAGAGCTGATAGCTATAGATTATGCTCTACAATAAGCTCATACCGCTAGTGCAAGAAGGCTTCTTTAAGTATTAAGTATTAAGTATAGCGATCCTATTTGAGTTGTAAATTAATCGGTTATGGTAGGCAAGAGGCACTCTTGCAAGAGGCAATAGATATTTTTTATGAATCATTTAGGATTGCTATATTAAGTCTTAAGTAGAGAAGTTTTTTTACTTATTACTCATTACTCATTACTCATTACTTTCCCCTAGCCCCTAATCCCTAATCCCTAATCCCTAATCGGACGGTATACTGCATAAGATTTTTCCATTGCCAATAAATACTCACAATAAAGTCTTGAATCTGGAAACAACTCCAGCATCTTCTCCCGCGATAGCGGACGTGTCTCTCTAATATACTCCGACCACTCTGGCATCTTGTTTTCCCACCGTTTCATTAACTGTTGGCGATTTTTTTCCGAACGTTGCCAATAGAACATTACACCAGTGTGTGCTTCAAAAGGGAAATAAATACTTGGTGTCTGTATCCAGTAAGCATCAGCTAAGCGGAGTACTTCACGACTGAAAGCTATTTGCCTATCTTCATCTCCAACGTGTTCGATTACTGAGTTACTAAATACAAGATCGAAAGACTTATCATCAAAAATTTGACTCAGGTTGCAGGCATCTGCAAACACTATTTTATATTTTGTATTTGTGCTTCCTGGACTTCCAGGGAGATTTATCAGTGTAATATCAAAGTTATGGTCAATCAGATCCCAAAGCATATGATTACCACCTAAGTCGATAATTCTCGCACCTGATGGCAGATTCATCAGCTTGATGAAGTCATTCATGCGACGTACTCGCAATTTTTTCCCCGAACTTAAGACTTTGAATTTTAGTTCCTGGACTGTTATTTGTAAATCTAGCATCTTACATTCACCAATAGAATTATCAATAATAAGTCACATAATTTATCTACTTTTCACCATAAAACCTCTAGACTAGCCAACAAAATTAGCTAGATAATGCTTTGCTTTATTCTTTAAGTCGAGCGATAAATACTAATTAATTATTCAGACCGCAAGCATGTCTTTTTTTAGCTTTAAATCGTCAGCAAATCTGTTTTTAATCAAGATACGATCGCCATGAGACTTGTTGAAAAGTATAATTACTCATAAAATTTGTGAAATTTTCTTGGAACCAATTGAAATTATCTCACTTCTATCCAGATTTTTAGCCAGTCTTTACTGAAAAATTAAAATTGTAAAAACAAGAGCAAATAAAGCATTAAACAACGTAGCGATCGCACTCTTAAATTCTTTTGGAAATAAAAAGGGCTTTAGTTGAAAGTCAAGAAATATCAACACGCACATCGGCATACTTCCAAGCCTCTTTAAATTCGGTTTGTAAGGCTTTTGCCTCTTCTGATTTTCCTTGTGCTTCTAAGCTTTGTGCCAGTCCATATAGCGACCAACCATTGTTAGGATAGATCTTGAGTTCTTCGCGATAAACTCGTTCTGCTTCTGCCGAACGGTTGGCTTTTAACAGGATTGCGCCTAAAGCTTGACGAGTGGGTTGATACCAGTCAGCCGGTTCGGTGTAAACCAAGGAATCTTCGAGATTAACGGCTTTTTCGAGATGCGCGATCGCCTGTTGGTAATTTTCCTGTTGGGCTGCAATTTCTCCTGCTAGGACTTCGCTCGCAAGCTTGAGAATACTGGCAGTGGGATTAAATCCCCAAATTTTGACTTCTGCCAGGGATGGTTCGGCTGCGATCGCTTTAAGATGCTCCAATTCCGGAATAGCTTGTTCTGGCTGACCTTTCTTTACTAAAGCCATGCCGCGCGTATAATGCCATACTCCCATCGGATATTTGAGATCGGCATCAGGTGCAGGAGTAGCAAGAATTTCATTCCATTTGCCAAAACGGGCTAGTGTATACATTGGAATCGTGTAATAATGCTGTAATGCTCCTGCAAGTTCTGGATCCCGCATCAGTTTCGGGTCTACTTGTGCCGTGTGTTGGGCTGCTTCTAGTGCCAGTTTGCTTTGCCCTGTCATTAAAGCAGCAAACCAGAGAAAATGGTGATTGTGAGGCATATAAGCAAGCGGATAGATCCCAGAGATCTCGTTTTTACTAGCTACATAAGCATTATCGGCTTCAATGCCGCGTTGGTTGGAGACAACTGCATCGTGATATCGTCCGACACGAATATAAATGTGCGATGCCATGTGTACTAAATGTCCGGCATCGGGAACCAACTTCATCAGGCGATCTGCTGAGGCAACGCCGAGTTCGGGACGTTCTTTTTCGACTGCATGGATGTAAAGGTGATTTGCGCCTGGATGGTTGGGGTTGCGTTCGAGAACGGACTCCAGAGTCGCCATAATTTCCTTTCCTTCTGGTTTGGGATTGCCGTTTTCATCCCAATAATCCCAAGGCGTTGTATCCATTAAGGCTTCAGCAAAAAGCGTTGCTGCATCTAGATCGTCTCGATAGCGTCGCGCCACCTCCCGCATTGCATTGGCGTAGTCGAGATCGTGAGATTTGCGATCTTCTACCCACTGCGGCGGATAGCGTTTGGCGAGTGCCTGAATGTAGGCTTTTTCTGGTTCGGTGACATTATTGCTTAGCGCGATCGCTTTTTGCAGTGCTTGCCAAGCTTCAGGTAAAGCATCCGCTTCCATTGGAGCGTTAATATTTGGTCCTAAAACCAGAGCAATTCCCCAATAACACATGGCACAATTGGGATCTTGTTTGGCTGCTTTTTGAAAGGAACGCGCTGCTTCGGCATGGTTGAATCCATAGGCTAAAATCAGCCCCTGGTTGAAGTAACGCTGTGCGAGTGGGCGATTGGTTGAAATGGGATGTTGGTAGTTGCCGAGATTCTTAAAAAGTTGCTTTGTGGGATAGTTAAAATTAACCTCAGTTTTTGGATGTGCCATTACTGGAGAAAAATGAGTTAAGACTGAGATTCCAAGCGTAACCATCGAGGTTAAAATAAATAGTTTTTTATACATAAAATTTTCCTCCTGCTAAGATTTTTTAATCAAAATTGGGAGAAAGTTAGGCAGAGTTTCAAAATTATGAAGGTTAAGAATTGGTGCGATCAAGATAGTATATGCAAGCATCCTTCGACTTCGCTCGTAACAAGCCGCTCGCAT
>CAZJTL010000122.1:0-15865 GCA_964548905.1 uncultured bacterium | reverse complement strand
GATTTGGGCTAAATTATGGCGATCGTTAGCTACTTTTGCAAGAGGTCTATTGATGCGGTAGCAGTAAGAGATCGAGGGTTACTGGGAGTAGATGACCGTCGGATATTGGAATATGCTTTTAATGAAGATCGGATTTTAGTTACAGCAAATATTGGAGATTTTGAACGCTTTGCTTCTGCTTTTGAGGTTCATGCAGGGATTGTTTTTATTCAAGAGGAGGATCTTTTACGTGACGAACAAATTGCAGTTATGCGAGAGGCGGTAAAAGCGATACAGGTTGAACTTGAGATCGGTGGCGATCTAGTTAATCGGGTGTTTTATATTTCAATTGACGGAACGAAAAGATTTGAAAATTTGCCTTGAGTTTACTTTTGCGATCGCATTTCGGATCGACTAGCTTGATTTTCAAGCGATCCCTAAGACGTTTTATAGATTACAATTTGATAAGATTTTAGAAGAATCAAATTTTAGGAGGCTGTGGGTATGGCTCCAACAGCTAATGGGAAGGTGGCTATCATTCGTACAGAGCGTGGATTGACGCTCGCAGGAACACGCATCACTTTGTACGACCTTTGGTTTCTCGCCCTTGAGTAAAGGTTCGATCGCTGCTTTGATGCGATCGCAATGTTCGACTAAAAGACGAGAAAATTCTCCACTCCCACATCCAATATCGAGAATGCTTTCACAATGCAAGGGAAGTTGTTTGAGTAAAAAATTGTGATAGTGACTGTTATGATTCCATCCAGAGCGATCAGATAGGGCAATGCGATCGAAATCATCTCGAATTTTTTGAGTCAGTCTTTCATCCGTAATTTTATTGTTTGTTCATGGTTCAGTGCTTCGGGGTTCGTTGCGCCTCTGCACCCCTGCTTCTCTGCTATCCTCACCATGCCGCTACAGCCCAACACCGAAATCTATCCACTACACCAATTTTTATAAATCAATGCTTCTTGTGCTTCTGGAAATTCTTCCAAATATTCTTCTAAAGCTGTCTTTTCAAGCTTTTTAGCTTGTTGATGGGCTGCTTCTGCTTGCAATTCTTCCACGAGATCCCAAGCATCTTTACATTCTCGATCGCTATGACCTTTATCAGCACAAATAGCGCGGGCGTTTTCAATTGCTTGCTGAATTTCTTTCTCTAAAATATCTTCTTGGGGTTTTTTGACAAAATCACTTTTAGTAAGAATATCTGTAAACGAAACAATTCCTAATAATTTATCTTTGATAACAGGAGCGCAACGAATGCCAAAATTGGTAAATAATCTTGCCACATACTCTACGCCAAGGTCAGGATTGACTACAATGCAAGGTTTGGTCATGATTTCATAGACGCGCACCTTACAAGGATTTTTCCCATAAGCAGCCACTTTTTCTACGATATCGGTTTCGGTGATAATGCCATAAGCATCGCGATCGTGACGGCGATCGACAATTAAAGTATTTATACCTTTATCTTTCATCAACTCGACTGCTTCTGCAACCGTTGCCGAACTGCGAATCGTGACTACTCGATCGGTCATTATTTCTGCTGCTGTGATCATGTTTGGCAATTAGCATTCAGCTTTCAACAGAGCATTTATATTTAAATATTAAAGACAGAGTGATCGCTCCAAACATTTTCTAAACGACTCTACATAATTAAAGTTTGGCGATCTATTAATATTAACGAAGTGTAAAGGGATTACGATAGGCAATCCGATCGCTTTGATAATGAAGTCGATTTATACTCAAGAGGGAGGCTTGGCACTTTTAATAAGATGGATGAACTTTTAGAACTCAAGCAAAAAATAATCGATCGCCAGTGGGATGAAGCACTAGCGATCGCAACTGAACTAGAAGAAATGTCCAAAGACGACAAGATTAACTCCATTAGTAGTTTTTGTGTGATACTGCTAATGCACATTATCAAACAAGAAGCCGAGCAAAGAACGACGAAGTCTTGGGATGTTTCAATCAAAAATTGCGTGGCAGAAATCAAAAAACGAAACAAGAGAAGGAAGTCTGG
The DNA here is from genome assembly GCA_964548905.1 of uncultured bacterium. Lineage (GTDB taxonomy): Bacteria > Cyanobacteriota > Cyanobacteriia > Cyanobacteriales > Xenococcaceae > CAZJTL01. Next base: position 13,860 of record CAZJTL010000122.1, on the reverse strand, counting down.
TGGCACTTATTTAACCGTTCAAGAGTTAACAGAAATTCTAGAGGAAAGCTATGAATTAGCACTCTTAAGGGCATCTTTAGAAGCTTTTGAGGGAAGATTTGATACGGATTATTTAGAGGAAATAGTCGATCGTAATTTAGTGCTGGACAAAGCAAAACTTAAGCTAGTTTAAGATTTTATTTTATATAGAAAATAGTCGAAACTTATATAGCAGTCGGGGTTTGAATTGTGAATTAGTCGGGGAAGATAGGCAATAGGCAACAGCGGCGCTCAATGTGGCGAAGTAAATTCGCCACCCGCGCCTTGGCAACAGGCAACAGAAATTTTTCACAAATGATCTAGGATCGCTATATACAGAAAAGCCTTGAGGAACAATCGATCGGTACTCAGATCATCTCAACCACTCTCTAGCTACAAAATTTTCCAGATTGCCCCTCAGACACTTTGGTTATTTCTGCCTTTACTAGCGGTTAATGCTAGTCATCAAAGAAGCAGAATAGCGATCGCCTGCGAATGCATTTTTAGGTGCAACTTCGTTGATACGATCTAAATCTTTTGAAGTCAAAACAATCTTTGCTGCTTTGACATTTTCTTCTAAATAAGCCCGTCTTTTTGTTCCTGGAATTGGTACGATATCATCACCTTGAGTCAACAACCAAGCTAGTGCTAATTGTCCTGGTGTAACATTCTTTTCTGTAGCAATTTCTTTGACGCGATCGACCAATTCTAGATTTTTGTAGAAATTTTCACCTTGGAATCTTGGTTGAGTTTTGCGAAAATCATTTTCAGCAAAGTCATCTGGACTGGTAATTTGTCCAGAGAGAAAGCCTCGCCCAAGCGGACTGTAAGGAACGAAGCCAATTTTTAGTTCTCGTAACATCGGTAAAATTTCATCTTCTGGATCGCGACTCCAAAGTGAGTATTCTGATTGCAAAGCACTAAGAGGATGAATTGCATGAGCGCGTCGGATCGTTTTAGCAGAAGCTTCGGAGAGTCCTAAATAGCGAACTTTTCCTTGCTGGGCTAATTCTGACATCGCTCCAACAGTATCTTCAATAGGTGTATTCGGATCGACACGATGGAGATAGTAAAGGTCGATATAATCTACACCTAAGCTTTTTAGCGAACCTTCGCAAGATTTTTGAACAGTTTCGGGTTTGGCGTTGACGGCAAGATTGTTAGTAGTGAGATCGTATTGAATGCCGAACTTAGTAGCAATAACAACTCGATCGCGACGATCGGCAACTGCTTTTCCTACTAATTTTTCGTTAGCACCCATGCCATACATTTCAGCAGTATCGAGGAAATTTACACCTAGCTCGATCGCTCGATGTATAGTGGCGAGAGATTCTGTTTCATCTGTTGCACCGTAAGCGATCGACATCCCCATACAACCCAATCCAAGTTCGGAAACTTCTAGTTCTTGTCCTAGTTTTCTTGTTTTCATTGTTTTTCTCCTCGATCTGAGTTGATTTTTTCCCGAACTTGTGCTTCCATTTCTCTGTAGTATTTGATTTTCCACTGAATCACTTCTAAGTTGCGGTTTAATTCGTCTATGCGTTCTTTCACTTCTCGTTCGTGCGCTTCTAAAATTTCTCTGCGCTCTTCAATTGCTTCAGGTTGTTGTCGAAACAAAATAGCAAACTGCTGCATTTTACGAATGGGCATACCAGTCAATCGCAATTTAGTTAAAAACTCGATCGCGCTGATATCTTTGGCAGAATAACGACGATGTCCGTTTCCTGCACGACTAACAGGTTCGATTAAGCCATTTCGCTCGTAATAACGGAGTGTATGGACGCTCAACCCAGTCAGTTCCGCAACTTTTTGGATCGTAAGTTCGGTTTCCATAAACTCACTCTAAAACTTAGAGTGCGCTCTAAGTCAAGTGTTTATTTTGAAGTTCAAAAAACATCCCTACTTTTTAATGTCCCGAAGCAGAACCTTACACGAACGAATTTAGCTGTAGCGCATTGGTTGGAGTGTCAATTAATTATCCTAGTTCTTCTCGATCGCTCAATAACTTGTAATTCAGGATCAACAATCGTTTAATCTACTGGACTTATGGTTATAGCATCGATTAAGACTCAAAATAATTCTCCTACTTATACTCCTCCCAATTGGTCAGATTTACTGCAACAATTACTAGACGGTCAATCTCTATCAGTATCTCAAGCTTCTGAATTAATGTATGGCTGGTTAGCAGAAAGTATTCCTCTTGTCCTATCGGGTGCAATTTTAGCAGCAATTCAAGCTAAGGGAGTGTCTGCGGAAGAGTTACTTGGTATGGTTAAAGTGTTATATTCCCAGTCCTTAAAACCAACCCTGCGCGATCGCCTGGTGGGTACTTTACCAGTAGTCGATACTTGCGGAACTGGTGGCGATGGTGCATCTACCTTTAATATTTCGACTGCGGTTGCTTTTGTTACTGCTGCTGCTGGTGTCAAAGTTGCCAAACATGGCAATCGATCGGCTTCTGGAAAAACTGGTTCGGCAGATGTACTAGAAGCTTTAGGTGTTAATTTAAAGGCAAGTACTAAAAAGACTCAAGAAGCTGTTGATGCTGTTGGGATTACTTTTCTCTTTGCACCCGATTGGCATCCTACCCTCAAAGTAATTACACCCTTAAGAAAAACTCTTAAAGTACGCACCATTTTTAATTTACTTGGTCCTTTAATCAATCCTTTTCGACCGACAGGACAAGTCGTTGGTGTTAACAATCCCGCTTTAGTCAAGACATTTGCTGAGGCTTTATCTCAATTAGGAACTCGTCGCGCTGTTGCTCTTTATGGAAGAGAAAGATTAGACGAAGCAGGATTAGGAGACAAAACCGATCTAGCGATCGTATCAAACCAACAGATGCATCTATTAGAATTAGATCCTCAAGATTTAGGGATCGATCGCACTCCCATTAGCGAATTAAAAGGTGGTGATGTTCGAGAAAATGCAGGCATTCTTAAAGCTGTGCTTCAAGGTAAAGGAACTCAATCACAGAAAAATGTAGTTGCTTTAAATGCAGCTTTAGCTTTGTATGTAGGCGAAGCAGTAACGGATACTGGCGATTATTTGAGAACCTTTAATAAAGCGATCGCTCTTGCCAAAGATGTTCTTAATACTGGAGAGGCTTGGCATAAGCTAGAAGAGTTGGCTGAATTTCTCAAGTAAGATAATTTCCGTCAACGACCTTCGGTCGTTGACTGGTTATTTCTGCCAAGTCACTTAAGACTTGATAAGTAGGTAGACAAAATTAATTACACAATTTATATTCCTGCTGCCTGCTCCCTGCTCCCTGCTCCCTACCTCCACTTATGAATTTAATTTTGCCCGACTACTTAACAAGCTATACTGTCGTTGTGTAATTATCGATCGAAAAAACTTGCTAGAAACTCTAGAACGATTTGCAGTACTTACCGATCGGCAAACTGAGCTAGTCGAATTAAGCTGGAATGAAATTTAATCGGCGCATTTTTTTAGAACAAACGGGTTTGGCGCTGCTGTCGCTTGGTTTTGGGGAAGCGATCGCATCGAGTTTGAGTAACAATCGGCGGATTGGCAATCTAGTTCAGCGTTATCAACAAACCCTGGCACAAACTACTCAGCGTAAATTAGCTTTGCTAGTTGGTATTAATAGTTATCCACAAAATCATACTTTAAGTGGTTGTCTGACTGACGTAGAATTACAAAGAGAATTACTGATTCATCGCTTTGGCTTTAAAAATAGCGATATTCTCGTTCTTACCGAACAACAAGCAACCAGAGAAAATATCGAGACTGCTTTTCTCGAACATCTCAGCCAACAAGCGCAAGCTGATGATGTGGTTGTCTTTCACTTTAGTGGTTATGGTAATCGAGTTAAAATTGCCTCATCTTCAACACTTACAGCCGTCACCAACAACGATGCAAGCACGCCATCTTACCAACTAGTTAATAGTTTGATGCCAGTAGATAGCATACTGGCAACTAAGGAACAGCCGATCGCCAATGAATTATTAGAAGATACTCTCATGCTATTAGCGCGATCGCTGCCTACAGATAAGTTAACAGCGATTTTCGATACCAGTTATGTTTATCCTGGCAAGCCATTATTAGGAAATTTGCGTCCTCGTTCTTGGGCAAATATTTCCGAACAACTTAACCCAGAAGAGTTAGCTTTTAGCGAACAATTGCGGCTGAATTTAAACAATCGTAAATCTTTAGCCAAATTACCTTTGTCACTGCGCGGTAATGCCTTTACCATACCTGGAACAATCTTAGCATCAGCAGGAAAAGGTCAAATTGCCACAGAAATCAGTTGGGATGGATTTAGCGCAGGTTTGTTTACCTATGCTTTAACTCAGTATCTCTGGGAAGTAACACCAGCCAGTAAAATTCAAATCGCGATCGCGAGAACTTCTCAGTCAGTAGAACTAATCACAGGTAAAAAACAACAACCAGTTCTCCAAGGACAGTCCAAACCTCTGTTGGCTTACTATTCGCTCCCAGTTCAACCCATCGGTGCGGAAGGAGCGATCGCTAAGATAGATGAAAAAGGGACTGTATACTTACACTTAAACGGATTGCCTGCCACAATTTTAAGACACTACGGTAACAATTCTCGCTTTCAATTGAGCCAGCTATGGCTCGATAATTCAGAAACATCAGCCAACGATCTCACCCTACAAATACAATCTCGTGAAGGATTAACAGCCAAAGCACAAGTGCTTAATAGTAGCGTTCGCGATCTATCACCCCAAGTAGGACAATTAGTTCGAGAAAGCGTCAGAGTTTTACCGCGCCATCTCGGTTTGAGTATAGCTTTAGATAATAGTCTCAGTCGGATCGAAAGAGTGGATGCTACTAGTGCTTTTTCTAGTATCGATTCTGTCTCTGAAGTAGTTGATGTTGGTACCAAAGCAGTTGATTGCTTGCTCGGTCGGATTAAACAGGCAATAGGGGCAACTAAGTATGGTGATACAATTACCGAATCCGATCCAGTAGTTTCAGGAGATTCTAAACCGTCGGTTGGTGAAGGCTATGGACTTTTATCTATAAATGGAGAGGCGATCGCTAATACTGTAGGCGCAGCTAATGAGGCAGTCAAATTAGCAGTTAATCGTCTTATACCTCACCTCAAAACTTTATTAGCGCTCAAATTATGGCAATTGACTCTCAATCAGGGATCTTCTCGTTTGGCAGTCAATTTGACCTTAGAATCTAATCTTACCCACAAGGGTCAAATTTTATCGCAAAGAAGAACTACACGTTCTCTGATACCGCCCCAATTAATATCTTCTAGCAATCTTACGGCGATCGCTTCTGAGGTTGAATCTAGCCTCAATCTACCTGTAATTGCCAATGGCGATCGCCTGCAACTTCGCATCGAGAACTTGAGCGATCGCGCCATTTATTTGCTAGTGTTTGCTATTGATGCCAATCGACAAACCTTCGTTTCTTACATACCTTCTCTTGAAAATAATTTGAGCAGTAAGTCTAATCTTCAATCAATAATTATTGCTCCACAAACAACTGCAATTTTTCCCAATCCCGATCGAGCTTTACCTTGGAGTCTATCTAAATCTTCTGGTTTGGTGGAAATTTATGCAATTTGTTCGATCGCTCCTTTTGAGAACACCCTTGCTACTCTATCTACCCCAACTAGTTTTAAACAAGATCGAGAACAGGTTATCGACTTACCCAATCCTCTCGAAGCCTCTCAAGCTTTGCTCGCAGATTTACATACAGCTAGTACCAGCATTAACGAACAGTTAAACTTAACTTCTGGTATTTACGCTTTAGATACTCAAGCTTGGGCAACTTTGAGCTTTGTTGTCGATCTGTAGTTTACGATCTCTTTTGCAAGCATTTTTTAATTTGGTACAACTCCTAATTAGGATAAGATGCTATTCTGTCAATCTTTCAACTCATCAGACAGAATTAACTCATGCACAAAATTCCTGTTACTGTGATTACTGGTTTTCTCGGCGCTGGTAAAACTACTCTGGTACGCAATCTGTTACTAAATAACCAGGGAAGAAAAATCGCCGTTTTAGTAAATGAATTTGGTGAAGTTGGAATTGATGGGGAATTATTGCGAGATTGTCAGATTTGCGATGAAGGGGAAAATGCAGCCGATAATATTGTCGAACTAACTAATGGTTGTTTGTGCTGTACGGTACAAGAAGAATTTTTTCCGACTATGCAACAATTGCTGGAGAGAAAAGAGCAAATTGATTGTATGTTAATTGAAACTTCGGGATTAGCCTTACCCAAACCCTTAGTTCAAGCATTTCGCTGGCCAGAAATTCGCAATGGCGCTACTGTAGATGGAGTAGTGACAGTAGTAGATTGTAGCGCGATCGCGGCTGGTACTTTGGTAGGAGATCTCGATGCACTTCAAGCACAAAGACAAGCAGATCCCAATCTCGAACACGAAACGCCGATCGAAGAATTATTTGAGGATCAGTTAGCTTGCGCCGATCTAGTTTTATTAACCAAAACCGATTTAGTAGACGAGGAAACTCTCAGTAAAGTAATCGCCTATCTCAAACAGGAATTGCGATCGGGAGTAAAAATAGTTAGCTGTCGTCATGGAAAAATCAGTTCAGACATATTACTGGGTTTTAATGCCGCAGTAGAAGATAATTTAGATACTCGTCCTTCCCATCACGACCACGAAGAAAAACACGATCACGACGATGAAATAAATTCTCTACAATTGATTGTCGATCGCGCCTTAGAGCCTAAAATGTTAATCGATCGCTTGCAAAAATTGGTACAACAAGAAGAAATCTACAGAGTTAAAGGTTTTGTCAATGTCACTAACAAACCAATGCGAATGGTGTTGCATGGAGTAGGCGATCGCTTCGATTCATTCTACGATCGACCCTGGCAAGCTAGCGAACTACGTCAAACTAAATTAGTATTAATCGGTCGCTCCCTCGATCGCGGACGCATCGAACAAGCACTAAGTACCTAGGCAAAATTAATTGAATATTTGGAGTAGGTAGGCAAGAGGCAAGGGGCAATAGGCAATAGGTAATATAACCGAATAATAGATATACAAACAATTTTGTCTACTTACTTAGTGCAATGATACCCGAAAGATATCAACGACTCAAACAAGTACTCGATCGCAGAATTTCTCCGTTAATACTTACGTGCTGAGGTAGCAATACGAGAGATAATGCTAGTTAACAATACTAAGAGTACCAGAATAAAAGCCGCAGCCCAAGCAAGTTGTTGCTGATTTTTAAAAGGAACGATCGCGAAATTGTAAACCAATACTGCCAGAGAAGCTGTTGGTTCGACTAAACCTTTATTCCAATTGGGCCAAAACTGAGTAAACAAAGCAGTAAACAATAAGGGTGCGGTTTCTCCAGCAGCACGGGCAACCGAGAGAGTAACGCCAGTAATAATCGCAGGAATGGCAGCAGGTAAAACAACTTGTAGTACAGTTTGATAGTTATTAGCACCTACAGCAACTGAAGCTTGGCGTACTTCCTGTGGAACTAATTTCAGAGCTTCATCTGTAGTCCTAACGATAATGGGCAACATAAGAATTGCCAAAGCAAATCCTCCAGCCCAAGCAGAATAAGACCTACTGGACAAAACAATCACACCGTAAGCAAAAACGCCAATAATAATCGAAGGAACACCACTAAGTACGTTAGTAGCAAAACGAATCCATTCTGCTAATTTGCCGCTACTAAATTCAGATAAATAAATAGCAGCCATCACACCAATAGGAACACTGATTAACACACCAATACCAACCATTAATAACGTTCCGATGATCGCATTGCCAAAGCCTCCGCTTTGCACCATCGGTGGTGGAGGTAAAGATGTTAATACCTCGAAGTTAAGGGAACTAATTCCTTGAAAAAGGAGATAACCCAAAATTATCAATAAAGGCACGAGCGCCATCAGCACAAATAAGCCAGCTACACCTGTCATCAGCAAACCAAACAGGGTACGAGGTGAAAAAGGATTGCGTTTGAGGCTACCAGGAGTATTTAAATTTGGTTGAGGAGTGGAGGATTCTGTGATCATTTACAGTCTGAGAAAAATTACTAAATTTTCTGTAGGCGAGTTACTAAAAGTTCAGCTAAAACGTTGACGAGCAAGGTAATAGCAAACAACACCAAAGCAGCATACATCAAAGCTGATACCTGCAAACCACTAGCTTCGGCAAACTGATTCGCTAACAGAGAAGAAATGGTATTAGAGGGTTGAAAAACGGAAAGATCGACTTTGTTGGAGTTACCGATTAACATTGTCACTGCCATTGTTTCGCCCAAAGCTCGACCCAAAGCCAGCATAACACCGCCGATGATGCCTGAAGATGCTGCTGGTAAAACTATTTGCAGGATAGTTTCCCAACGAGTTGCTCCCAATCCTAAAGATGCTTGACGCAAATCGATTGGCACATTACTAATGGCATCGCGAGAGATAGCAGCGATCGTCGGTAAAACCATTATTGATAAGATTAAAGCAGCAGGTAACATCCCCGGTCCCGTGAGGGGAGTAAACTGCTTGAGAAAGGGAATTAAGACAAAAATCCCCCACAATCCATAGACAACACTGGGAACGGCAGCTAATAACTCTACCAAAAAGACAAACACCCTTTGTGCTGGGGGTGGCATATAATCTTCACTGAGAAAGATGGCTACACCAATACCGATCGGCACAGAAATCGCTAGAGCAATAAAAGAACTGACAACGGTTCCGTAGATAGCAGGTAAAATACCGTATTGGTTGTTAACTGGATTCCAACTACTAGAAACTAAAAAACCGATGCCAAATTGAGCCATGGCTGGAATAGCTCTGGTGGCAACAAGAATGGCAATCCAAACTAAAACACCCGCGATCGCTACAGCAAATATACGGGCGCTCCAAGTAAAGATATTATCTATAACTCGCTCCACCATCGAACGAGCTTGAATCGAATTATTGGTATTGTTCACTTATTTTGTTCTAGGCTATTTATAAATAATTATCCCAATAATTAGTTGTAATGTATACTGGTTAAGCTTAGGTAAAATTAATAACAATTTATTTGTCAGACAAAATAGTTGTTGACAAGCAAAATAAATTTAACTACTTTCAAATATTTTTTAATATTTATAGTTTTATAGTAAATCAATTTAAAATTATTTCCTGAAAAATCTATATGAAAAAACATCGTCTTTTCTGGCTGGCTGCTATTATTGGTCTAATTTTAGACCGAATCTCTAAAGAGTTAGTTGTTCAAAAATTAGCAGAACATGAAACCTTTCCTATTTTGTCAGGAATTTTTCATTTTACTTATGTCATTAATACAGGCGCAGCTTTTAGTGTTTTTCGTAATGGCGTAAACTGGCTACGTTGGCTATCTCTAATTGTTAGTTTGGGACTAATTATTTTTGCTTTGATTACACCTCGAATTAGAACGATCGAGCAATTGGGTTATGGATTTATCTTAGCAGGTGCTTTAGGCAACGGAATCGATCGCTTTGTATTGGGTTACGTGATTGATTTTCTCGATTTTCGGTTAATTAATTTTCCTGTTTTTAATATCGCTGATATCTGTATCAATATTGGTATAATTTGTCTTTTAATCGCTAGTTTTCCTAGTTTAAGAACTAATAAAAAAAGGGGCTAGGGACTAGGGGATAGGGATTAGGGAGCAGAGGAAGCAATAAGTAATAGGTAATAACCCAAGTTGCGAGCGATCGAGAAGTGCGATCGCCAATTGTAGAGCAGAATCAACTAAAAAGAAAGACACGCTTAAAATCTCCCCACTCGCTACTGTCTTATTTTTACAGGTGACAAGGAGCAGGGGTTAGAGACTTTTGTAGGGAGTTTGAAAGCGCGAAATAATTCTTTATGTCGATCGCTAGCTAGCGTTAGAAGCAAAAATAGCCAGAGAAATTAATCCTCCTACTAACAATGCGCCAACAACACCCAAAATTACATAATTAAGCTGTTCCTTTTTAGTAGGAGGTTCAGCTTTATACATCTTTGGCTCGACGGCAAAATTATTCAATCTTCCACCATCTTCTTCTGTATAAGGCATATTTTATAATTCCTCAATCTTTTCCCTAAAATTCTGCTAAATTATAATACTGCTTGTTCAAGAAACGCAATAAAAGTTTACAAATTACTAGAGATTAGAGATTAGATTTGGAATGAAATATCTTGAGGTGCGATCGCTAGCTAACTTAAAATATTCTACAATCAAGAAAAAATTCTGTAATGTAGAAATGGCAATTAATATTAAAAATGCAGAAGCAGATAAATTGGCAAGAGAATTAAGCGAAATTACTGGAGAATCCATCACAGAAGTTGTCATTAAATCTTTAGCCGAAAGATTAGAAAGGGAAAAAAACAAACAAACTACTCCTTTACCTCTCCAAGAAGAACTACTCAGTATTGCTAGACGCTATCAAGTCTTACCGACTTTAGATAATCGAACTGAAGAGGAAATTTTGGGTTATTAGGATGGTTATTGACACTTCTGCGATTATCGCGATTCTCAATCTAGAGCCAGAAGCAACCATTTTTACGAATGCCATTGTCTCTGATTCAGTTCGTCTTATGTCAGTAGGAACTGCATTAGAAGTATCAATTATAGTTAGAGCCAGAAAAGAAGAGGCTGGAATCAGAGAATTAGATTTTTTTTGTATAAAGCAGCCATCGATTTGGTCAGTTTTGATAAAAATCAATTAAAAATGGCTCGTTATGCTTTTGAGCGCTACGGTAAAGGAAGACATCCCGCCAGTTTAAATTTTGGTGATTGTTTTGCTTATGCTCTTGGTAAAACCTCTGGACAACCTTTATTGTTCAAAGGTAATGATTTTACTCAGACTGATATTACAGCAGTTGAAATTTAGATTTAATCTGCACGATTTCTTAGTGTTTTGTCAAATTTGAATTGAAATGAGAATTGCACAAAGAGATTCGCTTGTAGTCAACCCTTGGCTTGTAGTCAACCCTTGGCTTGTAATCAACCCTTAAGGGTTGACTACGAACTCATCAAATTTAACTGGACAGACTATTAGTCTTTAGTCTCTTCTTTGAAGAATATAGGCTGAAACCTCGTAAGATAATTGAGTGCGATCTTGGAGGGGTTTATAAATGGAATTATTGCCTGAAAATCTACAAAATTTAAAAGACAAAGTGGCGATCGTCACTGGTGCGTCGAGAGGAATTGGTAGAGCAACTGCATTAGCTTTGGCAGAACAAGGAGCTAAAGTAGTTGTTAATTATGCCAGTTCTAGCGATGCAGCCGATCGCCTGGTAGGAGAAATTAACTCAGCAGGAGGAGAAGCGATCGCACTCAAAGCTGATGTTTCTAAAGCTGCGGAAGTAGATGATTTAATTGAAAAAACTAGAGAAAAGTTCGATCGCATTGATGTTTTAGTCAACAATGCTGGTATTACCCGCGATACCCTACTTTTGAGAATGAAACCAGAGGATTGGCAAGCAGTAATCGATCTCAATCTTACTGGAGTCTTTTTGTGTACTAAAGCCGCGAGCAAAATCATGCTCAAACAACGTAGCGGTCGAATTGTTAATATTACCTCTGTAGCAGGACAAATGGGCAATCCAGGGCAAGCTAACTATAGTGCTGCTAAAGCAGGGGTGATTGGCTTTACTAAGACTGTTGCTAAAGAATTTGCCAGCCGAGGTGTAACAGTTAACGCAGTAGCACCAGGTTTTATTGAAACTGATATGACTAGCGATCTTAAAGCCGAACCGATTCTGCAAGCAATTCCCCTCGCTCGTTATGGCAAACCTGAAGAAGTAGCTGGTACAATTTGTTTTCTTGCCTCATCTCCAGCCGCAGCTTATATTACTGGACAAGTATTTAACGTTGATGGTGGAATGGTGATGGCTTAATAGGGATTAGGGGTTAGGGGCTAGAAAGAATGAATGATTTGTTTACACCAGAAATAACAGCGGATGGCTCATTTACTTTCTTCTCAAAAGAATTTGACGAAGCTTTTCACTCTCATTATGGTGCAGCACAGGAGGCGATCGGTAAGTTTGTCGTCCCTTGTCAGTTAGAACAACTGGCACGAATACAGCAGAAAATAACTATTTTAGATATCTGTTATGGCTTAGGCTACAATACGGCTGCGGCTTTGGCTGTCATTTGGCAAGTAAATCCTGATTGTCGAGTACATTTAATTGCTCTGGAGGCGAATGGGACAGTACCCAAAAGTGCGATCGCCCATCACCTGCTCGATCGCTGGAACCCCGAAATAGTAAATTACTTAGCTAAACTAGCAGATCTGTACCAATTTAAAAACGAACGATTGCAAATGCAATTGTTAATTGGAGATGCCAGACAAACCATTCAAGAATTAGCGCGATCGCCATTTTTAGCAGATGCGATCTTTCTCGACCCTTTTTCTCCTCCTAAATGTCCCCAATTATGGACGGTAGAATTTTTAGCACTAGTTGCTCAATGTCTACAACCAACAGGAACACTTGCTACCTATTCCTGTGCTGCTTCTGTACGTAATGCGCTACAATTAGCAGGCTTAAAAATTGGTGCTAGCGAGAGTGTTGGCAGGCGATCGCCTGGGACGATCGCCAGATACCAAGAAAATGACTTACCAGCCTTGTCACTCCAAGAACAAGAACATCTCAAAACTCGTGCTGCTATCCCTTATCGCGATCCCCTGCTACAAGATTCTGCAACAGAGATTCTACAAAGAAGAACAATCGAACAACAAGATAGTCAACTAGAGCCAAGCAGTCATTGGAAAAAACGTTGGTTAAACTAGAGCTATCAGCTATTAGCTATCAGCTATCAGCCATCAGCCATCAGCCATCAGCCATCAGCAAAAAGAATGCTGTTAAGAGTTCCCTGTTCCCTGTTCCCTGTTCCTTTTTTTGTAATTAGCAAAGAAAATAAGATTTAAGTAAAATGGTCAGATAGATAACAGACAGCAAAGAATTGCTTTTTTTGTATTAAGGTGCAACTCTAAACAATTGAAGAAAGATTAAATTAAAACAGAAATGCTCTCTAAGAATTTAGCTTTGATTAATTCTTGTAAATAATTCCTGACGCAAAGCGTTTAGTTAGGTATGAAAATGATCGACAGGCCATCTGGGTTATCTAGTTCGGAATCGGATAAATTTGTGACTCTTACATCAAGTAAGCTCCAATCTGCTAAAGCCAAAATTCTTGCTCTCGACACACATCATCTTAGCCGCATGGCATTAGTCGATCTGCTGTTATTGGATGACTATGAGGTATTAGAAGTAGAAGACAAAACTAGTTTTTTTGAAGAAATTCTTACCAAACAGCCAGACCTAATTTTAATCGATACAACAACATCTCAACTAGACGGGTTTGGACTGTGTAAGCAACTCAAACAAAGCGAATCAACCCATAGAATTCCCGTCATTTTGATTACTCTAGCCGACGATCGCCAATCGCGACTCAGTTGTATGGAAGTTGGTGGAGACGATTTGATGACTAAACCGATCGATCGAATCGAACTCTCAGCCAAAGTTAAATCTGCTCTCGATCGCAAACGTCTCAACGATGGGTTAAATCAAACAGAACAAGTCTTGTTTACTATTGCCAAAGCGATCGAAAGTCGTTGTTCGGACAGTGCTAGCTCCTGTGCCAGAATTGCGGCTCTAGCCCAAGAATTTGGCGAATATCTCCAGTTGTCTGCCGAAGAAATCGATAACTTAGTATTTGCTGCTCATCTTCACGATATTGGTACAATCGGCATTCCTGATGCGGTGCTGCTCAAAAAAGGTGAACTGACTTCCGAAGAAAAACATTTAATCGCACAACACGTTTTAATTGGTGAAAAGATCTTGAAACCGCTCAAAAATCGTAGTGGTGTATTGCCAATTATTCGTCACCATCACGAA
>CAZJTL010000121.1:0-15901 GCA_964548905.1 uncultured bacterium | reverse complement strand
TTTTGTTATTTTACATCTAAACTAAGTCTTCAGTGACTTTTGAGAACTGGTATTATTTGGAAGAAAAATCCAAGCGAGGAAGTTGGTCAAAGTTTGAGCAAGTTTTGGCTAAAGTTCCTGATGTAGAACCAGAAGATTATGACAAGTTATGAGAGAGATAGAAGGCGATCGCTACTAGCAACAATGTGATCGCTTGTTAATCTAAATTGTTGAACTTCGCTATCAACTCCACCCAACCTAACAATTATCCGCGTTCATCTGCGTTTATCTGCGTACAATACCTCCAAACTAGAACTAGCACACCGTCCAAACTGTTCGGGTTCGTATTGCAATTTCGCCTCCGCACCTTGCCAAAAAAAAGTACCAGGAGTAACCGATCGCGCTAGATAATGTAAGTGATAAACTCCAGCATCCAAACGATCAGCGTAAGCGACGATGCGATCGCTATAAATTCTTTGATAATCTATTTCCCAACTATCTGCTTGAGGTTGAAAATAATTAGTAGCAGTTTGAAAGCTAGTATCGACTGCTTCTAAACCACCAGGTAAATAATCGGTAATTTGGACGTTATTTACAGGTCGATCGCTGATAATTTCTAAATCGATATCGAATACTTGTCCAACAGGAACTTGAAAAGCTTCGCGATCGGGATTGAGAGACATATCAGTTAGCACTTCTTTGCTATTAGCTGGATGTACTTTTCTAGTGACGCGCAATCCTTGCAAGCGTCCAGGTCGATCGCCTTCTAAAGCATAATTGTAAGCGGCGAGATAATGTAAGGTTCCTCGTCCAGATTTTTGCAAGTTTAAATCGTATTTTCCTTTGGGTAGCTCTTTGGTGGGAATATTGAGAGAGAAACTAGGATTCTCGTAACCTGCAAATTGAGTATTAACAACTTGTCTCGATCCGAGTGCAGCAGTAACATTAAAATTAGGTGGAGTAGACTGCAATTTGCTGTATCTAACTAATTCTCTCAAAGCGACAGCGTTATCGTAACTACTTCCCCAAGTACCGTTACGGCGTAGATTGAGTAATCCTTGCAGAAGGCGATCGATCTGTTCTTCTGGACTTTTAGCAGCTATAAACAAACGTAGAGTTTCCGCTTGATTAGTAGTTTGAGAATTTAACCAACTCCAAGTTTCAGGAAGATTAATTGTCGCACTGCGTCCGCTTTCGTTGACTATTTCCTGTAGTTCGTTAAAGAGAGTTTTTGCTTCCTGTTGCCATTCTGGAAAAGAAAAGAGATGACGCGCTAGTTTGATTTGTCCGATGCGATCGAGTGAATTTCTATTTTCATAAATAGAAGCGAGGAAATTATTAGTTTGTTCTCCTAAATCTGCAAGGGCGATCGATGCTTCTAAACGCACGCGAGTTTTACATTCGATCGATTTACAATAATCGTATTGTCCTGGGTTAGCTAGTAGTTTTTGTAAATAGGTTTTTAGGCGCGATATCATTTCAGATGTATTGTGTAGGGGCGATGTATTGTGTAGGGACGTTCCATGGAACGTCCCTACATTGCGATCGTTGCGATCGTTCATCCCTACATTGCGATCGTTCGTCCCCATATCACGGAATGCAACTTGTGCTTGTGCTAAACTCTGTGCTGCATAGGGAGTAATAAAAGGATCGGATTGTTTGGCATCGGGATAACTAGCAAAACCTCCATCCGATCGCTGTAGTTGACGTAATTTTTCTATGGCATTGGATGCTGTTTGGGTGGGATTGAATCGATCGAAATCTTGCTTGAATTGTTTTCCTAGACGTTGCAAACTAGACGCGATCGCTAGACGACTCGATAGAGGTTCTAATAATTCTAATTCTTCCTCGTCTTTTAACTGTTTTGCTGGCGCGGTAACTTCAGGAATCAGAGTACTAGCGAGAGAAATTTCTAATCCTCCCACATCGGGTAAAACATTTTTGGCAATATTAAGAGGAATGCTGACACGATTTTTGGTAGTACCAGTTTCTACTACTTGTTCGGTAATGTTGAGAGGTTTGACTTCTAGGGGAACCTCAAAAGCATCTTCTTGTCCATTCATTTGAGTGACGAACTTGACTTTAGTTTCACCAGTACTCTTAGCAATCATAGGGAAACGATAAGCATTTGTCCCTGATTTTGCTGATGTATTTAAGGTTTGACTGCTAGGATTATTACCATCGAATTGAATTGCACCCGTTAAGGAACCATTTATATTTAAATTTCCAGTTTCTTTAGTAGTATTGGTGACAGCTAAACCAGCTTCAAAGCGATCGCCTGGACGAACGAATTGGGGTAAAACGGGATTGGATAGTAAGGGTTTTGTAGCTATGAAAGTAGTCTCACCATTACCAAAATGCCAGTTACCATCGGTAGCAACTACCATCACGCGCCAGGTAGTTAAGTCATCTGGGAGTTTAAAAGTAACTGTTGCTTTCCCTTGAGAGTCAGTCAGTACCGAACCATTGTAATAAGCGATCGCCTGAAAATTAGTACGAATGCGAGTATTCGCCAAAGCAGAAGATAAACCGCCACCAAAACCCCAACCTTTGGCTAAAGGAGAGGATATTTTATCTAAAACCACATCGGAACGATTATCGGAAAAACGAGTCAAAATTGGTTGTTCGGCAAAAACCGTATCGATTAAATTAGGAGGACGATAACCAGTCAGTTGTAGAATTGATTCGTTGACTACCATCACGGTTAATTGTCCCTCAACGGAATTATTTTCTAAATCTTTTAACTCCAATTGAATCGTTTGTTCTGTACCTGGTTGTAATGACTCTGTAGCTGGCGTTGCAGTAACTTGAAGATATTTATCATCTAAGTTAGTTTTGAACTCTGCAAAGCCAATTTTAGACAATTTATTGGTGTTTCCTTGTTCCCTGTTCCCTGTTCCCTGTGCCCTGTTCCCTTGTGATATTAAAACTGCCTCGATCGCCGCATTAGGAACCATCTCAGGTGTGACGGTAAATTGAATTTGTGGCGCACCACCTTTAACTTGAATGACTTTACTATAAAGAGGGCGATCGCGAATGACTGCAAAATATAATTCTGCTTCTGGATAGGGAGATTGAATTAATGCTGTTGCTGTTTCACCTGGTTTATAGGTTTCTTTATCCAAACGCACATCTAAACGATTATTATCATATCGATCGCCCCAGTAAACCGATTCTTCCCCTGTCACCCAAATTTGGGTATCCGTAGCAGTAATTTCATCTTTGGCATTTGCAAAGTTAGCTTGAATGCGATACGAACCAGATGCAGGAGCAGTTAAACTAACAGTAACGGGATTATTTTGCGATCGCGTTTCGGTTGTAGTGACAGTTTTATATTCAACCTGATGGCGAGATGATAAACCACCTTCAATTTCTTCGGTGGCGCTACTATAATCCATTTGTTGCAGTGATAATTTTATCTTTTCTCCCGCGATCGCCTTACCATCTGGATCGGTGACGATAACTTTTACGGAAATAGGTTTACCTCGATCGGCGACAAACTCGTTTTGCAAACCAATTAAACGATTACTGGGTAAAGCAATAAAATCTTTTGAACTAGCGACAGAAAGATTAGAAACATCGGTTACTTCTGCATCTACCTGGTAACGCATTGTAAAAGGAAGATCGTCAGTAACTTTAATTTTCTGTCGATCCGTTCCTTGTGCATCTAATAACTGACTTCCCTGTTGAACGTTACTTTCTACTTCAGGACTTTCTTCTGGCCAAAACCATTGTCTACCAAAACTAAAATTATCCCAACCTTCAGGTGTAAAATCAGCTTTGCTACGAGTGACGTAATATTTAACTTTACCTCCTTCTACTGGTGCGCCAAACAAATAATTACTCTGTAAACTAGCTTCTAACTCTTCGTTAACAGTGACAAATTTTTTATTCAGATTCAAATCCACTTTGAAATTAGGTGGTTTAAATTCAGCAACACGAAATTCTCCTGCAATTTCTACGCCGCGATCGCTATTCGCACGAATTGAATAAGTACCCAGAGTTAAATCTTTTTTGAGGGGAACTTCTAGGGAAAAAGTACCAAATTTATTAGTGCTATGAGTTCCCAAATCGGTTACTTTCCCATCGGGATTTTGTAGACTGAGTTGATATTTACTATTGCGATCCTGTTGCAATTTTCCCTTTTGCAAATAGTAAGCAAATCCCGTCAACCAAGCTGTCTCTCCTGGTTGATATAACTGTCTGTCGGAAAAAATTAATCCTCTCGATTTAGGTGTACGATCGTCCCATTCTGCATCGATACCATAACCATAGGAACCACTAAAACCAGAAGTTCTAGTATATGCCCAATCCTCTCCTTCTCTAGCAACTACTAATAATTCTGGTCCCTCACCAAAATTAACGCTAGCCCCCTGCTGACAACTTTGCCAATCATCTCCAGAGATTAATAACGTACCAGTGCGATCGGTAGTTGCTATAGTACATGGTGTAGGTTCGGGTTTTTCCTTAGCATTCAGACGCGATCGATATATTTCTATAGTGGCATTTTGAACCGCCGATCCATCATCTAAATGATGCACCCTTACCAAACCAGAATCGGGAAACCATTGTGCAAAGATACCTAAATTAGTTAACTGTATCAAACCAGTAAAACTAGATTCTCGCCATTGTTTTTTGCCATCTTCTTCATAGCTATTGGTTTTCGCTTTGACTCCGTAAGCAAGCATCCCCGTCTTACTACCCAATTTTTCCCGTAAAGGAATAGTGAGATCCATCGTTTGATTCTGCTTACTCTCAAAAGCAAAACTCTCCCAACTATTGCTAGCAGGAAGTAATTCATTTCCCGTATCGCTAGGATAAGCATCGCTGTAATAAACCAAATCCTTCGGTTCGATCGCCCGATAGGTAGCTTGATATTTTGACTCTGGTAAATTTACCGCCGAAAAATTTAATTGCAAGTTGCGATCGGCAGGAAAAATATGTAATCCTGTAGGCGACCAAAAATCTGGGGCTAAATCTCCAGTTGTATAGGTTTGAGCGATCGGTTTGTCTAAAGTTTGTCCGAATTTATCTTTGAGTTCGGCACCAACCGTAATAGTATAAGTAGTATTCGGTTCTAGCGCCCAAGGATTGAGGGTGACAATATTATCCTCATCGTAAGCGCGAACGAGAGGCGACTGCTTGGCTGCGGGTTGAATGGAAATATTTTTAATCGCCGACTCTGCAATCAAACCATTATTAAAAGTTAATTGAGGACTTCCCGTTACAAATCTGCCAAAAGTTCCTCCCGCGTTTGGTTGTCCGAAGGATTCTATTTTTTCTAATCCCAAAGCTGAATAGGTAGAGAGTTCGCTATCAAAAGGATTTTCACTAACTAAATTACCTCTGAGGGGGCGCAAACCAGCAGCAATTTTAAAATGATATTTAGTTGCTTTTTCTAACGGGCGATCGGGAGTAAGATTGTATACCCAAGTTTTTTCTGAAGGATTATATTCTGTTTCGGGGCTATTTTTACTAATATCCGTTTCCGTATTGGCTGCTGTTACTGCAACTGCTTCTGTTTTTCCTTCAGGAACTAAAGAAACGCTTTTTTTAAGAGAATCTAAATTTAATTCTGTATTAGAAGTAATTTGTAATTTCGGTTTAAGATCGAAGGGTGGAATTTCTTGTTCTGGATATTCCTTACTTCCAGGTAAATTAGTCAGCTTAATCGTCTCAGTATTAAAAGTCCAAGCTAAATCTTTATCTAAACGATGATTTTTTAAATCTGCCAAACCTTGTTTTAAAGTAACCCGAACGCGAGTAGCACCAGGAATAGCTTTATCTGATTGAAAACCAACCATTCTAGGGGTGAGAAAACGAAATTCACCCTTAAGAGGGGGTAAAATTTCAAATTTTTTTAAAATATCTTTTTGCTTGTCACTTTCTAAATTTTCTAAAGGAATTAAAGGTTCCCTAAAACGAATGCGAATCTGTGCTAATTCTTTTGCTTCACCAGTAGGACTAATTTGTTCGATCCAATCAGGTAATTGTGGTAGAGGAATAGATGCAACAAAAGGAAGAGGTTCGACGTTAGAAGAGATTTTAGCAATACCGCATCCAGCGAGATTAATAATTAATACCAGGAAAATGAGAAATTTAATTGCTGTTTTTAAGTTTTTGGCAGGCGATCGACCAATCTCTACTAACGCATCCATACATTCCCTACATATCCGTGATTCTGTTCATAACAGATAGGATTGGGAAATTTGGTAAAAGTTCCAAAATTTTTAAGTTTCAATCCTCGATCGCTGTGGCGAAATATTTTCATAGAAGGGCGATCGAACTAATTATTTATGTCATGCTCGACGTATGATATCAAATAATGATATCTTGGTTTTATCGATCAGTTAGAAAAGACTATATGAGTACCTTAATTAATTTAAAAACAATACCCATAAATCATGAACAAGAAACAACTGCAAACCTTGATTGCAATTTTCACTGTTCCTGTTCCCACAGATATTAAATGGAAAGATGTTGTAAGTTTGTTTGATGCCCTCGGCGCAACAATTTCGCAAGGAAAAGGTTCGCGAGTAAGAATATTTTTGAATGGTATAAAAGCAGTTTTTCACGAACCGCATCCTCGTAAAGAAACCGATCGAGGTGCAGTTGTTTCAGTAAGAGAATTTTTACAAAAAGCAGGAGTTACCCCCGAAGATTATAACGGTGGTTCGCCATGAAATATAAAGGTTATACAGCACATATAGAAATAGACGAAAAAGCCTCTATTCTTTTTGGTAGAGTTTTAGACATTAAAGATGTCCTCACTTTTCATGGAAATACTGTAGAAGAAGCACGCCAAGCTTTTCACGATACAGTAGATGATTATTTAGAATGGTGCAAAGAATTAGGAGAAGAACCAGATAAACCATTTTCAGGCAATCTTCCCTACCGAACTACACCAGAAATTCATCGTCAAATTTATTTAGCAGCACAAAAAGCAGGTAAAAGTATTAATAATTGGATGGATGAAGTATTGAGTAAAGCTGTAGAAATTAACGATTAAGAGAAATAAAAAATCGATTTTAAGTTTGACAATAAGAGGCGATCGACAAGTTTGAAAACTGATGAAGATATTTTGAAAATAGTATCTGCTGCAATTAGACGTAAAAGTATGGATTATCAGTTATGGCAATATACTAAATTTTGGAGCGATTTTGACGATCGAATACAGCAACAAATATACAGTGAATGTAATTTTGAGCAAAAAGAGCTTCCAATTATAGCGGTATTTATTGATGAAACAACTTGGACGCTATTTTCATCGCGATCGATTTATTATGCCAGTCACAACATGAAAGATAAGATATCGATCGAATGTATTAAAAACATAGAGTTTGGAGATTTTAAAGGATATTTAAAACCAATAGAATTCATGAAGATAGAACTAAAAAATGATGTAGTTCATCAAGCTGTCTATGAAACTGGTAAACCATCCATGGGATCGATTTATGCAGTTCAAACTTTGCAGCAAGTGCTTGATACAAATTAATTTAGAATAAACGATCGAAGATTAATATATTGATGCGATCGACCATGAAATGCGATCGAAACTTAATAGCTGAAAATTACTGGACAAGCGATCGACCATGAAAAGCGATCGACCAATCTCAACTAACGCATCCATACATTCCCTATATATCCGTGATTCTGTTCATAACAGATAGGATTGCGAAATTTGCTAAAAGTTCCAGAATTTTTAATAACTGGTTGATGGGAAAACTATAACATGGTTATTCAAAAGAACGTGATATTAAGATGGCGGGGTTAATGATGAGTAACGCATAATCATGATTTGGATAGAACCTAAGTATAGTAAAAAAGCCGTTGCCTGTTGCCTATCTTCACCGACTAATTCACAATTCAAACCCCGACTGCTATATGCTACCAAGCGAATTATTAATTTATCGATTTAATGCTGAAACAATCGTCCCTAAAAAACTATCAGTTAATGAGCAAACGATCGCTCTAGCTCAACAACAAATTAAAGGTTTTGAGCGTAATTTAGGCAAAATTCAAGGCGAACTAGATCGTCATCTACTCGAACTAGAAGGAGATAGTCCCGATTATCGAGTTAAAAGAGGATTGGCACATTTACTTAAAAATAGTTTTGCTACGTTTGAAATTGTTAGCCCTCTGGAACCAGCTAGGCTAAGACAACGAGTTTTTGCTCAAGCAGCCAAAACACCAACCATTCCTAAAAATCGCCATCTAGTCTTGGAAGCAGTAGCGATCGCTCTAGGTAGAGAAATTAATCGAGAAGTACTACCCAGTGAAGTAGAAAAGGGTATTTATGCCGATTTACAAGAAAATCGCATCCTCACTCAATTTGAAACACCAAGCCCAGAAAGCTTAATCGATCGCTATAATCTCTCTCAAGTTCAGGGTATTTTTTACCGCGCCAGCCATATTGTTATTAACGCTCATCGTAACGATCCAGGCGAATATAAACTGCTCTTTCGCTATCTCAAATTATTTCAATTAATGGCTTACATTGAAGGTGATGCTGACACTGGTTTTACGATTACGATTGATGGACCAACTAGCTTATTCAAACCCAGTACTCGCTATGGTTTATCC
This sequence comes from uncultured bacterium, assembly GCA_964548905.1. Lineage (GTDB taxonomy): Bacteria > Cyanobacteriota > Cyanobacteriia > Cyanobacteriales > Xenococcaceae > CAZJTL01. The sequence goes on along the minus strand of CAZJTL010000121.1, from coordinate 7,339 downwards.
TTAGCTAAGATGATTCCTGCGCTACTACATGTCAGCAAATGGAGTCTCAAAGCCAGACTGCAAAGTCGTAACTCTTATACTGGAGCGATCGAACAGGGAAGTTTCAGTCTAAGCGATCGCTGCGGATTGGTTAGTCACTATCCCCAAGGAAAAACCTACGACAGCATGTTAGAAGCTTCCTTTGCTAACAGTTGGGCGAAACTGAAAACTGAATGGCGCTTAGAAAGAGAAGTAGACTTAGTTCCTCTTCCTGGTAGTGTCATGATTCCTGATTTTCGCCTCGTTCACCCTGACGGACGCGATTATTTGCTAGAAATAGTTGGTTACTGGCGACCTGAATATTTGCAAAAGAAATTTTATCAAGTCCGCCGTGCTGAGGCAAATAATTTGATTTTGGCTGTTTCCGAGCGTTTAAATTTAGAAAAAGCAGGAGTTAAATTCACTGATTTACCTGCTAGAGTAATCTGGTTTAAGGATAAACTTTCTCCAAAAGCAGTCTTAGAGATAATTGAGCCGAAGTAAGCTCATCGTCAACTTTACTTTATTTGTATGATGAATTTAAACAAGAGTTTTTAAGAATCTTAAATTATGGCTTCTACTTCAATAAAATTAACACAATCATTACAGTACACCGACCGCACGGTTAAAAGAGCAGAAATAGCTCTATATTGCTCTCCTTTTAAGCTCCAATTATTTGCGGCGATGCGAAATCAGAGCGTTCCCATTGCTCAGATTGCCAGTGAAACAGGATGGCAAAAAAACTATATCAAAAAGATCCTTCCCGAAGCTAAAGCAGAAAGCGAACTGGTGTGGCTAATTAACGTCGGTCTTCTTAGAAGAGAAGTAGACGGACAAGGACTTACCGACAGTTTTCGTTTAACTCCTATAGGTAGACAAATCGTTGCCAAATGGGAAGATCGAGGCGATCGATTTCCCCATCCAACTTTCTTAGAACGCATCGCCAACGCTTTTAATCGTTGCTTCAAGCGATCGTTTTAGATCGTTTTTCTTTTCTAGCTGTTATAAATGTGATAGGTTTCCGCAGGGATAGAAAGTAAATGAAAGCGATTATGGTGGTGGGGACGACCTCCCATGCAGGAAAATCTTTTCTGACAGCAGCTTTGTGCCGCATTTTGTCACGGCAGGGATGGCGTGTTACTCCTTTTAAAGGACAAAACATGGCATTAAATGCCTATGTCACGAATACGGGAGGAGAGATTGGCTATGCACAAGCAGTACAGGCATGGGCAGCAGGCATCACGCCTAGAATAGAAATGAATCCGATTCTGCTCAAACCGCAGGGTGATATGACTTCTCAGGTAATCCTGAAGGGAAAAGCAGTAGGAGTAGCTAAGGCGACAGAATATTACGAAAAATATTTCGATCTTGGTTGGGAAGCGATCGAAGATAGTCTCTATCGTCTGGCGATCGAATTCGATTTAGTTATTTGTGAAGGCGCGGGAAGTCCAGCCGAAATCAACATCAAACACCGCGATCTTACCAACATGCGAGTCGCTAAGTATTTAAACGCTCGTACTATTTTGGTAGTTGATATCGATCGAGGCGGTGCTTTTGCCCACATCATCGGTACGCTAGAACTGCTCGAACCAGCAGAACGAGATCTGATTAAAGGAATTGTCATCAATAAATTTAGAGGGCAAAAATCTCTTCTAGATTCAGGTATCCAATGGTTACAAGAAAGAACTGGTATTCCTGTAATTGGAGTGATTCCCTGGAGCGATCGATTTTTTCCTGCGGAAGATTCTCTAGACTTACTCGAAAAACGTTCTTACAAACCCGATCGCGAATTGCAAATTAGCGTCATCCGTCTACCAAAAATTTCTAATTTTACTGACCTCGACCCCCTCGAAGCAGAACCTAGTGTATCTATTCAGTATGTTGGAATTAAAGATAATTTAGGACATCCAGATGCCGTAATTATTCCTGGTTCTAAGACTACGATCTCCGATCTCTTAGCTCTGCAAAAAAGCGGAATGGCAGAACAAATTCAAAGCTATGCAGCAGCAGGAGGCACGATTTTAGGTATCTGTGGCGGTTATCAAATGCTCGGTCAACGCATTGCCGACAATGAAGGCATAGAAGGCGAAGCAGGCGAATATTCTGCTCTAGAATTGATGCCTTTGCATACCGTGATTACTAACAACAAAATTGCTCGTCAACGTCAGGTAACGTCTAAGTTTCCTCAAGCAGGTTTACCAGTTGATGGTTACGAAATTCATCAGGGGCGTAGTCGGTTGATACATATCAAAGGCAGAGATATCAGTGAGGAGTATCTACCCATTTTTGACGATCCTGGTTTGGGATTGGTCAATGAATCTAAATCGATTTGGGGCTGTTACCTCCACGGTTTATTCGACAATGGACCTTGGCGACGCTCTTGGTTGAACTATCTACGCAAGCAAAGAGGACTTGCTTCTTTGCCCACTGGTATTGCTAACTATCGCGAACAAAGAGAAGCTGCTTTAAGTTCTCTAGCAGATTTAGTTGAAGCTAATCTGAATTTATCATCAATATTGCCTAATAATTATTAGTAGTACCTCACTGCAAAAACCGAGCTAATGACTATCAAAGTTCATTTTTTACCAGATGATGTCACTATCGACGCAGAACCTGGAGAGCCAATGTTACAAGTAGCAGAAAGAGCAGGTGTAGATATTCCGACTGGTTGTCTAATGGGTTCTTGTCACGCTTGCGAAGTAGAACTAGATGATGGCGTTGCTGTCTGTGCTTGTATTTCTTCTATTCCTGATGGTAAAGAGCAACTGAGCATTGAACTCTATGCCGATCCAGCTTGGTAGAGGAGAGGGGCGAGGAAGGCAGTCCTCATGAAAAAATTTCACCATCAGAGATGAAAGAGGGGTGTAGGGTGTAGGGGAAAATCTCTTTCAAGTCAGAAGGCAGAAGGTTTTTAATTGCGTAGGCGCTAGCCGTGCCGTAGGCTATTGCGAACCCGCGCCACTGCACGGGCGAATTGCGAATTGTCACCTGTCACCTGTCCCCTGTAAACTATTTTTCAGATCGTTACAGTCAAATAAATGATTGGCGGGACGAGGAGTAGCATTTGGAGTGGGATAGCCAGTCAAAACTACTTGTCCTTTGTCATTTATATACATGCCACGAGCGGGTACGATATCTGCTGAAGATGGAGAATTAGGCTCAGATTCGATCGCCTCAGCAGGATTAACAGAAGTGTTGTCTGAGTTTGGATCTTCCTGGTATTGATTTTCGATGCGATCGATCGATGTAGAAAAATCTGGAGTTGAGCTAGTATTAGCTGAAGCTCGATCGGGAAGAGAACTAACCATTAAGGTTAAGACAAGATTACTAAATAATAAATTTAAACGAAGAGTACGGTTTATCATAATCTTGTATTCCCACGCTAAAGCATTCAATTTATATCTGCATTTTTAGCAATAGCACAGGGGGGCGATCGCGATTCTTCATGAAACTAGTACAGGAAGGCTCTAGACAAAGAGAGTGCCAAATAGAACAATAAGGAATTGTCCTCTTTAACGACATGAGTTCGACACCTATGACCGATTACTCGATCGATCTTCTCGATTGGCAATCAATAGCACAAAGATCGCTCCAAGGCGAATTATTATCTCGCGAGCAAGCTAAAGCGGTTCTTAATGCTCCTGATCGAGTGTTACTAGAGCAATTAGCCGCAGCTTATCAGGTACGCCGTCACTATTGGGGAAATCGAGTCCGTTTGCATTTCTTACTCAATGCTCAAAGTGGTTTATGTCCAGAAGACTGTAATTATTGCTCTCAATCTAAAATATCTTCAGCAGAGATTGAAAAATATCCTTTATTAGCTCAAGAAAAAATTCTGCAAGCAGCCGATCGCGCGGCTCAATTACAAGCTGGTACTTTCTGTTTCGTAATTTCTGGACGCTCTCCTAGTGAATCTGTTTTCACTAAGGTTCTGGATGCTGTTAAAGCTGTCAAAGCCCAGCACGATCTCAAAGTTTGTGCCTGTTTGGGGTTATTGAGTCAAGAACAAACTCGTCGTTTGGCAGAAGTAGGGGTCGATCGCGTCAATCACAATCTCAATACTGCCGAGAATTATCACGAAAATATTTGTACTACTCATACTTTTGCCGATCGCGTAGCTACGATTAAAAATGTTAAGGCAGCAGATATTACTACTTGTTCTGGTGGTATTTTGGGTATGGGAGAATCCGACGATGATGTGATAGATTTGGCATTTTCCTTGCGCGAATTGAATGTCACCAGTGTTCCCCTCAATTTTTTAATTCCGATTGCTGGTACTCCCTTGGCAAATTTAAATGAGTTAAATCCTCGTCGTTGTTTGCGGATTCTCTGTTTGTTTCGCTTCTTGCTACCTGCTCAAGAAATTCGTATTGCTGGTGGAAGAGAAGTTCATTTGCGATCGCTGCAACCCTTGGGACTCTATCCAGCTAACTCAATCTTTATTGGTGATTACTTAACTACCGCAGGACAAGCAGCAAGAGCCGATCTGGAAATGATTCGCGATGCTGGTTTTGTCTTGGAAGCTGCCGATGGTTCGATCCTTGAGAAAGGCTAGCCTACGGCAAGGCTTAGAGAAGTCCCAACGGGTTAGGGATTAGGGGTTAGGGGTTAGGGATTAGGGGTTAGGGGTTAGGGATTAGGGGTTAGGGGTTAGGGAAAAAAGTCTGAAGTCTAAAGCTATTTTCCTTCTGCCTCTCTGCTTCTGTGCCTCTCTGCTTCTCTGCCTTCTGCCTTCTGCCTTATTGAATTGCTACTGGGCAACAAATTGGAAGACTTTTTGCTGAATTGGCATTACGGTTACTGAACCATCGCGATCGAGATCGACAATAGCGTTACTTCCGTCCTCAATCCGAGCGGCAAGAATTGCTTCTGCTAAACTGTCTTCTAGTAGCCTCATAATTGCTCTGCGTAGAGGTCTAGCGCCATATTTAGGATCGTATCCCTCAGCAATTACTCTCTCTTTAAATTTGTCGCCGATCTTTAAAGTAATACCACGGAGTTCTTTAAGTCTTTGAACTACCTCTTCTAGTAAAACTTCAGCAATTTGACCAATTTCCCCTTTGTTTAACTGACGGAAAACAATAATGTCATCAAGGCGGTTGAGAAATTCTGGGCGAAAATATTGCTTCAATTCTTGATTGACTAGGTTGCGAATTTGCTTGTATTGAGCTTCACTTTCGTCTTGCTCGAAGCCAAAACCCAATCCCATACCACCTTTTTCAATTACCTTAGAACCGACGTTAGAGGTCATAATAATCAAGGTATTTTTAAAGTTTACCGTGCGACCTTTGGCATCAGTAAGGCGACCATCATCTAACAGTTGCAGCAAGAGATTGAAAACGTCAGGATGCGCCTTTTCGATTTCATCGAACAAAATAACCGTATAAGGTTTGCGTCTGACTGCTTCGGTTAACTGTCCTCCTTCTTCATAGCCAACAAAACCAGGAGGAGAACCAATTAATTTAGAAACGGTGTGAGACTCCATAAATTCAGACATATCCAGACGAATCATCGCCTCACCAGAACCAAAAATCAGTCTTGCTAGTGCTTTGGTTAACTCAGTTTTCCCTACTCCTGTAGGTCCAGAAAAAATAAAACTAGCGATCGGTCGATTGGGATCGGCTAAACCAACTCTAGCGCGACGAATAGCGCGAGAAACCGCTTTAACTGCTTCATTTTGACCGATAATACTGTGGTGTAAGTTATCCTCTAAGTTGAGTAATACCTCGGTTTCGGTGTCTGTAAGTTGATTGACTGGTATTTTTGTCCAAGCAGCCACAATTTGAGCAATTTCTTCCTCATCGACTACTGGAGTTAATGCTTGAGGATTAATTATCGGTTTTTCTGTTGGATCTTCCTCATGGATTTTAGTGTGCTGCATCGAATGTCTTAGATGAGTTCGAGAACCTGCTTCGTCAATCAAGTCGATCGCCTTGTCGGGAAGGAAGCGATCGCTGATGTAACGATCGGCTAGTTTAGCCGCAGCAACGATCGCACGATCGGCTATTTTTACCTTGTGATATTCTTCGTAGGTTTTCCGCAAACCTGTGAGAATGGCGATCGTCTCATCAACGCTTGGTTCTCCCACCATTACTGGCTGAAAACGACGTTCTAGTGCTGCATCTCGTTCGATGTACTGGCGATATTCATCTAGAGTAGTCGCACCCAAACATTGCAGTTCGCCTCTAGCTAAGGCAGGTTTGAGAATATTGGCTGCATCCAAGCCACCTCCTAAACCACCAGCACCAATAATGGTATGAAGTTCGTCGATGAGAAGGATAATATTGCCAGCTTGAGTAACTTCTTTGACTACTCCCGTCAAACGTTCTTCAAAGTCGCCTCTCATTTTTGTTCCAGCGACTAACAATCCTAAGTCGAGGGCAATTACTTGCTTGTCGAATAAGCTTTCTGGTACATCTCGATCGACTATGCGTTGTGCTAATCCTTCCGCGATCGCCGTTTTGCCAACACCAGGTTCGCCAATTAGAACGGGATTATTTTTGGTACGACGACCTAAAATCTGAATAGTTCGATCGATTTCTGAGTTTCTACCAATTACAGGGTCGATTTGTCCTTTAGCTGCTAATTCGGTTAAATTTTTAGCAAACTCAGACAGAATTGAGTTTTTGTTACTGGCAAAACTAGCAGATCCGAAATCATTTTCCCTACCCGTAACTGCTACTGGTTCTTGTTCGAGTAGATGTTGGCGAAGCGCCATTCCTAGTCGGACTAGATCGACTCCTTGTTGTGTGAGTAGTCTAGCAGCTATATTTTCTGGTTGTTTGGCGATCGTCAGTAGTATATGTTCTGGAGAGATGAAATTTTTGGCTAGTAGACGCGCCTCGTTTAAAGACTGCTCAAATACTGCTTTAACTTTTGGTGTAAAGGGTATATTTACCGAACCCAAACCTGAACCCTTACCACTTATGTTTTCAACTAACCGTCTAGTCTGGTTGAGATCGACACCCATTTCTTTGAGGGTTATCGATGCAAAGCAAGTTCCTTCTGCTAACAAACCCATCAAAATGTGTTCGCTACCGACTAGGTTATGTCCCCAGTGACGAGCTTCTTCTTGAGCGAGAATGACTACTTTGATAGCTTTGTCGCTAAAGTATTCAAACATAAGTTCAACGACTCCCCTTTACATTTCTTTATCTATCTATATTGATTCAATCTATCGTTTTTCTGGGAGTGAACACAGGAGTAGAAGCCGTAATTGAGGGGAGGATTGCCGATCGCGAGTGTTTAACTGAGATCTTGCACTCCTTGCGATAACCGCCAGGAAATTAATTTCCTGGCTTATAGGTAAAGTCCATTAAAA
>CAZJTL010000120.1:0-15939 GCA_964548905.1 uncultured bacterium | reverse complement strand
TACTTGGTTGTCCAAAATTTATCCAATTACAGTTTTTGTTGTAGAAGATATTAAAGCTACTTCTTGGGGTGGTAAATGGGGTAAAACTTTTTCACCTCTTCAAGTAGGTAAAGAATGGTTCTATTTTCAACTGCAAAAATTAGCTCCAGTTGAATTGCTTCAAGGGCATGAAACTGCTGAAATAAGGGATCGCTTAGGACTAAAGAAAAGTAAAAACAAGATGGCAGAAGTATTTTCTGCTCATTGCGTAGACAGTTTTACTTTGGCTTATGCTGTTGTTGGTGGACAAACAAGCCCTAGCAATCAAGATTTGCTGATAGTAACTCCGTTGCGTTTTCATCGGCGACAACTACATCGTTTGGAACACGCACCAGGGCATATTCGTTCCAAGTATGGAGGAACTATGTCTGCTGGATTTAAGCGTGGTTCTATAGTCCATCATCCAAAATGGGGGTTGACCTATGTGGGCGGTGAAATGGTTAAGCCGACCAAAAAAGAACCAGAGAGAAAGGTTGTCAGTCTACATTCGATTGAAACAGGGAAGCGGTTGACTCAATCAGCTAATCCCAAAGATATTAAGTTTTTAACCTATAACACATGGAGGACGAAGTGGGCAGGATAGTTATTGCTTCACGGCGGTTAAAACAAGGGGCTGTCGCTGGAATATTTACTTCCAGCGTTTATACGCCCCGTCGCTCGTGTCCCAGTTCCTGTGCGAGTTAAAACATCGCGGTTTCCCTGCTCCCGTATTATTCAGATGAATCAGTCACCCTCATCTGTTGAATCAAACCAAAATCTTGACCCAAATCTTGACAAGGCTCAAAATACTCATTCAGCCGAACCACAAGCAAGTTATGTAAAACTAGCGATGCGGAATATGGTTCGCAAGGGAAGAACTTCCCTCAAACATTTTTTTCTAACTACAGTTGTTTTTTTGTCATTGTTAGTTGGTTTGGCTTATTTGACTCGATAATTTGAGTAATCTTTGATGCAATTACCCATTCAAGTAGAAGTCAACGTTCAAAATCTGTGTGAGTTGGAATCGATTAGTGGTGAACCAACAATCGAAACCTGTATGTGGCAAGGCTGGTTAGAAATCTGGCTCGAAAAACTAGCTACTTATCTCCCAGAAGCAGATGCTTATGAACTCAGCTTGCGCCTAACTAATGATGTTGAGATTCAAACTCTTAACGCTCAGTATCGCCATCTCGATCGACCAACTGACGTACTAGCCTTTGCTATCTTAGAAGGAGAATTTAGCCAAACTGCTAATCTAGTTTTCTTGAGGGAACCTTTATCTCTAGGAGATATTGTCATCTCTGTTGAAACTGCTTGGAAACAGGCTCAACAACAGGGTCATTCGTTGACTAAAGAGTTAGCCTGGTTAGCAGCACATGGCTTGTTGCATCTTCTAGGGTGGGACCATCCTGACGAAACTAGTTTAATCAAAATGTTGGAAGAGCAAGAAAATTTACTAGGATACATTGGTTTTGCTTAATAGATTCAGTCAAATGACTGTTTCAGCCGAACCAAATTTAATAATATATTGCAATATACTTAAGTGTTATTAATTTTTTTGCAATTAGCAAAATAATAAGTCAATTTTTGCTTATGACTGAATCCAGTAATGCTAAAACTTCTAGTTTTACTCTCTTATTTTCAAAATATGCCTTCATGTCTGATAAAGCTGCTGATTTTGCCCAACAGCCTTCCGTCAAATCAACTCAAAGCTATCGCAATTTAGCATGGCAAATTGCACCTAATTTACTGGTCAGTTTTAAATATGCTTGGGCGGGTGTTAGTTACGCTTTTGTAACGCAAAGGAATTTTCGTATTCATACGATAGTTAGTGTTCTTGCTGTTGGTATGGGTGCTTTTTTAAAGATTTCTGCGACTGAGATGGCAGTAATTGCACTCACCTGTGCGATGGTTATGGTATTGGAATTGTTAAATACAGCGCTCGAATCAGTAGTCGATCTGACAGTCAAACAGACCTATCACGAACTTGCCAAAATTGCCAAAGACTGTGCTGCTGGTGCAGTGTTAATCTCTGCGATCGCAGCTTTAATAGTAGCTAGTTGCATTCTGCTCCCTCCTTTGTTTAGACTGATTTTCTCAGTCATGTAAAGGAGATTAATTTTGATTCTAGTTATCGATAACTATGACAGTTTCACCTATAATTTAGTGCAGTATTTAGGGGAACTGGCGGTCGAATTTGCCGTTGCTGGTGACATCCAAGTTTATCGCAACGATCGCATCGATTTAGATACTATTAAGCAACTCAAGCCAGATGGAGTAGTCATCTCTCCTGGTCCTGGTCGTCCCGAAGATGCAGGAATTTCTTGCCAATTAATCGAAAAGTTTGCACCAAATTTACCAATTTTGGGAGTTTGCTTGGGACATCAAAGTATTGGTCAAGTATTTGGTGGCAAGATTATTTCAGCCCCAGTTTTAATGCATGGTAAAACCTCAGAAATTTACCATCATGGGGTTGGTGTTTTTGCAGGTTTAGACGTTCCTTTTACTGCAACTCGCTATCATAGCTTAGCGATCGAACCAGAAACGATGCCAGATGTATTAGAAATTACAGCTTGGGTTGAAGATGGTACGGTAATGGGAGTTAGACATCGGAACTATTTACACGTTCAAGGAGTCCAATTTCACCCAGAGAGCATTTTGACCCGATCGGGGATACAATTGTTGCGGAATTTTCTTAAATCCCTAGATTAGTCAATCATCATCAAGCAAGAGTTAAGATCGGACAATATGAGCATCAACAGGCGAGAGTTTTTAAATTATGCTGGAGCGAGCTTTTTAACAACAGCAGGAACGATTTTAGGTTCGGAAGCGATCGCCAATAGCGCACAGAAAGCCTCTGATTCAGTTCAAGTGCAATGGTTGGGACACACTTGTTTTTTATTTTCAGGAAATGGTTTAAAGGTTTTAATTAATCCTTTTGAAACTCTAGGCTGTACGGCTGGTTATCCTTCGCCTCAAGTTAAATCAGACTTAGTTTTAATTAGCAGCTACCTACTCGATGAGGGTGCAGTTGAAAAAGTCCCAGGAAACCCAAAAATTTTAACCGAACCTGGAGATTATCAAATTAAAGACATTAAGTTTCAAGGAATCAGTATTGCCCACGATCGCGAAGGTGGAAGACGTTTTGGCGACAACATTGCTTGGCGTTGGACACAGGGTGGAATTAATTTCTTACATTTAGGTGGTGCAGCCGCACCCATCGAAATTGAGCAAAAAATTCTCATGGGTAGTCCTGATGTCGTTTTAGTTCCAGTTGGAGGCGGCGAAAAAGCTTACAATCCTCAAGAAGCTAAAGCTGCGATCGAAGTATTAAAACCTAAACTGGTAATTCCTACCCAATATTTGACTAAAGCCGCAGACAAAAATAGCTGTGATTTACTACCTGTCGATAATTTCCTAGAATTAGTCAAAGAAATGCCCATTAGCCGCTACGGAACCAACACTGTCTCCATGAAGCAATCTCAATTACCTAAAGAAGGTACTGTAGTCAGAGTGTTTAAAGAGCCGAAATAGTCGCAATTCGCAATTCCCAATTCTCAATTAAAAATGGTTTATCCTCCTGCCTCCTGCCTCCTGCCTCCTGCTTATGCATAAAAGCCTTGCGCCTTCTGTCTTCCGCCTCCTGCCTCCTGCCTACCTGCTGCCTGCTCCCTGCTCCCTGTTTTTCAATGAACTATGAACTATGAACAAATAACAAACAACTAGTAACAAACAACAAAAACTAAAAATACGGCATTAATTGTTCTTCCCTTTCTTCCTCTTCTTTTTGGTGTCTTTCTTTGTATTCATCGGTTTTTTGATATTCGCGCCAGAGTTTTTGCACTTTTTGTTGCATCTTTTGGTGTTGAGTTACTCCTTCGTAAGCGTAGCGATCGAAATTATTCTTGATGATTAACTGTTCTAGGTTTTTAATTCTTTCGTCTGTATCTGGGTGGGTAGATAGCCAAGCAGGAGGAGGCGCATCTTTCTTTTTTTTCTTTTCCTCTTGCTTGAGAATATTCATCAGGCTATACATCCCATCGGCGGCATAACCTGATGAGGCTAGTATCCTCGTTCCGAAGCTATCAGCTTGTCTTTCCATGTCACGGCTGTAGTTGAAGACGATTAGATCTGTTCCCAATCCGCCTACGTAGGGAACATATTGAACCACATTAGCGGTGAGATTGCCTTGGGTAACAAGCTGAAAGCTATGGGAGAGAACGGCGTGAGAAAGTTCGTGAGCGAGTAAACCTGCTAATTCCGCTTCAGAGTTAGTTTTCATCAGCGTTCCTGCATTGATAAAGATTTTTCCTCCTGGCAGTGCAAAAGCGTTAACACCGTCATCCATGACTAGATAAAATTGATATTTAAATTCGTTACGACCAGCAACAGAAGCAAGTTTTTGACCGATCGCATTTACATATTTAAGTACTTCCTCATCTTTAAGCATCGGCAATTCTTCTTGAGCATCCTTGGCATAGCTTTCACCAAGCGCCGATTCTCCTCTGAGCAATAAGACACTAGTTTCGATCGCAGAAATTGGGCCGAATAAATTACCAGTGAGAGCAAAACCAGCCGCACCAGTAATAACATTACCGATCGCATTCCAAGTTAAGTCTGAGTTTAGTTCGGCTTTATAGCGCTCTAAATACTGATTGGCTAGATCGGTAAATTCTTTAGCTTCGGGGTGTTCGGGATTAAATAAGGCAAAATGACGAGCAGTCATGGAAGCGTCGATCCATTTTTTAGCGCAATCGTCTTCAGCCATTTTTGCTTTCAGTAGCTTAGTTTCGTTAGGATACTGACTAATGGCAGCTTGCAGAACTCGATCGGCTTCCTCTGGCTTTTGATATTGCTTGAGAGCTTCAAAATAATATAAATGACCTGGAATAAATTCGGGATTCTTGTTAACTAGTAATTTTAGTGGTGCGAGTATTTTGCTTTCTAGTTTTTGTTCGATTCCTTCTTGATAGGTACGCCAATAAACAGCACCGCTTGGCGACAATTGATTTGGTTCGTAAATAGGTGTTGGTTTTTCTTCTGAAAGAGACGGTTGAGAGGTGAATGGTTGTTTTACTTCTCGATAAATTTGAGTGGCTGCTTGTCGATTTCCTGCTAAATACAGGCGATCGGCTTGGGCTAATTTGTCTAATTTAGCTTGTTGTTCTGGTGAGGGTTTCTTTTTAGGGATTTTTTCGGCTTCAGAATCATCTTTAGGTGGTTTTTCTGGCTCAGATGGTTCTTCTTGGGCTGGTTGTTCTTTCTTTTCTCCGTCAGCATCAGATTCAGTTGGTGCTGCACCAACTGCAACATTAGGAAAAAAGAGATAGAAAAGGAGAGATAATAAGATTAGATAAAGTTTCATCAGAATCTATAGATTAGATAGTCTTCCATTCCTATCCTAAATCCGATGCTGCTATTCTTTGCTGCAATACTTCCAGAGTATGAAGACTAGCTTGAGAAGAGATTGGCGATCGCATCCCAAAGGAAGTTAATTATCCCGCGAGTGAACTATTCTTGCCCAAAGTTGAATTGGTTCGGAAAATCGATGATGATATCCTTGTAGTTCGCTAGCACTCATACCTTGTTGACGAGCTTCGTTAAATAACTCGACTAGGGTATTAAGAGCATCTTCAGCATCTCTCAATGATTTAGGATTATTTGCTAGTAAAGCTTCAAATTCTTCTCTGAGCCTAGCGATCGACTCTAAAGTTAGATAATAGTTGTTATCAGAGCGAGTAGATTGTTGAACGCTTCCGATTAATTCACAAGCAACAGGAGGTGCGCTGGTACTGAGATATTGAGGGTCATTTGGATTTGTAATATCTATTTGAGTTTGCGGGGAAATGTAAGTATGAGTCTTTTCATCGTAAGCTAAAACTTCTCCCGTCTCGATATGGTAAATCCAACCGTAGATTTGCAATTCTCCTCGGTGTAGTTTGGCTTGTACCACTGGATAGGTTTTCAGGTTATCGATTTGAATGAGAACGTTTTCAGCAACCAAAATTTCGATTAACTCTTCACCTGTATAGTTTGCATAATTTTCTTTAACAAGGCGACGAGTGGATTCTGCATGTTTCAACCAATCATAAACTAGAGGCATATCCTCTTGTAGTTTATTAAGCTGAAGCAAGCCTTTCATTGCTCCACAGTGAGAATGTCCGCAAACTACAATTTGATTGATTCCGAGGGCATGAATCGCGTATTCAATAGTTCCTCCCTCACCCCCGTTTGCAGCACCATAGGGCGGAATAATATTACCTGCGTTACGGATGACAAACAGATCTCCTACATCAGTTTGAGTGATCAGATTGGGATCGATCCGAGAATCGGAACAGGTAATAAAGAGAACTCTAGGTTTCTGACCGTGAGAAAGTTCCGCCAACAGTTGTTGATGAGTAGGAACATAAGTATGTCTGAATTTATCCAGACCGCGAATTAGCTTCTTCACCGTAACTTGCTTTCCTTAAGAGTAGGGAAGGGGGAGATTATTCTATTATCCTGCATCAGGGCAGAAAAAGGGTGTAAGGGTGTACGGTGTAGGGGAAAAAGTCTTAAGTCTTAAGTCTGAAGTTTTTTTACTTCTGCCTTCTGCCTTCTGCCTTCTGAATTTACTTCCAGCCTGCTTCATCCATCAACTTGACTGCTTCAGCATTCTTTTCTCCATAGGCAATTACATTAAGCTGTGATTCTTTGAATTCTCCAAAACCAGCAACTACTGGATTGGGTTTTAATTCTTTAATAATTGGATATTCGTTATTTTGGTTGGCAAAAATTTCTTGCGCTTGAGGACTAACTAGAAAATCGAGAAACTTAATCGCATTTTCTTTATGGGGAGAATTAACGGTTACGCCTGCACCGCTTACGTTGATGTGAGTACCACCTGCATTTTGGTTTGGAAAGAAAACTCCAATATTAGAGGTTATTTCTTTATTTTTGGGCTTGTCGCTTTGTTTTAATCTAGCCAAGTAGTAGTGATTGACGATCGCCACATCGCACTCACCCGATGCGACATCTTTAATTTGATCGACATCGTTTCCTTCTGGTGGACGAGCAAAATTGGCAACTAAACCTTGAATCCATTCCTTAGTTTTGGCTTCTCCATCTTTTTCAATCATGCTCGCAACTAAAGATTGATTGTAAATATTGCCAGAACTCCGCACGCAAACACGACCTTTCCATTTAGGTTCGGTTAGTGCTTCATAGGTCGTTAAGTCGGTGGGTTTAACCTTATTGGTGTTATAAATAATTACCCTTGCTCGTTTCGAGAAAGCATACCATTGTCCATCTGGACTCCTAAGGTTTTTAGGAATTTCTCGATCTAATACTTCTGACTTAACAGGTTGAAACATTCCTTCTTGTTGTGCGCGCCAGAGGCGACCGACATCGACTGTCATTAAAATATCGGCAGGACTATTTTTACCTTCGCTTTTAATTCTCTCAATTAGCTCGTCGTCTTTGCCTTCGATGATGTTAACTTTGATGCCTGTTTGCTTGGTAAAGTTGTCATACATTACCTGGTCGCTATCATAGTGTCTGGCTGAGTAAATGTTGATTTGTTCTCCCGTGTTAACAGCATTAGCTTGTCCTTGACTGGCTTGCTTGCCATCAGAGCAAGCAGATGTTATCACTGCGATCGCACCGATCGCCATGCCTAAAATGTAGCGTCCTTTTATGTTCATTTTTGATGGTAATTTTTTATGATTTATTTAATTTATTTTTCAACAAAAATATACCACTACTGAAAATTATTGTTAATAGACTTTAAGAAATTTATTAGCGAAAGGAAAATAATTGCAAAAAGAACGTTCTTATTGGTTAGCTTGGGCGCAATTATCTGGTATTGGCCCAGTATTGCTAAAACGGGTTCATCAACACTTCGGCAGTTTAGAAACAGCTTGGAATGCACCAGCTAGTAGTTTGGGAGAAATTGAGGGATTTGGCAATAAATTAATTGAGTCAATTTCTAGAGCTAGAAATCAATTCGATTCAGACCAATTTTTCCAAGAATATAGCCGAAAAAATCCTAATTTTTGGACTCCAGCCGATCCAGAATATCCTCGCTTATTATTAGAAATTCCTAGTCCGCCGCCAATTTTGAATTACTCAGGACAAATTAATCTTCAAGAAAACCTGGGAAGCAAAACAATTATTGCGATCGTTGGCACTCGCTACCCTACTGAATACGGCAAAAGGTGGACTCGTAAAATCAGCACAGCTTTGGCAAAGCATGGATTTACGATTATTTCTGGTTTAGCTGCAGGTATTGACACAGAAGCGCACCAAGGCTGTTTAGAGGCTGATAGTAGAACTATAGCCGTGTTGGGAACTGGAGTCGATCTAGTTTATCCTGCTAGCAATCGCCGACTTTACGATCGCATCCAAAACCAAGGACTATTATTAAGTGAATATCCCAATGGAACGCAACCCGATCGAATTAACTTTCCTCCTCGCAATCGAATCATTGCTGGGATGAGTCGAGCAGTTTTAATCATGGAAGCACCACAAAAATCGGGAGCATTAATCACAGCTCGTTATGCCAATGAATTTTGTCGTGATGTCTATATTTTGCCTGGTTCTTTAGATAATCCTCAATCTTTAGGCTGCTTAGAATTAATCGATCGCGGCGCTCATCTAATTTTAGGAGAAGAACATTTATTAGAAATGTTGGGAACAATTCCTAAGCTCGATTTAGTAGAATCGCGATCTCCTTTACCCGAATTAGAACCTCAATTAGCTCAAATTTTTAACTGTATAACTTCAGAGTCTACTTCCTTCGATGCGATCGTCCAAGCAACAGGTTTAGAAACAAGTTCTGTTGCAGTAAGCTTATTACAGTTAGAAATGATGGAAGCGATCGTTCAGTTACCAGGAATGCGGTATCAACGTCTTAAGTAGGTGGGGAAAATTAAATTTATTGGTGGAGGTAGGCAATAGGCAATAGGGATATTAAATGTCTAATTAATTTTGCCTAGGTACTTAGGTGATTGGAGAGTTGGGAGCTTCTAAGCAGAGAAGCAGAGAAGCAGAGAAGCAGAGAAGCAGGGGAGAAACAAACAACCAATGAACCATGAACTATGAACTATGAACTATGAACTATGAACTATGAACTATGAACAATTAGAGTCGATCGTGGTGACGGCGGAACAAATGCGTCAGATCGAGGAGCAGATTTTTGCCGCAGGAATGCCAGTGGCGGCTTTAATGGAAAAGGCGGCTTTGCTCTGTGCTGAAAGAATTCAACAACTTTATCCCCTCTCACCAAAAACTAAAGTAGGCGTTTTAGTCGGCCCAGGTCACAATGGAGGAGATGCCTTAGTAGTCGCTCGCGAATTGTATTTACAAGGCTATCAAATACAAGTTTATTGCCCATTTACCAAGCTGAAAGACTTAACTGCTCAACACGATCGCTATGCAGAAAGTTTGGGGATTGAGCGCGATCGCGATCTGGAAAACTTACAAGATTGCGATTTAATTGTCGATGGTTTATTTGGTTTTGGTTTGACTCGTCCTCTCACTGGCGATATTGGTGACGCGGTGAATCAAATCAATCAATGGTCTAAACCTGTTGTCAGTATCGATATTCCTTCAGGACTGCATACGGATACGGGGGAAGTCTTAGGTACTGCTGTGGTTGCAACTCACAGTCTGTGTTTGGGTTTGTGGAAACAAGCTTATTTTCAAGACCAAGCGTTAGCCTACCTCGGTCAACCAGAAAGGATTGATTTTGGTATCTTAAGCCATCATCTTACCTCGGTTTTGCCCCAACCTGCACCAGTGCAACAAATGACGAGAAACCTTGCCTTAAGCTGTCTTCCACTCGATCGCCCTGCGGTGACGCATAAATACCAACAAGGTCATCTCTTACTAGTTTGCGGTTCGTCTCGTTATGCAGGAGGAGCAATTTTAACTGCTTTGGGTGCAAGAGCATCAGGAGTTGGTATGTTATCGATCACTGTCCCTGAGTCGATTAAACCTTTACTCAATTCCCATTTACCAGAAGCTTTAGTTATTGCTTGTCCCGAAACAGAAACAGGCGCGATCGCCTCTTTACCCTCTTTAGCATCAGATTTTGATAAGTACGATGTAATTGCTTGTGGCCCTGGTTTAACTCTTGATGCGAAGATAATTGTAGCAGATGTTTTACAAGCTAATTGCCCTGTGATTCTAGACGCTGATGGTTTAAACGCGCTAGCAGAATTAGGCGCGATCGAAGTTTTAGCCAAACGTCAGCAGACAACAATTTTAACGCCCCATTTAGGCGAATTGAAACGCTTATTTCCCAACCTCAGCGAACCCCATCGCGATCGCATTGAGGCAGTCAAACAGGCAGCTAAGCAAAGTAGGGCAATTATTCTGTTTAAAGGAGCAAGAACAGCGATCGCCGAGCCAAATGGTCAAGTTTGGGTAGTGCCAGAAAGTACTCCAGCACTAGCAAGAGGTGGTAGTGGAGATGTGTTAACTGGTTTAATTGGAGGATTAATTGCTCAAAAAGTTGCTACAAAGCCACAAGACTTACAATCTTATCTCTCTACAGTCGCTGCTGCTGCTTGGTGGCACGCTCAAGCTGGAATTCTAGCCGCTCAAAAACGCACTCAACTAGGAGTAGATGCTTTTACTCTATCTGAGTATTTATTACAGGCGATCGTTACCTAGAGCCTATGAACACTGTAGAGCTGAAGTCACGGACGGCTAATGTCTGCATATATTTGTCAAGCGTCTGTAAACAAAATACAATAAGATTAATTGAAAGGATTTAAACATGAGTAAATTGCAAGTTAAACGAGTTAAGGAAGTCGTTCTTGATTTCCCTGGACTAGGGAAGAAAATACGTCAAGTTAGGGAACAAGACGAACGTTCGCTAACTGAGATTTGCCGCGAATCTGGAATAAGTCGCTCTTATTGGTATCAGATAGAGGCAGAGGATTTGCGATCGCCTGCAACAGAAGAAATAATACGCAAGATTGAAAAAGTCTTAAGCGTTGATTTGGGAGTAAAGTTCGATGACTAATTCCGAACAACCATCGAGATTAGATCGCATAGAACAGGCATTAGAAGCAACACTAAGTCTTACGCAGAGAAATAGAGAAGATATAGCTGAAACTAATCGAATGACGCAGCGTAATGCTGCTGCGATCGCAAGACTCGAACAGAGAATGGAGCAATTTATTCAACAAGCTGAAGCGGATCGAGAATTTATGCGGACAGAAATCCAGGGGATAAAAATAGAAACTCAACGCATTATCAGACATTTGTTTGGTGAGGATCTTATTTAATTAAAAATTACTAAGTAACGAATTATTGATTACTTAATATCCGATCGGATCTATGGATAATAGGAGATAGCAAACATATTTGGCAATTAACCTTTAACCCCTAGCCCCTTCCTCCATGTCCTCTCCTACCCAAGATCCGAATAATCCATTTAAAAGTAGATTGTTCAACTTTATCAATCGTCAGGTAATCCAAATTGGCGATCGCCTGGGAACGACTTTTAGACATGTCAAAGTTGCAACAGAATGGGGATTGCAAGTTATTCTCTATCCTCTTTATCTCATCGTACAGGCTAGTCGATCGGTAGGTAAGCAAATAGGATTAAGGCTAGAAAAATCTTCCTTATTACCTGCTTCTGTGGATTCTGCTTCAACAGAAGAAAAGGAATTACCAAATCTAACGGTCGATCGCCCGATTCAAGGGGTATTAAAAGAGATAGGGAGCAGGGAGCAGGGAGCAGGGAGCAGAGAAATAAAAAGTATTGCTAGTCTGTTAGATAGCAAAAATTTGGTACTAATTGATGCCAATAATCAGATTTTGGATGTTCTAGATCGACAGCAGCAGCAAAAACTCAAACAAAGGATTGTCTGGGAAGTTGCTAGTTATTATCACGATCGCCGTTTACTGTCGTCATCTCGTGAGGGTTTATTACCAGTCAATCCCAGTAATAGCAATGTTTTAGCGCCAGTTCGCTTTTTTTGGCAAACTATGGACTGGGTACAAACTAGTCCTGTAGCTATGGCGATCGATCTGTTTGGTGAGTCAAAATTATTTGTACCATCTTTCGATCTCAGTTCCCTCGATCGCGATCGAAGTAATGAAAGCAATGAATTGCTGGTACCAGCAAAGGCATGGCTGGTTCAAATCGATAGTACTATTGCTCAATTGGAAACCGATCGATTGTCATCCACGACTGAGTTAGTCGATCGCCTGGGAGAAAATTGGAGTGGAACTCTACAAACATTAACCAATAAACTAAAAAATTCCAAGCAAAATTCAACCAATACAACTGAATTAACTCGATCGGATCCTTTTCAGATTCAGGCTTTAATTAGAGCAGCGATCGATTATTTTTTTGGCAAACAGGGAGACAATATTCAAGTTGAAGGAAAGGTTATTGATGAGCGAATGCTTAGCGATCGCCAACAGCCAATTTTAGGAGAAAGAATTCCTTCCACTTTACCAGGTACTAAGGAAATAGAGTTCGATCGCTGGGATGATAGAGAAGATGATAGAGAAGATGATCCTTGGTTATCTTGGGAAGACTTATACGAAGATTCTAGTTCGACAACAGAGTTACAAAGCAATATGCTTAGTAGCGATCGCCATCTTCAATTACCAAGTGCGCCTCAAACTCCTAATTTATCTCCCCAATTGGCTCCAGATTTGATGAAGAAATCCCTAGCAAAACAACGACAAAAAGCGCTAAGACGCAGACAAGCTCAACCCAACAGCCTCATCAAACGACAGCCTAAATCGAACCGAATCGCTCAATCTCCTGCCAATGCCGATCGCCTATCGAGATCTCAGTCTCAATCTTCCAACTTGAGTAACGATAGAGAAAGAGACTGGTGGGAAGTCGAATCAACCCCAATCGGTTATGAAAAACATCCTTTAGAACGAATTCTCAAACTACTCGATCGTCTAATTCTCTTTGTGGAAGAAGTTATCGTATTTATTTGGCGCAAGATTAGGGGTTAGGGGCTAGACGAACTATGAACCATAAACTATGCTAGATCTCTCTAAATTAGCAGGACAAATTCCTGGTATCAGTCAACATCTCAAGAAAGAAGCAACGGCTAGTCGTCAGCGTTTAGAATTGGCACAGCAATTAATCGACTTGGCGGCGATTCGGCAAGCAGAATTATTAGAAATGCAAAACAATTGGCGCGATCGCTTGATTTTTGCTACCGCCACACCTGTCGAACCGATCGATACCAAAAAGAAGATCGATCCACCAGTCAATAGTCATAGTGTCTTCGCTACTGATGGTTCGCAAATTGCTCCTTCTCATCACGAAATCGCCTATTGCTATTTAATTAATGTTGGGCGAATTATGTTGCATTACGGACAGGGTTTGCATCCTTTTTTAGATAGTTTGCCTGAAGTTTTCTATAAACCTGAAGATCTCTACGTTTCTAAACAGTGGGGAATTCGTACTGAAGAATGGATGGGATACAAGCGCACTGTTTCTGAGGCGCAAATGCTAGCAGAAATGGCTTGTCAGTGGGTACTTCCTCCAGGCGCACATCAAGATATACCTAACTTAGCGATGGTAGATGGTTCTTTAATTTACTGGTTTATTGATGGATTACCAGTGGAAGCGAGAGAGCAAATTCTCGATCCGATTCTAGCTGCTTGGGAAATGTTGAGAGCAACTAAGATTCCTTTGATGGGTTATCTTAGTGCTTCTCGTAGTATGGAAGCAATCAATTTTTTACGCTTACCAGCTTGTCCGTTTGATAGTCCTAATTGTGTTGCTAACTGTGGTGCGATCGAGACTAAAATGCCTTGCCAAAAAATTGAACCTCTAAGGGATGCAACACTTTGGGAGCATCTTTTAGAACCAGGACAAAGAGGGGCTTTGTGGTCTAGTTCTTTGCATATTCTAGACTTTTATCCTCAAGCGCAGAAAGTTTATTTTTGTTATGTTAACGTGGGGACAGAAATTGCTCGCATTGAAGTACCAGCTTGGGTAGCAGAAGACAACACTCTATTTGAGCAATCCTTGAGTCTGATGCTGGGACAGGTACACAAGGGTTATGGTTATCCTGTCGCTTTGGCAGAAGCTCACAATCAAGCGGTAATTCGAGGCGGCGATCGCTCTCGTTTTTTTGCGTTTCTCGAACAACAAATGATTCGCGCCGGTTTGCACAATGTTGGTATTTCTTATAAGGAAACACGTAAGCGAGGAAGTATTGCTTAACGGCGACGGGGACGAGTAGAGGTTTCATATTCCCATGTTGCACCAAGAGCAAAACCAATAGCACTTAAAGTCCACATTACATTGTTAAGACCTGATGGTATGTTGCTAGTTATGGCAACCATATATGCATACCAAGTATCTGCAATATAAAGCAAGATAGCACCAATGGCGATCGCTAACCAGGTTTGCGAAAATCTTCCGCCCCAAAAAGTGATTAGTAGCGCCATTGCCAAAGTCAGCAGAATGACATCGATAGCCACTATTGATAAATTGATGTAGTCAACGATAGGAGCCATGCTGGATTCAATTGCTGATGCCCAGGCTGGTAAATTAGCTGAAGCGTTTCCTGAGCCAGGAATTGATGTTTCTGCTTGAAAATTGGGGTTAGCAACGATCCAAGCTAGCCAAACAGCACCGAGAAAAATTTCTAGCCACACTATCCACTGCCAAATAGAAAGTTCTAGTCTCCTAAATTTGACAGCTTGTACTATTCCAGCTAATAGGAACAGGTAGGAAATCAAATAGCTTAGATGAGCTATAGATAGTTCGGGATCGCTTTTTAAGATTAATTCCCAGCCGTAATAAATAAAATTGCTAATCGCTTGCATAGCTAATCCTAAAGAAAAGAATAACCAAATTTGGCGATCGCTAAGCAGGCGAGAACAAAGCCAATTACGCCAGCAGAGATAGGCAGCAAATAAAAAAGCGCCTTCTTCAATCACTATGTTTCCAATCTGATACCAAAGCGGTTTTTCTGTTGGCATTATCGACTGTCCTAATATAGTGAATGCCAAGGCAACCAATGCCCAGATCAAACAATAAAGAGAAGTATTTTTGAAGCTTAATTTTGAGCTAGATGAAGATTGAGAGCTTGTCATGATTACATCAACACCTAATTGTTATTTAAGTATATAAACCAAATTAATTACACATTTTATTCTTCTATTGCCTATTGCCTATTGCCTCCTGCCTACACCCTACAACGGCGCTTAAAGATCTGAGGAGACCTCAGATCCCGCGCCTCCCCTACACCCCTAGTTAACGGCGACGGGGACGAGTAGAGGTTTCGTATTCCCAAGTTGCGCCAAGGGCAAAAAAGATGGCGCTCAAAGTCCAAAATGAATCGATAATACCTTCTGGAGTGGTATTAGTTTTAGCAACAACGTAGGCATACCAAGTATCTGCCATGTAAAGCCACATAGCACCCAAAGCGATCGCTAACCAGGTTTGCGAAAATCTTCCTCCCCAAAAAGTGATTAGTAGCGTCATTGCCAGAATTAGCATAATTACGTCAGCAACCACTAGAGATAAATTGATATAGTCAACGATAGGAATCATCATTTTTTCGATCGCTGATGCCCAGGCTGGTAAATTGGCTAAAGCGTTTACTGATTCAGCATTTGATGCTTCAGACATCTGATTGGGATTGGCACCTATCCAAGCTAGCCAAACAGCACCGAAGAGAATTTCTAGCAACACTATCCACTGCCAAATAGACAACTCTATTCTTCTAAAGTTGACTGCTTGTAGCATCCCCCATAATAGTGATAGGTATGTAACCAAGTAACCAAAATTAGCTATAGATAAATCGGGATTCCCTCCTAAGATTAGCTCCCAGAAGTAATAGACAAGATTACTGATGGCTTGAGCAGCTAATCCTAATGCCAAGAATAACCAAATTTGGCGATCGCTAAGCAGGCGAGAACAAAGCCAATTACGCC
>CAZJTL010000119.1:0-16014 GCA_964548905.1 uncultured bacterium | reverse complement strand
TTCCCTCTTGCATGAGTGCATGAGTGCCTTTTGGAGGGGCTGATATCGGAGGAAAACTCCGATATTTAAACGCCCCGTCCTACCCTCACCTGTGTAATTAATTTTGTGCAACTACTTAGTACTCTTCTTCAAAATAAAGAGAAAAAAATGATGTCTGAACTTAAGCTAAGGTCAAAAGATCCATATTCTCTCAAACAGATTATTCAAAGTGCTTTGTTAGAAAGATTGCACAGTGTTGAAGCAGGAATTAAACGGACAGAAGAACGTCTTCAGGAATTTGAAACTAAGTATCAATTATCAACTGATGAATTTATCAGTCGCTTCAATAATGATGAGTTCGCGCATAATTTTGACTTTGATGAATGGATTGGAGAATCTCGAATGCTGACACATTTACAAGAAACAAAAAAAGCTATAGAGGAAGTTGAGTTTGTTAATTGAAATTTATTTCGAGCAGATTCAGAATTTGATTGAATCCTCTAAAATTGTGGAATTATTTATTTTTGACATTATTCCAACAAAGACGCTAAAAAAGCCTCAGAGTCATCGTAATTAGCAAAAATTTTAGTAGCCCCTTCATCAAATAATTTTCTAGCGCGATCGCCTGATGCAATACCCACAAAAGCATAATTTAAATTTTGAGTAGCGCGAAGATCCCAGATCCCGTCACCTACATAAGTTATTTCTGAAAAAGTTTGAGCGTAATGAATTTCTGCTCGCTGCAAAGAAATTTCCATAATTCCCTCACGCGATTCACAATCATCTGAAAAAGCATAAGGGATATTTTGATAAGGAAGATGAGCAGATTTGAGTTTGAAAAGTGCCGCTTTAGTCCACGAACCTCCAGCATAGGCGATCGCGCGATCGGGTAAGGCAATTAACTTATTCAAGATTGCTGCTGCACCCGAAATAGCTTTAACACCACCATTAGCTATTGCATCTTTTTGTAACAACTCCAGAAAAAGCTGTTGAAATGTCTCCATTTCTATTTGAGAAGGAAGGCGATCGAGTTTCTGCTGACAAACCTCTTTAAGGATACAAGTATCGGTGACATGAGTATAGCTTTCCCAATCGCTTGAAATTTCGGAAAAGTCAAAAACTTCTGACAAAGCCTGCAAGTAAGCTCGTTCATCAAGCTCGTTAGATTCAGTAAGTGTCCCATCAATATCAAACATGACCAATTTCATGTCTAAGTTCTCTATAATGACCGATAAATAGCCTTCAGCAGTCAGCCTTCAGCCGTCAGCCGCCAGCAAATAACTGATAGCTGATAGCTGATAGCTGATAGCTGATAGCTGATACCTAACTCTCTTCTATCAGTCTGGGTCAAAACCTTAATCTTTCGTAGGCTGAAATGACCTGCTTTCGTGAAAATATCCCAAAGTGACAGATGAGGGCTAAGTGCCTAAACAAAATTGTTTACACACTTTGATATTAACTGAAAGTGCTTGTATTCCTTTCTGTTCCCTGTTCCCTGTTAAGAGTTCCCTGCCTCCACCTGTGTATTTAATTTTGTGCAAATACTTATAATAAAAATTATTACAAAAACTAAAGATCTACCTGCAAAACATGATGATTTTTCAATTTGTAGACTAAAATCTTCGAGTGGTTGTATGCTTAAATACAAAAATTAGCTAAACAAGTTTGCTACTTTCCATACAGGCATGACTAAAAAACATATCTGTGGTTTAAAGAGCGGCGGACTTTAGCGATTTAAGGTGTGAGGAAAAAAATGTCTAAATTACTTCAGAGTTCTCTTCTGGCAAGCTCAGTTGCGGCAGCTTTAGCTTTAGTACAAGCTGGAAGCGCGATCGCACAAAGAGTACCAGTAAGTAACACTAGCCCAACTGTTGCTAGTGAAGATGGAATAATCAATCAATTAAATCAATACTCTCAAGAAGGCAAGAAAAACTCAGTCGGTCAGGTTACTAACGTCAATCAATTGCGTGATGTTGCTCCTACTGATTGGGCGTTTGAAGCACTACAAAGCTTAGTAGAACGTTACGGTTGTATCGCTGGTTTCCCCAACCAAACCTATAGAGGCAACAAACCTTTAACTAGATACGAATTTGCTGCTGGTTTAAACGCTTGTATGAACCAAATCGAGCGTTTGGTTACTTCTAATCAAGCTATTATCAGAGAAGACCTGGATAAACTACAAAAGCTAACCGAAGAGTTTCAAGCAGAATTAGCAACTCTAGGCACTAAAGTAGATAATCTTGAAGGTCGTATTGCTTTCTTAGAAGACCATCAGTTCTCGACAACTACCAAGTTATCTGGTGAAGTTGTCTTTGGTTTGGCACAAGAATTTGCTCAAGATGGCAACCAAGCAGTATTCCAAGATCGCGCTCGTTTAGATTTTGTCACCAGCTTCAATGGTAAAGACAAACTGCATACCCGTTTGGGTGCTGGTAACGGAGTAAATCCTTTTAATTCTAATAATCTCGACCAAGGTGCGCTCACTTATAGCACCGACCCTGCCAGCAATACTGCTGGAAACGATATTGCTATAGATTGGCTCGCTTATTACTTCCCAATTGGCGAGAAAATTGAAGTTTACCTACCTGCTGCCTTCCCACTATGGGTAGACTTTGTTCCTTCAATCAGCCCCTATTTTGACAGCTTTGGTGGAGGTACTGGTTCTCTTTCCAGCTATGCTGAATCTAACCCCATTTACAAAATTGGCTTATCTAGCGGCGGTGGTGTTGGTGCTAACTACACCTTCAACGACCAATTTATCTTGAGTGCTGGTTATTTCGGTGGTAATTCTTTCCTACCTACCGCAGGACAAGGTTTATTCAACGGTGAATACTCTGCTTTAGGTCAAATCACTTGGAAGCCCAACGATAACCTACAAGTAGCTGCTACCTATAACCATGCTTACCGTCCAGGTCAGGGTTCTAGTATCTTTGGTTTAGGAGTGGGAACACAAAATGCCAGAAATCCTTTTAACGGTAATACTGACTCTACCGACTCCTATGGTCTAGCTGCATCTTATAAGTTCTCTCCTAAGATTGCTGTTAATGCTTTTGGTGGCTATACCAAAGCAGAAGACAGTGCTGATAATGAAGCTGAGATTCTTTATTACGGCGTAGGTTTAGCGTTACCAGATCTAGGAAAAGAAGGTAACTTAGGCGGTATTGTCGTTGGCGCAGAACCCTATGTTTCTGATTCCGATAGTGGAGTTGAAGATGAGGTTGCTCTACACGTCGAAGGTTTCTACAAGTATCAACTTAATGAAAATATCTCGATTACTCCTGGTGTAATTTGGATTACCCAACCTCTAGGCGATAAGGATCGTGGTACTGGAGATGATGGCATTATTGGTGTTGTCAGAACCACCTTTACTTTCTAAGTAGCTACTGGCTATTAAATAGTTAATTTGTAATTTGGCTCTCACAGTATTTTCGACGCTGTGCGAGCCTTTGTTCGAGCGCTAACCCTTTTCTGTCAAACTGGGTCAAAACCTTAATTTTTCGTAGGCTCTATCCAAGAATTTAATTTTGTGCAATTGCTTCCTGATTGGGTTTTGGGTACAACGTAAAGCGCGGGTGTCACCAATTTCAGCGTAGCGAATTGGGGAGGGATAGCGCGGCAATGTAGCGTAGCGGAATTGCCAACTAATCTGTCGGAGAGTTTTGAGATTGGATATATTTTTTGAGACGCTCAATTGGTGCGCCTCCCGTTGATGCAACATAATAAGATCCAGACCAAAAAGACTGCTTAGAGTACCACTTCGCAAACTCTATGGGAAATTCTTTTTTTACCATTCTACTAGTAGCTGCCTTAAGAGAACCAGCTACAGCAGCAATTGACTGTTTGGGGTGAAAATCGACTAGCAAATGCACATGATCCTGTTCACCAGAGCATTCTAGTAACTCACAGTCCATCTTTTTGCAAACCTGAAAAAACATTTCTCGCAATCTTTCTAGCATTTGAGCGGTAATGGCTTTTCTTCGGTAGTGCGTTACGAATACGAAATGCAGCCTCACGCTAAAAACGCTGTGTGAACCTTTTCTTTCTTTCATTGCTCTACCCCCATTTGCAATGTATAATATGCTTATGATTACACGCAGAGTTACATTTAGGCTATACCCATCTAAAGCCCAAGAAGTTAAACTTTTTGAGGCAAGAAGGCTTCATGCCTATTTGTTCAATGCGTGCATCGAACACCGAAGAACCAGCTATCAAAAACTTGGTAAGTCGATTAGTTATTTCGACCAGCAAGCCGCGATTGTACCGTTCAAAGATTGCTGGATTGAGTATAAAGCCTTAAATCATGGCTCTTTGCAAGCAACCGCGAAGCGTGTGGATTTTGCTTTTAGCCGTTTTTTCAAGGGTTTGGGAGGATATCCTAAGTTTCAGTCTATTCGCAAGTATTCAGGATGGACTTATCCTGATGCTCGTCAGGGGTTTAAGGTACATAGCACGGGCGATAATGGCTATCTAGAATTGAGAGACTTAGGTTTTCAGATTCAAATGAGAGGAAAGGCTCGAACTTGGGGAGATCCATCAACTTGTACGATTGTCCATCGTCATGGCAAATGGTACGCATCGATTACGGTTAAATGCTTACCAGTTAGAGGAACGAGGTCGGGTGCTGTCGGTATAGATTTTGGCACGTTAACCGCCGTAGCGATGAGCGACGGGACTAAGATAGAGAATCCTCGATTTTTAGGCAACACGCAAGCCAAAATCAAAGAAGTATCCAAAAAGAAACGTCGCAAGCAATCCCCCAATTTCAAAAGAAAAATCAAGGCATCAAAACGATGGAAAAAAGCAAGCAAAAAGATTTCTAATCTTCAACGCAAGATCGCCAATCAACGTCAAGATTGGGCGCATAAGGTAGCAACACAGATCGTCAGCAGTAATAGCCTGGTTGCCACCGAAAAGTTGAATATCAAGGGGATGACCCGTAAAGCCAAGCGTGGCAGTAAAAGGAAGCGGCAGAAAACTGGACTCAATCGCTCGATTCTGGATACAGGATGGGGGATGCTGCGGCAAATGATTGAGTATAAGTTAGCTGAGTGCGACGGTGTGTTTGTGGAAGTGCCTACCCAAAAGGTGAAACCTTCTCAAACTTGCCCGAACTGCGGTCATCAAGAACCAAAAACCTTAGACCAACGTTTACACGTTTGTAAGCAATGCGGCTATACTTCGGACAGGGATGTAGCCGCAGCTAAGGTTATGCTGTCTTGGGCGTTAGGAACTAGCGTCCTCAATCGTGGAGAGGAAAGCTCTACCTCATCAACCAAGGAACGTAAGGACTGCGGATCGATGCGGCAACTTTCCTCTGTGAAGCGACAGAAACTCCAATCTCAGCCGCTAGGCGGATTGGAGTAGTTCATAGCAAAATGGTTCGTTTAAGGTAATTTATGACACGATACGATGTATATGGTCTTGGTAACGCACTGTTAGATATTGAATTTGAGGTGTCTAGTGAAGTTCTCCAAGATTTAGGAATTGATAAAGGTGTAATGACTTTGCTAGATGAAGAAAGTCAAGATAAGATTGTCAGTCAATTAAATGGTCATCCTCAAAAGCGATCGTGTGGTGGTTCAGCAGCTAATACTTTAATTGCGATTAGTCAATTTGGCGGGAAATCTTTTTACTCTTGTAAAGTTGCCAATGACGAACCAGGACAATTTTATACAGAAGATTTACTTAATTGTGGTGTAGCAACTAACCTCGAACATCACGATCCAGAATTGGGAGTTACTGGTAAATGCTTGGTATTTGTAACTCCTGATGCCGATCGCACGATGAATACTTTTTTAGGAATTTCGGGTAACTTTTCCAATCTAGAATTAGTTCCACAAGCTATTGCTGAGTCTAAATATACCTATATTGAAGGCTATTTGGTTACTGGAGAGCATAGCAAACAAGCGGCGATCGAAGCGAGAAAAATAGCTCATCAAACGGGTAAAAAAGTTGCCTTTACTCTTGCCGATCTGAATATGGTGAAATTTTTCAAACCAGGATTATTAGAAATTATTGGTTCTGGTGTGGATTTTCTGTTTGCTAATGAAAGCGAAGCCTTGAAAATTGCTGAGACTGAAGATATTAATGCAGCGATTGAATATTTTAAAACTCTCGCTCAAGGATTTGCTATTACTCGTGGGGCAAGGGGTTCACTTGTTTTTGATGGCGAAAATACCATCGAAATTGCTCCTTTTCCCGTAAAAGCGATCGATACTGTCGGCGCTGGCGATATGTTTGCGGGAGCTTTTCTCTATGGTATTACCAATAACATGAGCTTCGCTGAAGCAGGACGTTTGGGATCTTTAGCTTCGGCGACAATCGTGACTAAGTTGGGGGCGCGCCTGCAAACAGAAGAAACTCGTTCTTTGCTCGATCGCTTTAAAGCTGCTTCTGTTAGTTAATTGGCAAGGTGGGCATGAGCTTATGAGTTGAAACAATTATTTGAAACTCCTCGATCCTGTCCACCTAAGAAACCTGCGATCGCACTACAAGATCGGCGATCGTATTTAGGATTGCTATAAGTAGGTAAGCAAAATTGTTTGTATATTTACCACTTAGTTGTATTTTCTTTTGCCTATTGCAAGAAAGCCTTTTGCCTACCCTCACCAAATATTAAATTAATTTTGCCTAGGTACTTATGTCTCGTTTAATTGAGAAATGCCATAGCGAAAATTTTTGTATGATTAAGGATGGAGAATCAAAGAAGGTTTGTCTAGACGAAAAAAATAAATAAAATATTTAGCACTAGAATTGGAAATTAAAAATGCAAACAATTTATCGTTTAAAAGCCAGTGAACTAGATAGTAACTTTTTGGAAGGATTAAAAACTACTTTTCAAGGAAAAGAGATAGAAATCATTGTCTATGAAGTTAATGAGACTGATTACTTGCTAAAATCTGAAGCTAACAAAACAAAACTGCTCAAGGCTATAGATAACGTTAACAATAAAAACAATCTAGTTGAAGTAAACTTAGAGCAAATTGAATGAGCAGAAAAATTGTTTTTGAAGCATCTGCATTTAAAGATTTTAATGAGTGGGCAACCATAGATAAAAAAATTTATCAAAAGATTGTAGAACTTATCAAAGATATAGAACGTTCTCCTTTTGTTGGTTTAGGAAAACCAGAACCACTTAAGCATGAATTAAGTGGTTATTGGTCAAGGCGTATTTCAGAGGAACATCGCTTGATTTACAAGGTTAGCGATACTGAATTAATCGTAATTGCTTGTAAGTATCACTATGATTAGTAACGAATTTACCAATGTTTGCTAGTGAACTCGATGATATAATTAGTCGTAAGTTAGCAAACAACCAGTGTCTTCAATAGATTTAATTCTCTGCCATCAGACAGTTGATTTCGATGCCTTGGGTGCAGCAGTGGGACTGAGTAAGCTGCACAAGGGTGCTAAGGTAGTGCTGACAGGAGGAGCGCATCCAGGGGTCAGAGATTTTTTAGCATTGCACCGCGATGAATTTTCCTTGCTGGAGATGCGGAGTGTTAATCCGAAAAAAATTCGCTCTCTGCTGGTGGTAGATACACAAAAGCGCGATCGCTTGGGTAAAGCTAGCCAATGGTTCGATTACCCTCAAATAGAATCAATTACCATTTACGATCATCACTTAGATACAGAAGCAGATATTCCCGCTACCGAACTTTACATCGAAGCAGTAGGCGCAACAACTACTCTGATTGTCGAACTTTTAGCCAAAGAAGCCATTCCAATTACTCCCTTTGAAGCAACAGTAATGGCATTGGGAATTCATGTTGATACTGGTTCTCTAACCTTCGACCAAACTACAGCAAGAGACGCTAAAGCGCTTGCCTGGTTGATGGAAAGAGAAGCAAATGTTAAAACTATCTTTGAGTATGTCGATCCCAGTTTATCGCCACAGCTAGAGAAACTGCTCAAAGAAGCTTTAGAAAAAATTCAAAAAACCCAAGTCAGGGGTTATACGATCGCCTCTGTGTGGTTGGAGACGAACAATTTTGTACCTGGTTTGTCCAGTTTAACTGAAAGAATTATCGATTTGACTGAAATTGATGCCTTATTATTAGCGCATCAATACGATCGCTCTCGTGATGAAACCGATTCCGAACAACAAAAAAGATTAACCTTGATCGGGCGATCGCGCATCGATGGGATCTCACTCAATCGTTTATTTGAGCCATTTGGTGGCGGCGGACATGCACAAGCAGCTTCAGTAGCACTTAAAGGTGTAGATGGCAAAGAAACGCTAGCTTTATTGTTGTCACAATTAATTGCTCAAATTCCCCATCCCCCGATCGCGCAAGATTTAATGTCATCGCCAGTGAGAACTATTCGTCCCGATACGACGATCGAACAGGCACAAAGAATTTTATTACGCTACGGACATTCAGGTTTGTCAGTAGTAGATGAGAGCGATCGCTTGGTGGGGATTATTTCTCGTCGAGATTTAGATCTGGCTTTGCATCATGGTTTTTCCCATGCGCCAGTCAAAGGCTACATGAGTAAAAATTTAAAAACCATTTCTCCCGATACTACTCTTCCTGAAATTGAAGGGATTATGGTGACATACGATGTGGGTAGATTGCCAGTTTTAGCTAATGACAAATTATTGGGCATTGTCACTCGTACCGATATTTTACGCCAACTCCATCAAGATAGAGAACAACAACGGACATTCAATGGTAATAAATTACCCCTGACTGCTTGCTTGCTTCCTTCGATACGCCAAAACTTAGCTCAACCAATGTGGGAATTGCTCGATCGCGCTGCTAGTGCTGCACAAGAACATGGTTGGCATCTCTATTTAGTTGGTGGTGCGGTTCGGGATTTACTCCTAGCAGAAGAAGAAGGTGAACCTCTATTGCTACAAGATATTGACATGGTAGTCGATGGCTTTAACCAGTCGGCGGACGATCGCTCTGGTGTAGAATTAGCCTCAATCTTGCAAAAAATCTATCCTCAAGCTCGTTTAGAAGTTCATGGTGCTTTTCAAACTGCGGCGCTATTGTGGCACAAGGACGAGCAATTTGGTTCTTTATGGATCGATATTGCTACTGCTAGGACTGAATTTTATCCCTATCCCGCCGCCAATCCCGAAGTAGAAGCGAGTTCGATTCGTCAGGATTTGTATCGACGAGATTTTACGATCAATGCTTTGGCACTACGTTTAACTTCTCCCAAAGCGGGAGAATTGTTAGACTTTTTTGGTGGTTTGCTCGATTTGCGATCGCGTCAAATTAGAGTTCTTCACGCCAACAGTTTTATTGAAGATCCTACCCGCATTTATCGAGCGGTACGTTTCGCCGTTAAATTAGAATTTGAGATTGAAGCACAAACCAAAGAGTATATTCACTATGCGATCGCCAGTGGAGTTTACGAACGTTTGCGACTAGAAGATCGTACTGCACCAGCACTAACCACTAGATTAAGAACTGAATTACAATCGATTCTGGAAGCTAATTATTGGATTAGAGCGCTCAAATTGCTTGCCGATCTTGAAGCACTGCGCTGTTTGCATCCAGATTTAGTTTTGGATCGTCAATTGTGGTGGCGATTACGTTGTGTTTCTCATTGGCTTTATTGGCTCGATCGAGAAGTTAATTGCGATCGCTGGTTAATGAGATTGGAAGTTTTAATTGCTCATCTCCAACCCCAATCTAGAGCTAAAGTAGCTACTCAGCTTCAGTTACCTAAAGATTCGATTGAAAGACTACAACAATTAGCCGAGATCGAAGCAGAAATAGCTCAGCATCTACCTCAATGTCGGCTTAAAAGCGAGATTGTCAAATTACTGCGTCATTACAAACCAGCTAGCTTAATCTTGGCTTCTGTTCATAGTTGCTCACAAAATAGACGAATTTTAGGGAAATATCTGACAGATTGGTCAAAAATAGCACCAATTTTAAATGGTAATGACTTGAAAGCTTTAGGTTACAAACCAGGACCCCAATACAAACAAATTTTAGACGAAATCCTACGAGCTACTTTAGACGGAGAAATTCGCGATCGCGCGGAAGCTGAAGCTTTTTTAAGAAGTAAGATACAGATCGACTCTTTGTAGGAACTGTATTAAATCTTGCTAAAAGTAAATTCGATCGCCAAGTATTTATACTAAAACGTGATATGGTATTCGGACTGGTGCGCTTCGATTCGATCGACAATTATCATGTCTATTGCGTCTGGCTCTTTATCTTTAATTGATGGTTCTCAAATTCAAAGCCTTGTCCGAGAAGCTGATTCTGAAAATGACATAGCGGCTGGACAAGGAAATGCGGGTAACATAACGATTGATATTCGTGATGCTGTTACTCTTGCTGGAATTGCAATTAGTAATAAACTCGCCAGTGGTATCTTTAGTAAGGTAGGAACCTTTAATCTTGAGGGATCTAGGGCAATTGGGAATGCTGGCGATATAAATATTCAAGCAAAATCGCTCTCTGTAACAGATAATGCTCAAATCGATAGCACTACATCTGGTCAAGGAAATGCGGGAAATATAACTATTTCTACCGATGATGCAGTTGAGCTAAATAATGGAACAATTGCAAGTTATGTTGAAAATAAGGCAATTGGGAATGCTGGCGATATAAACATTCAAGCGCGATCGCGCTGAAGCTGAATCTTTTTTAACTAAACTTTCTTAAAGATTCCGATTTCTGGAGCGATTTATCTATAAGCAAAATTTTTACTTATCGTGCGATCGCCTCCATTAATATCAAAATTCTGTCCGTCAGGTGTAGTTATTTCAGTATTAATAAGTAGCTATTTTAGCGAAACGGGTGATAGGTTTACTGCTTGGTAAGCAATTTCGGCGGTCAGTGGAAATAGTGTAATACCTGTCGGTTCTAAAGCATCTTGAAGCCATAGTATCGACCCGATCGGCGATCGCGAAACTTTAAATCGACTAGTCAACGAGAAGCATTATTGAAATTTGCGTAGACGTAGTTTTAGAATAGACATTCTCGATCGCGTCTTTTACCTGCTTTATTGCTCATTAGAAGTTTTTGTCTTTTGAATCATCTCTTGGATTGTTTCGGTTTCGCCGATTTCATAAAGACTAATCAAACCATTCTCAATGGTAAATATTTGTTGAATTGTCGCGTCCGCAAGCACATTGCCTTGTAAATCTTTTATGATTTGATGAACGGTGACAACATTTCTATTATTTTCGTCCGTCTCGAATTTCAACGTCTCAAGCTGCGGTTGAATCATCTTAAGTTGATTAGTCCAATATTCGCGCACCGCGTCGCGTCCATAAACGAAACCACCTTCCAATCCGTTCGCCCATTTAACGTCTGGGTGCATTACCGAGATGATTGTTTCGATCTCGCGTTTGTTGAAGGCATCGTATAAATTTTGCAGAAACTGCTGATTTGAACTCATAATTGTTCACCATCCAATACGAATGTCGTTAAAACAAGAAACGCTCAATTTTATAGTGAGATAGAAATAGTTTAAATTTCTAGGATTCATAACTTAATCTAATCTATATTTTTCATATTCTTATTAACTGAAACGTTCCATGCTTTCATGCGACTATGCCATTTTTTATGCTTTAAGAATTGCTGCCATGTGAGTTCATAAATCGTTTCAACCTCATATGAATCACTGAATTTAACAATCAACAAAAAATCAAATAGTTGTTTGGGTTCAGCATTGGAATTTTTCTTGGGTAAACCATGAAATACACCAGTAACGTTTCTAGTAATTGATTTAATTGCGTATTTATTTCCTTTTTCTCCAATTGCATCGATATCTTTATTACTTGGCGGTGCGTCAGATAAATTTTCAAGCTGTGATGATTGAGTATAATAATCAATTGCAAATCTTTCACCCAAATCACCCACAATATTTTTAGTTCGGATAATTTTTCTGACTTGCAACTCTTTTACAATTTTTCCATAAAAAGATATAAGTTCAAGTTTCTCTATTTTTTCTAAATTATCCATGTTTTTTACATTGGTATGGCTGGCACAATCTTAGTATTCCCACCTAATAAAATTTTCGCTCGCTAGCCAGAACAACTATTCATTAAACATAGATTAAAATATAACATCTGCATAAAATTAAAGCGATCGCTTCGGTTTAAATAAACTGCTAACGAGAAGCATTATTGAACCATGCGATCGTCATCTTGCCTCTAATAATTCTTCAACAGTCAACTCAATATCACTGGCAATTTGTCGTAGTAATCTAGGTGAGATATCGCGTCCCTTGTGAAATGGTACTGTTGTTCCTCTACCATCTTGGTGACGAAACTGTTTGTGTGAACCTTTCTGACGCACTTCGACAAACCCTAAATTTTCCAAAATCCTAATTACTTCCTGGGGTTTTAGAATTGGAATATTGCTCATAATCTAGGGAATTACAATTTGTTGAGTGCCAATAAATTCTGTCTTAAAGGACAAATTTTCGTCTTCTAACAGCATCTCAATTACTTCTCGTAGATTCTCTTGTAATTCTTCCAAGGTTTCACCTTGAGAATGTGCGCCCTTAAACCCAGGAACATAACCAACATAAAGATTGGTGTCAAAATCTCGTTCGACAATTGCAGTAAAGGTTTTCATTGTGTCAAGATAAAACCCGTTTCAGTCATCAATAGCATAACATTTACATTTGGTCGCTCTTGGTAGTAATTTGGCGATCGCTTCGGTTTAGAATTATGGATGCTTTAGTTCAAGAACTTGATACTAAACTACGTCAATGGCAACCTGACGTTGCCGAACAAGTACGACATAGATCATATCGATCGTCCTCAACAGTTACAATCAAATTTTTCCCATGTCGTTAGTATTTATGGTACCGATCGAGTTTTACCTGTAGATTGTAAATGAGGATATTGATACAAACTTTACTGGCAAAAAAATAGCGATCGACGAACTGATAAACGCAGATCGGAGTTTTAACATTTGTAATCTGTTATAACTCTGAAATGGCGACAGGCGATCGCTATTCAAATCCCGTAATAGCAAATTATTGAAAAAGTTTTTTGTTAAACAGAAACTTCGCTTAATTCACGAGTCATGTGGTCGAAAGGTTGGTCAACAAAAGAAGTATCTTCAATTCCTGCTTCTGCTACCATGCTTTTAACCATTTCTTTCATGATTTGGATACCAACTACAGTTGGACCAATAGGGACTCCTAATGAATTATAGGTTTCTCGCAAGCCTTGCAATACTCGTTCGTCTAAAACGTTGGTATCACCTGCAATTAGTGCATAACTTGCATAGCGCAGATAATAATCCATATCTCGCAAACAAGCGGAGTAGCGGCGAGTTGTGTAAGCATATCCACCAGGGCGGATTAATTCTGGCACTTGTTCAAATAACTTAATACCAGCCTGCTTGACAATGTTAGCTGCATTAGCATTAATTACATTCGCCGCCGCAATTCTTCCCGTACCAGAAGCAAAATAAGCCTTGAGGCTATCCATCGCATCTCTGTCTAGGTAGCGTCCCGTGACATCGTAACTTCTAATTAACTTGGTGACAGCATCTCTCATTAAATCGTTCTCCTAAGCTGAAAATTTCGTATTAGGCTGACAAAACAACCTATTTTTGAGCTTCTATTTATTTCTGGATATCCCATTTCACCTGAATTTTATCACGGCGAACCGTACAGCCTTACTAGGTTTAGGGAGATAAATTTATCAACAGCAAAAATTGCCTTTTATATATCTCTATAATCCTACAGCGCTAGTGTTACAAGATCCGATCGAGATTTTTTTATTCTTAACGAAAGTTATTTAGTAAATTTTGCTACACTTTTGCATTCTTTACAGGTTCATCATGTCTAGAAATGTGCTATTTCTGTCACAATAAATACTCGCTCCTAGATTTACCTTATCTAGGATGATGGCAATATAAAGGACAATTAAACACTCAAGGAGCTATTGATGCCTGAAACTCCCCAAGAAGTCTTGAAAATGATTCAAGACAATAATATTAAAATCATTGACCTCAAATTTATTGATATGCCAGGCATCTGGCAACACTGCACTTTCTATCAAAATCAAATAGATGAGAGTTCTTTTGTAGACGGCGTTCCTTTCGATGGTTCTAGTATTCGTGGTTGGAAAGCAATTAACGAATCTGACATGGCAATGGTTCCCGATCCAAACACTGCTTGGATCGACCCCTTCATGAAAGAACCAACCTTGAGCATGATTTGTAGCATCAAGGAACCGAGAACGGGGGAGTGGTATAGCCGCGATCCTCGTAGCATTGCTCAAAAAGCACTTGATTTCTTGAAATCGACTGGAATTGGTGATACTGCTTTTTTTGGTCCTGAAGCTGAATTCTTTGTTTTTGATGACGTTCGTTTCGATCAAAGAGAAAACGAAGGCTATTATCATGTAGATAGCGTAGAAGGTCGTTGGAATTCTGGTAAGAAAGAAGAAGGCGGAAACCTCGGCTACAAACCACGTTATAAAGAAGGTTATTTCCCAGTTCCTCCTACAGACACGCTACAAGATATGCGTACGGAAATGCTATTAACCATGGCAACTTGTGGTGTTCCCATTGAAAAGCATCACCATGAAGTTGCTACTGGTGGTCAAAACGAGTTAGGTTTCCGTTTCGCCACTATGGTTGACGCGGCTGATTATTTGATGACTTATAAATATGTCATCAAAAATGTAGCGAAAAAATATGGCAGGACTGTCACCTTCATGCCTAAGCCATTGTTTAATGATAATGGTTCTGGTATGCACACTCACCAGTCGATTTGGAAAGATGGACAGCCTCTATTCTGGGGTGATGGCTATGCGAATTTGAGCCAAATGGCACTTAATTATATCGGTGGTATTCTCAAACACGCACCAGCGCTGCTAGCTTTAACCAACCCCACTACTAACTCTTACAAACGCTTAGTTCCTGGTTTTGAAGCACCTGTAAACTTGGCTTATTCTCAAGGAAATCGTTCTGCTTCAATTCGTATTCCTTTATCTGGTACTAATCCTAAAGCTAAGCGCTTAGAATTCCGTTGTCCTGATGCTACTTGTAATCCTTACTTGGCATTTGCTGCAATGCTTTGTGCTGGTATCGACGGTATCAAGAATCAAATCGATCCAGGCGATTCTTTGGATGTTGACATCTACGATCTCTCTCCTGAAGAATTGAGTAAAGTTCCTTCTACTCCAGGTTCTTTAGATGATGCTTTAGCTGCACTAGAACAAGATCATTCCTTCTTGACTAGCACTGGTGTCTTCACTGAAGACTTTATCGATAACTGGATTAAATATAAGCTCGATAATGAAGTGAACCCAATGCGTTTGCGTCCTCATCCTTACGAGTACTCTCTCTACTACGATTGTTAATCTCAAAGCTGTTTAGAGAGTTTTGCTAAAAAAATACCGCTATTGATTCAAACTCAACAATAGCGGTTTTATTGATCTTAAAAATGAAATAATTAATTAACTCTCAATTATTTACCTACATCAAGCTGATCTTGAATGTTTTGTTGATTTACATTTTGATCGAGGTAGTTACCAGCACCAACAGCAGCACCACTGTTTTGAGCATCTTGACTGTTGATTTGTAGTTGAGGATCGGCACCAGGAGCACCACCAGGCACACAGTAACCACCTGGGCAATTTGGATCTACACTAGTTTGATTTTGAATGCTTTGTTGATCTACACCTTGGATTACTGTATTACCAGCACCAGAAGCAACACCAGAGTTACCAGCACTTTGTTTGTTAACTTCAGTTTGTTGAGCAAGAGCAACAGCAGGGAAAGAGAGTAGAGCAGCAGTAGCAATTAAACCGAAAGCAGATTTTCTATTCAACATTTATCGTTGTCCTTTTGATAGTTGATTTAGGAAGAGAGACTTACGCCTTTATCACATATACTTATCCGCAAGTATATATATTTTTTTCTTTAAATAAAGAAAATATATCTAAAGAAAAGATAAGTGGTTCGACGCGGATAATTATCTAGTCGCTTATCAATTTAATTGGCGATAGTTAATTTTCAGATAAATTATTTCTTAGAGGATGTCTGAAAAGTTCAAAACTAGGCTAATCGTCTCAGCATGATCCGA
>CAZJTL010000118.1:0-16038 GCA_964548905.1 uncultured bacterium | reverse complement strand
AACTGATAGCTGATAGCTACCCTCCCTTTAAGCTGTCTTAACCCGAACTGAGGTTTGTTTAGGTACTCAATAAGTAAGTTAAAGGTGATCAAATGTTGGAACTTTTAGAAATCAAAAAACATTTATTAGCAGGAGAAATTGACAAGGCTTTGTTAATAGTTGAAGATCTAGAAGAAATGGGAAGACAAGGCGAAATTAGGAATTTAGAAGCATTTTTAGTGATTTTGTTAATCCATTTAATTAAAATTCAAGTAGAAAAACGTCTGACTAACTCTTGGAAATCATCAATAATCAATAGTCTTCTCGCTATTCAAAAACGCAATAAAGTTGGTAAAAAAGCCCATTATATTTACTCTCAAAATTGGCAAGAATATTTAGAAGATAATTTTACGCCTGCTATAGTTAGCGCTAGTCGTGAAGTTTTCGGAGGTATCGATTATGCTGAATTAAAAGCCAAGTGCGATCGCGCTTCTTTGTTAAATTTTGCCGATAGTTTACTAGAATTAACCTATTTAAACAATCAAGATGAATTGGTTACTGAAATTGAAAACAAGTTACGAAAGTTTTGTTCTTAAATAGGTAATTAAACTATTGTCTATAATCTCTAGCCGCTAATCCCTAGTCCCTAATCCCTACTTCACCTTAGCCCGAAATCTAATCCATCCATAGGAATCAGTAGGATCGCCTGGGGCGATCGCCTTATCTACATCTCCTAAGTTAACTACTACTGCACCATTAGTATTAGCACTAGGATTATTGGGATTGCCACATTTGACATTACTAAACACCGTACTGGGTTCAACTCCAGCAGCAAAATAATAAGCACTGTCTGCATCGTTGGCATTGGTTAAGGATGCGGTTGTTCCATTTTTTAACCAGGAAATACCTTTATTAGTAGCAAAAGCATCAGGGATAAAAGTAAGATGTTCTGGAACTAAATCGCATACCAGCACATTTTGAGAGGTACTAGTACCAGCAGATAAGAAGTAAATTGTATATTCTATTTCGTCATCGGGTTTAACCTTTCCACCATCGATCGCGCCTTTAAGGAATTGAGATGGATCTTGCCAATATGTCGTGTCTTCAGGTTGTCCGCTCGCAGGAGTATCATCGGTATTGTCATCGTAGATATTACTGGAATCATTTACATAAACATTCAAATCAGTATTGTCATTAGGGTTAGTATTCTGTCCGTTAATAGCAGTAATGCGTTTGACTAGCAGTAAATTGGGATTATTAGCTGTGGCGATCGAGAATGTAGTAGGATCGACAGTAGCATTTTGTTGCTGCACGACACTATTACTTGGAACTATGACACTACTGGGTAAACCTGAAGTTGTACTGTCTACGTTATCGGTGTTGACATTGTTGCCAGAAAATTCTGTAGCAGAACTTGTGCCTTGATTGAGAAGTGTCCCACTGGCACTAGCATTTACTGTCACTGGAATCTCAATTTTAATTGTCCCCCCTACATCTAAAAGTGCACCAGAGTTGAGTAGATTGCTGACTGCACCCGTACTAGCCCCTGTATAGCTTGAGTTTTTGTTGGCAGAAGTCGCAGCACCACTGGCAGTGACTGTTTGTCCTCCAGTAGCAGTAATGGTTAATCCTGCTGGTAAGGGATCGTTAATTTGGAAATTGGCTGCTGGCCCTGTACTACTATTAGCAACGTTGACGTAGTAGAGGGTGTAGGTAAGAGTATCACCAGGACTAACTTGGTTATTACTATCGGCATCAGTAGTCAGTTTCACTGATTTAAAACCTTGAACTGTCGGCGCACAAAAGTTGCTCAAACGCACATCATCGACAAAGTTGCCGACACTAATACCACCCGCAGCGCTTTCAGCCTTGAGAGCAAAGCGCGTCAGATATTGTCCAGAAGGAACTGTGTATAGACCACTGTATACTCGCCATTCAGTATTTGGAGTTGTGTAGCTTCCCTGACTTAATTCACTTCCAGGCACACCCAAGTAGACTCCTAATGTGTCGTTTCCAACCCTACCTCGGTGGGCTACCTGCCAGCGTATCTGAGTTCCTGGTGGTACAGCTAGATCTTGATATAGTCTACCTGGGACGTAAGCGTTAATTTCTACAAATTGGTCGCCAAAAAATGGCGTTTCTTGAATGGTATTTCCTCGTTTCCACAGTTCGATAGCATTACGGTTATCAAAACCAGAACCAGAAGAAGGACTATTGGGAATAGTACCCCACCAAGATACATCTGCTTCTTTGTAGCTCATAATCCCACCAAAGCCAAAATCTTGGAGGCTGGTTGGGGATGAACTACCAATTACAGGTGACTCAAAACCACCGTTGAGTAAACCACTACTACAAGCTACTGGTGCTGGCAACGCCAAGTTTACCTTGTAGTCTTCAACTTCCCCATCAGAAGCTAAACCAGTGGGAGTAAGATTGGTTTGGGTGCTGAAGCGGAAGCGGGTGTAGGTAGCGCCGTGGGGAGCAGTATTAGGAACTGTTACTAATAGGGTATTGTTGCCTGTGGTGAGGCTGACGTTAGTAGCAATCTGTTCGCCTGAATCGCTCCAGTCGCCGTCTTGATTCCAATCAATCCAGGCATTTAGCACTCCAGCTTGGGAAGCTTTAATCGTGAGAGAATTAGATTGACCCGAATAAAGAACTCTTGTTGTTCCAGTTAAAGGAAAGGTAACACCATCTTCGTCATTGGGTGTGCCATTGGTATCATCACCATCGGCATTAACAGTAGCTTGTCCAGCCGCTTCTTCATCGACACGATCGCCCAGATAGGTCAACCCATCAATTGTGTGGGAAGCACTAGGGTAGATATTAGTCAGTGAGGCATCGATCGAGGTAAGGTCATTAGGAGCATCGCCAGCGTCGATACCTTGCACAGTAGTGGATTGACTGTAACTGGCTTCCTGGCGATGATTGGTAGCATCGCCATTAACGGGATTACCGTTAGCTTCATTAGCAATGCCATCAGTGTCTTGGTTGTCTTGAGTATAAAGATCTAGATTACTACCGTTAGCACTGTAGGCTTGGTTTTGAGTATTAGTAGAGTTATCGTTAGACGCAGTATCCCCCATGATTACCTGAACAGTAGTACTCGAATTAGCAGTAATTTGAATCGGAACGCGAATTTTAACTGTACCTCCTGCTGGTAGTGAACCATTAGGTAAGCTTAAAGCTGTTCCTGTAGTAGTACCAGTTGAAGGGATATTAACAGGAGAAGCACTTAGATCGGTGGGTGCAGTAGCACCACTAGAACCATCGGGATCGTATTCGATAATTTG
Source organism: uncultured bacterium (assembly GCA_964548905.1). Lineage (GTDB taxonomy): Bacteria > Cyanobacteriota > Cyanobacteriia > Cyanobacteriales > Xenococcaceae > CAZJTL01. The sequence goes on along the minus strand of CAZJTL010000118.1, from coordinate 12,766 downwards.
AATCGGACTTGGTAGTGTTCCTCCTGTAATTGATGAAGGACTACCAGGAATAAAAAATTGGGTTGGATCGTTACCTACGTTAGTAATGGTGTATTGAAAATAAACTATATCTCCAGTATTAATCGAACCGTTACCTTGATATGTTCCTGCGCCGCTAACACTGCTTGGTGCTTCAGTTATTCCCGAACCAACTACTGTAATCCCTGCCACCTCTGCTACAGTTACTTTGACAGTATTAGATTCAATTTCTTTTTCACTATTGTCTGTCGGATCGATATAACTACCAGTAGCCTGATTTTCAATTACTGTACCTGGTGCTGGACTTGCAGCTAATACAGGTAAAACTTGACCCCAATTGCTGAAGGAACTCAAGATCGCGATCGAGAGTAACCAATAAGAGAATTTTTGATAATTTGCTGGTAGTTGAGGTTTAGACATAAGTTAGCTAGGGGCTAGGGGCTAGGAGTGTGGGAAGCGGAGAGGCGGAGGGGCAGAAGGAAAATAAAGGATTAAGGGTTGACTTTGGTGGTAAAACGGAATAAACCATAGGTGGAACTTGGCATGGTTGGTAAAGTGGGTGTGCCTGTATTACCAGTAAGATCGAGGACTAGAGTACCGTTGCTGTTAGCGCCTTTGAGGTGACAGTTACTCGGAACAGTAGTGCCAGCAGCCATTAACTCAGCGCGATCGCTACTGTCACTAGCAGCAGTTAGATCGACAGCAGTATCAGTATTTAGTTTTATCTGTACATCTTTTCCCGTACCGTAGGCATCAGATTTAAAAGTTTGATTATCCGTAATGCGATCGCAAACTCTGACGCTACTGAGATTTTGATTAGTGACATTGAGGAAATAAACTGTATACTCAAGTTCATCTCCTGGCTGAACCTTACCTGCATTGATTTTGCCTAAGAGATAATTACTCGCCCAACCTGGATGGTTGTCATCGTTTTGATGGGGAGAAGTAGCATCATCGTCAAAAACGGCTAAGTTGGTATTATCGTTGGGATTAGTAGTTTGACCGTTAATTTTGGTAATTCGTTTCACCAGCAACATTTGAGGTACGCTGGCAGATGTACCGCTATTGTGACCAAAGTTATTATCGATATCCGAACCGCCTGAAGTGCTAGTAAAACTAGCTGTTTCCACGTTATCGGAAGTGAGGACATCAGTAGCAGGAAGACTAGAGGTTTGAACTTTTAAAACAAAATTGTCAGCTAGAGCAATATTAAAACTATAGTTACCACTAGCATCAGTATCGGTAGTTGCAAGAAGAGTATCACCACTGTCTACCTGATTGGCAGTTGTACCATTATCCCGATATAAATAGACGATCGCGTTTGCTGTTCCTGATTCCCCACTGTCTTTACTACCATTGCCATTAGCATCGAGAAAAACTGCACCAGAGATAGTATTTCCTCCTGTGATGGTGGTAGGATCGCTAGCTTGATTATTACTGGTATTGGGATCGGAAGTATTGCTAGCAACATCCACAATATTTGTCACCGAAGAAGGCGCTGTCGCACTCACATTAACGGTAAGATTAACCGTAGAACTGCTAGAAGCGGACAAGCTGCTACTACGAGTACAAGTAACCGATCGATAAGTAGCCGTATCACTGCTGCAAGTCCAACCATCTGTAGAAGAATAGGTATTGTAAGTTAATCCTTCAGGTAAATTATCGAAGAGAGTGAGAGGAGAGGCTGCTGTATCCGAACCGTTATTAGTAACGGTTAGGGTATACGTTCCCGTTCCTCCAGCCGGAAAATTACCAGTGTGGCTTTTAGTAACAGTTAGATCTGCACCGCCGATAACTGTTGTCGGATCGCTATCACTAGCATCAGGAGTACTCGGATCGAGATTGGGATAATCAATTAAATTGGCTGTTGCACTGTTAGTAATGCTGTTTGTACCTGTAGATGTTCCCGTACCCACGGTTACGGTTAATTCAACTGTGCTACTCGCACCAGCAGCTAAACCAGATGTATTGTTGTTAGTAAAGGTAAGAGTTCCTGTATTTCCAGCCGTACAAGCAGTTGCAGAAGCATTAGTACAACTCCAATCCGAACCGAGGAAAGATTTAAAGCTGAGGTTACTAGGTAAAGTATCGCTAATTTGAATTTTACCGATCGCAGTAGCTAGTCCATTATTAGTTACTTTGAGGGTATAAGTACCATCCAACCCGATGGTAAAGTTACCATAGTGGCTTTTATCTAAAACTAAATCTAGCTGTTGTGGGTTAACTGTAACTGATGCGGTACTGCTATCGTTACTGGTTATTTTATCGTTAGCAGTAGTTAAAGTGGCACTAGTTAAAGTAGCTGTATTACTAATAGATCCAGAAGTACCAGAATTTATGGTTACATTTAGGGTAATAGTAGCTGTTTCTCCTGCTGTTAATTCATAGCTAGTATCTGCACTAGCACTGTTATCGGGTTTAGTACAAGTTACAGTTTGTCCCGACGCACTACAACTAAAACCATCTCCTCCCGAACCTGTAGAGACGAAAGTAAAAGCACTATTTAAGGTATCGGTAAAAGAAATTGCGCCATCTAAATTAGAAATACCATTATTAGTTACTTCAATTTGATAGCTGGCATTTTCTCCTGCAATAAAATTACCGATCGCCGTTTTCGTAATGGCTAGATCTGTACTGGGATTGACATTGGTACTAATATTAGTGGAATTATTACTTGTATTCGTTTCTGTACTAGTACTGGTGACGCTAGCTTGGTTATTTAAAGCCGAAGTAGTACTAGTAGCTGTTGTCACCATCACGTGAAGACTTACCGCAGAACTAGAATTAGGTGCAAGATTGCTATAACGATTACAAGTAACTGTCTGTCCGCTAGCAGAACAACTCCAGCCATCGCTACTGGTACTGTAGAGATAAATTAAGCCATTCGGTAAAGTATCGGTGATGGTAATAGGCGCGATCGCGCTAGTTGCTCCAGAAGCGTTATGATTACTGACGGTGAGAGTGTAGATTTCTGCTTGTCCTAAGTCGAAAGGTGCATTAGTTGCAGTTTTAGCGATGCTGAGATCGACATTAGCAGCATAAACCGTAGTAGTTTCATTAGCTGTATTATTAGAAGTTGTTCCTCCTTCTCCTTTGCTTTCAACTGTAACTGTATTGGTAAAGGGACTTCCTGTAGCAGTAGTAGGTTTAACTTTGACATTAATTTTGCTACTTGCCCCTGCTGCTAGGATATTATTGTTCAAACAAGTGACTATCTTGTTAGTGCTATCAGTTTCAGCACAAGTCCATCCCGAACTTCCTGCACCAGAAGTAGCGGAAACATAGGTAAAAGAATTGGGTAAATCTTCTGTAACTTTAATTGAGTTAACTGTAGCTGCTGTACCTATGTTAGTGACAGTAATGGTATAAGTTCCCTCAACATTAACTGTCATCGGATCTTCCGAGTCAGTTTTAGTGATTTGTAAGTTTAGATTGGGATTATTAATTGTAGTTGTAACTGTAGAAGTATTATCAGAAGGGGCTGAATCTATACCAGCAGAAGATGTAACGGTAGCAGTATTAACTAGATCGCCTAAAAAAGTGCTGCTAACCGTACCATTGACAGTAATAATTACCTGTCCACCATTTTTTCTTAAACTGATAGTGTTGATATTAATAGTGTTACCGCTACCGCTAGATTCATGTTCAGTATGAGGTGCATCTTTATCTCCTGTACCAGTACAAGAGTTAAAGTCAGTGTTGGGGTTTCCAGCACCCGCTTGTGTAGGCGACGTTCCAGTACTGCCACTTCCATTGCCAAAAGTACAAGACCAAGTTACACCAGTTATACCAGTAGGAACTGAATCGCTCAAGGTAATACCTGAATCCTTACCATTTCCACTAGTATTGTTAGTCAGAATAAGTTTGTACTGAATTGCTTGACCTGGTTGAGTTGGTACTGTACCTGTTACTTGTTTGCTGACACTCAAGTTAATAGTAGCTGATGCAACAGTAGTACCGACAGTATCTCTGTTGTTAGTAGGATCAACATTGTCTCCTGGATAGGGATCGCCAGCATTATCCACAGTAGCCTTGTTAGTAACTTCTGTAGTAGTTGCATTGGGTGTAACATTTAGAATAATGCCACTACTAGCATTGGGTAAGAGGGGATTAGAATTAGTACAAGTAACAATCATATTTGAAGTACTAGAGGCAGTCCCCGTAGCACTACAAGACCATCCCGAACTTCCTGTAGCATTGGCAAAACTATTGTAGGTAAAGTTATTGGGTAAGGTATCCACCACAGTAATTGTACCCGTGCTACTCGCGACTCCAATATTAGTTACGGTTAGGGTGTATTGATTTTGTTGATTGACGGTAAAAGTACTATTGCTAGCCGTTTTGACGATTTGTAAATCTGGTGCGGGACGAGAAACAGGCGTATCTTCAGTATCGGTGTTGTTGCTGGTATTGGGATCGAAAGTAGCACTGCTAACCGTAGCTGTATTAGTAACGGTACTGGCGGCACTGCTGTCAACATTAACCGTCATTTGTAAACTAGAAGAACTACCAACTGCTAAATCTTGATTCAGCGTACAAATAACATTCTGTCCACTACCCGTACAATTCCAAGGACTACTACTACTAAAAGAAGAATAACTTAAACCAGTCGGTAAAGTATCGTTAATTGTAATTGGTTGAGTGGCAACTTTATCTCCGTTGTTAGTAACAGTTAGAGTATAAGTACCCGTACTGCCAATTACAAAAGTTGCATTGCTATCATCTTTAGTCAGACTCAAATTTGCCCCAGATAACACTGTAGTCGGATCGCTATCAGTATTATTTGCCGTATTAGGATCGGGGGAAGGACTAGAAACCGTAGCGACGTTAGTACTATTTGTAGCAGCAGTAGCAGCAACATTAACTTTTAACTTAATCGTAGAAGTTGCACCATTAGCTAGAGTATTATCATTAGTACAAGTTACATTCTGTCCAGAAGCTGCACAACTCCAACCCGTACTTGTTCCTGTTCCCAAACCGACATAACTATAACCTGTAGGTAAAGTATCAGTAACAGTTAAAGGTGCTTTAGCTGTGGCTGTACTATTATTAGTAACCTGCAAAGTATATTCATTTTCACCAATCCCAAAATTTCCAGCATGACTTTTATCGATACTCAAGTCAGCAGGTGAAGGAGGATTGACCGTAATAGTGATTCCCGTCCCTCCACTATCGTAGTCGGAATTGTAGTGATAACTTCCACCAGAAAAGTCGAGGATCATGGCATTAACCTTGATATTCTGAGTAGAACCATTAATCGCCAAGATCTTAATTGTATATTCCGTCGAAATCGAACCGCCTACAGAACCAGGAGGATAGGGATCTGGTAGACTACAGTTGGTAGCACTACGATGATAATCTGGACTGCTAGGATCGCTTACCCAACCACAAGCATCACCATAGATAGTACTGTTAACTGTTCCAGCAGGGTTGCTATAAGTACTTTTAGTTTTAAGGATCTGAAAAACAATATTAGAAAAATCTGCTGTAAAGACTAACTGGTTATAAGCTGTTGCTGTTTCTCCTGTGAGAGTATAGGTCACAACATCTCCTACTTCCACAGTCGTAGGACCAGAAAGAGCAAAAACATCGTTGCGTCCTTGAGAAAGAATTTTTTCGACGTAAAGTTGACGCGGACGGGGAGTTGTAACGGTTGTCGCATTATCCGCAGATGCTTGAATATAATATCTTTGAGTTGTATTATGAGCAGCAGCAGTGCGCTGGAGAGTGATATTGTAATAAAAATCACTACAGTTAGCAGGAGCATTTCCACTACTATCAAAATAACTAGCAGAATATTTACTATTAGGAGTTGAACCTGCTGATAAAGTACTTTGTGTTAGAACTGGAGTCCCATTATTGGAATCGATAGAAATGTAGGGATTAGTTGCGCCATCGCGGACAAAAGAAACTTGTAAATTAGTTGCAGCAGTACTACCAATATTACAAACCCTTGCCCCAACTAAATATTTATTTGGTCCAACATTGGGATTATTACTATCTAGTCCGATAAAATCCCAAGTAATCGGTTCTATAGTTAAATTGGGACTAGCTAATGCAGGAGAACTCAACCAAGGGTTGATACCAGTGAAATAAATCGTGCAGAGAAAGGCGATCGCCGCAGTAAAAAAAAATCGGCTCAAATGTCCTAACTTTGGTACTTTTATTCTAAACTTGGGTAGCGATCGCATAAATTATCTTCTGGTTAGCTAATTCTCTAGTTCGAGATCGACCTATTTCAAGGCAAATTTTCGATTAATCGATTTGCCAAGATTCAAAGATAAGTATTCCCTCAAGAAGATTTTTTGATAAACAATTGTTGAGGATTTAATATTTTGATTTGTAAAGGCTCTACTTGACTTTGGCTCGAAAGCGAATAAAACCGTAAGATTTAGGCGGAATTTCTGCACCAGTAGCATGGAGAAGAGTCTCAGGAGACTGAACCACATCAACCGCAACTACACCACTGGTGTTATCGGCGGTGGATATGGACATATTCAAATTATTAGGATTTCTACAGGTTGTCGGTGGTTGTATTCCTGCTTGGTAAAACTGTCCGCGATCGCTTATTAGACGACACTGTTAAGTAGTTGCACAAAATTAATTACACAGGTGAGGGTAGGCAAAAGGCACTCATGCACTCATGCAAGAGGGAAAATACAGTGTGTAATTAATTCTGTTTAGATACTTATTGGCGGGTTGTGACACAGTATTGTCGGAACGCAAACATAAATGCGATCGCAAATCGTAGAGCAGATCTAGCCAAAAAGAAAGACACGCTTATCTTCTCCCCAAGTAGAGAGAAGGTCTAGTGTCAAGAAAAGCTACCCATTTATACCAAATAAGAGCGTATATGAACCATGAACAACTAAGGACTAATTTGGTTTACACTTACCAGCGCGAATTAAACCAACACGACGGGCGATCGCTTCGTCTTGAGAATCAAAAGGACCCCAGATTTGTTCTACTGCTGGAGTTTTCTCCTTTTCTGACGAGATAATTTGACAATGACCGTTTTCTTGTTTGAGAATATACCATTTTTGTGAATCGTTCATAACCCTCATCTGTCACTTTGGGATATTTTCTCGAAAGCACGTCATTTCAGCCTACGAAAAATTAAGGTTTTGACTTAGTTTGACAGAAAAGGGTTACAATAACAAGCCACAGAGGATGACGACCAGACATTCTCGCTGACTCGCTTCAGCTTGGGATGAGTTAGTGGCTCGCAGGGTCTTGATTTGAGGCGATCGATCTGGTAAAACCTTATCTTGCCAGGCACAACAGTAATAGACTCGCTTGCTGCAAGGAATGTCAACCGTACACATAAAAGTAGCTGGGCAACCAGTCGGCAATAGGCTACTTCCAAACGATACAGGTAGCGGCAGTATCCTGAGTCCAGAACCAGCAATCTAACAGTAGGTATTATGCTGTTTACACTCAACAATTAATTTTTTCTAAAAGCAAATGAGTTTACTAGCTTTTATAAGTTAGATATGTAAATATACTTAAAAGCAATAAAGCAATTAATACTACTGGAATAAACCAAGTTCAAATGATCGCAATTTTGACCTAATTAAGCTGTTCAAGAGAATGGCTAAAAATGAAACGATTGTACTAAGGCGAAATGCCTTGATGTACTAAATTTTACCAATCATTTTCTTAAGTTTGCTCTGTAATGGAGGTAACTTCTGTAAAATTAATCACTAAATAATCTGAAAATCTTTAACAAAACCTTAGAGAAGAAAGGCAATAGGCATTCTTGCAATGGAAAAATGCACCTTATGACTATGAAAAACACTAGCTCGATCGATCGAATCACTTGAAAATATGCCTAGATTATCTAGATTTATGAAGAGGTATTACTTCAATGTTTTATAACCTCGATGAGAAATTACTTAATTTAAATAACCGTCATTTTTTTATTATTGACAGTATTATCTTTTTATTTACACCTGCTCTAGGCTTGTTGCTGCGGATGGATGGTTTGGCTGAAACTGAGCCATATCAATCTAGCTTGATAGTAGCTACATTTCTATTTTTAGCAATCAAATTAACTGTCTTTTTTGCCTTTGGATTTTATCGAAAATATTGGCGTTATGCCAGCATAGAAGAATTAGCACAGATAGCGATTTTAACTTTAATATCGCTAATCATAGAAATTGTTGTACTCAATCTCTTTTACTACCTACCAGTTATTGCGATCGATCCCTTACCAAGATCTCTGCCTTTTTTAGACAGTTTGCTAAGCTTTACCTTGGTCGGAGCAGTTCGTTTTAGTGTCAGAGCAGTAGAAAAGGTAAGTCAAAAGAAAATAAAGCACTGTAGGCGGGATCGCGTGTTAGTCATTGGTGCTGGCGATGCAGGAGTATCCCTAGTACAAGAAATGCAACGCAATCCTCAGTTAGGATTGCTTCCTGTTGCCTTTATCGATGACGATCCCCAGAAATTAAATCTTAAAGTTCGTGGTATTCCTGTTGCAGGCAATCGCCATCAAATTCCCGAACTAGCTAGACTGTATAATATTCGCAAAGCGATCGTTGCCATGCCAACGGCATCAGGACAAACGATCAGAGAAATAGTAGATCTGTGCCAAGCAACAGGGATTAAAACCAGTACTCTGCCTGGGATGCACGAAATTCTCAACAATCGCGATCGCGTTGGCTTGGGTATTCTCAGAGACGTTAAAATTGAAGACTTACTGCGACGAGAACCAATTCAAACCGACGTAGAGGAAGTTTTTCGCCTAATTGAAGGTAAGACAGTTTTGGTCACTGGTGCAGGAGGTTCGATCGGCAGTGAGCTTTGTCGTCAGATTTTTAGATGTCGTCCCGCACAAATGATTTTGATGGGACATGGAGAAAACTCTGTCTTTAATATTCAACAAGAGCTAGAGCAGTTTGTCAAAATCCTCGAACAAGAAGAGTCCGATCGAGCTAAAGTTCCCCACTTAACTGCCTCGATCGCTGACTTGCGTTCTCTGTCTCGGCTTAATTACCTGTTTGAGCGTTATAAACCAGACATAGTTTTTCATGCGGCGGCGCATAAACACGTGCCTTTAATGGAGTTAAATTCACCAGAAGCGATTACCAACAACGTCTTAGGTACCAAAAATCTCTTGGATTTGTCGATACAATATCAAGTCAATCGTTTCGTAATGGTTTCTAGCGACAAAGCTGTCAATCCTACTAACGTGATGGGAGCGAGTAAAAGGGTTGCAGAGATGTTAGTGTTACAAGCCGCTCGTGCCTGTAATCGGCATTATGTCGTGGTTCGTTTTGGCAACGTGCTTGGTTCTCGCGGTAGTGTCGTACCTACCTTTCAGAAACAAATTGCCCAAGGAGGACCGATTACTATTACCCATCCCGATATCTGTCGTTATTTTATGACGATCCCCGAAGCCGTTCAGTTAGTTTTACAAGCTTCAGCACTCAGTCGTAGCGGTGGGGAGATCTTCATGCTCAATATGGGACAGCCAGTTAAAATTGTCGATCTAGCAAAAGATTTGATTCATCTTTCTGGCTATGAAGTGGGGAAAGATATTGAGATCGTCTTTACAGGATTGCGACCAGGTGAAAAACTATACGAGGAACTGTTGCTACCTGGGGAAAAATATGAAGCGACAGAACATCAAAAGATTTTGGCGATCGAAAATGCCACAGCGATTATCCCGAAAAATTTAGAGACAATGCTCGATGCTCTTTATCGAGCTGCGGCGCAAAACGAACAGACTTTAATCTTATTTTTACTCGAACAACTGGTATCTGGATACAAACCTAAATACCCAGAAGGTTCACCTGCAACTAGTATTAACCAAAAAATTAAAAAAGTACTTGCCAACTCTACACCTCAGTTAGAGAGCAATGGCAGTAGCCGTAAAGCGATCGCCCCTCAAGAGCTAACAGCTCAAGTACTAGAAGAAGAAATATTGCTAGCTCTCCAGCAAGAGCAACTATGCCTCTATTATCAACCAATTATTCAGTTAGAAACTTCTAAATTAATCGGATTTGAAGCTTTATTGCGCTGGCATCATCCCGAATGGGGAATCCTCCATCCAGAGAAATTTATTGCCGTTGCTCAAAAGAAAGGTGTACTGAGAGAGATTAATTTTTGGGTAATCGATCGAGTTTGTAGTCAACTTAGTTTCTGGCAAGAAGAATACGATATCGGTCAATCTCTAACGATCGGCATCAACATTTCCAGCCAAGAATTACTCAATCCCAATTTAGTTAAACACATTCGAGAAAATCTGCAAAAAAATATTCTCGACCCTCAAAGCTTGAGATTAGAAATATCTGAAACTGCTCTTGAAGAAAGCATTAATTCCAGTATGAGTGCGATCGCTCAGCTAAAAGCGTTAGGTGTGCAATTGCAGGTGGATAATTTTGGCAAGACAGAATTGAGTTACGAGCGTTCCTATAACTTTCCTAACTTTCTCTACGAACAATTCGATCGCCTGAAAATAGACCGCCATTTGGTAGGAAAAATGGACAAAGATGCTAAAAGCTTAGAAATGCTTAAGACGATCGCCTGTAATGCTCGTAATTCTGGTATTGAAATTATGGCAGCAGGAGTAGAAACTCCAGAACAACTAGCTCATTTAATTGCGATGCGATGCCGATATGGACAAGGCTATCTGTTTTCTGAACCGATCGCCAGCGAAGAAGTAAACAGATTAATTGGAGTTTAGAGAGTTAAATCGATGCAAAATTCTCAACCACTCACGCTGCGTCGTAATTTTTCCTGGACATTTGTTGGCAATGCTATCTATGCTGTTTGCCAATGGGGAATGTTGGTAGTGTTGGCTAAACTAGGTACCCCAGAAATGGTTGGGCAGTTTACTTTAGGCTTTGCTGTCACTGCACCTGTAATTATGTTTACTAACTTGCAGTTGCGGACTGTTCAAGCCACCGATGCCAAACGAGAGTATCGCTTTGAAGATTATCTCGGTTTGCGGTTAATTGCCACTAGTTTAGCTTTAGGCGCGATCGCCGCGATTACGATTCAGACAGGCTATCGTTGGCAGACAGCGATAGTAATTTTGTTAATCAGTTTAGCAAAAGCTTTTGAGTCAATTAGTGATGTCTTTCAAGGACTCTTTCAACAGTATGAACGGATGGATCGTATTGCCATTTCCATGTTATTTAAAGGTCCTTTATCCTTACTGGTGCTTGGTATAGGCGTGTATCTGTCTGGTAGCGTAATTTGGGGTGCAATGGGTTTAGCGTTAGTTTGGGCTGGAGTTTTGTTAGTTTATGACGTACCCAACGCGATCGCCCTATTAAGATCGACTTCTCCCCCTCTCCCCGTCTCCCCGTCCCCTCGTCTCTCTCCTGCCTCTTTTAATAACTTAAAACCTCGTTGGCATCGCCCCACCTTACTTAAAATAATTAAACTGTCTTTGCCTTTGGGCTTAGTCATGATGCTGATTTCTCTCAACCTGAATATACCTCGCTATTTCATTGAAAGGTATTTAGGAGAGAGAGAACTGGGCATTTTTGCCGCCATCTCTTATTTGATGCTGGCAGGGCAAATGGTTTTGAGTGCTATGGCTGATTCAGCCACACCTCAGTTAGCTAAGTTGTACGCCCAGAATGACGAAGATGGATTTATTGAACTTTTGCTCAAACTAGCTGCGATCGGCACTTTCGTCGGAGTGGGAGGATTATTATTTGCTGTAGTTGCTGGTAAGCAATTTCTAACTATTCTCTATCAACCAGAATATGCAGAATATTTAGATGTGTTTATCTGGTTGATGATTGCTGCGGCAATTACTTATTCTTTTGCCTTTCTCGGTTATGGGAGGACTGCGGCTAGATATTTTTCGATCCAAGTGCCGATGTCTTCTCTTGTTACTGGTGCTTCTGCACTAGCCTGCTTTTGGTTAATTCCGTCAATGGGGCTGAAAGGGGCGGCTATAGCTTTAGTTGTAGGTGCTGTTATGGAAGCAGTTACTAATTTTGGTGTAATCTTGCACGCTATTTATCGAATTAGAAACAAGGAGAATGATTAAGTGAATTCGAGCGATCGCCAACCAATCAAAATCCTGCACGTCTTGTACGTGATGAGGATGGGAGGTGGAGTAGAAAATTGGCTATTAAATATTCTGAGGCGTATCGATCGCTCTAGATTTCAGATCGATTTTTTAGTCCATGTTCTCTATCCCAGCGCTTATAGCGAAGAAATTGAAAAACTCGGTAGTAAAATCCTTCTCTGTCCTCACCCCAGACAGTTTGTCTGGCAACCATGGGCATATTCTCGTACTTTTAAAAAAATTGTAGGCGATCGCCCAGATTACGATATTATTCATACTCATGTCGCCCACTTCAATGGCTATATCTTATACTTGGCAAAACAATTAAATATTCCAATTCGTATCGCTCATAGTCACGACGATGCCTCTGTAGTCGAGCGATCGGCACCTTTGCCCCGTCGGCTCTATATTAGTTTTACCAAAGCATTAATTCTCAAGTATGCAACGATGGGTTTAGCAGCCAGTTATCGAGCTGCTCGTTATATGTTTGGCTCTAACTGGAAAAACGATCCCCGTTGGCAATTGCTTTATTACGGCATCGAATTAACCAATTTTGCCATTCCTGTAGATTCTCAAGCTGTCCGTTCTCAATTTAAACTTAGTGAAAATTCTTTTGTCATCGGTCACGTTGGCAGATTTGCCGAGCAAAAAAATCAGCTTTTTTTACTAGAAATAGTAGCTGAATGTCTCAAATTAGAGCCACAAACCCGTCTTTTA